>CAJBCQ010000264.1 GCA_903951595.1 uncultured Hyphomicrobiales bacterium | reverse complement strand
GCCTGCCGCGCCCTCGATTTCCCCATCGTGTCGGGCAATGTGTCACTTTACAACGAGACCTTCGGGCAGGCGATCTTGCCCACACCCGCGATTGGCGGTGTGGGCCTCATCCCCGATATCGCGGTCATGGCCACACTGGCTTTCAAGGCGGAAGGGCAAGCCATTGTGCTGATCGGCGGTCACGGCACGCATCTGGGCCAGAGCCTCTATTTGCGCGAAGTGCTGGGCCGCGAAGAAGGCCCGGCTCCGCATGTGGATTTGGTGAAAGAACGCAAACACGGCGACTTCGTGCGCGGCCTAATCCGCAGCCAGCGCGTGACGGCCTGCCACGATCTGTCCGACGGCGGATTGGTGGGTGCGTTGAGTGATATGGCACTGGCGGGAAGCCTTGGCGCGGAAGTGAATGTGACGGGCCATGCGGCCCTGTTCGGTGAAAACCAAGCGCGTTACGTAATCACCTGCCCCGCCACCTCGGCTGAAAAACTGCTGGCCGAAGCCGCCACCGCCGGCATTCCCGCCGCCTTGATCGGCACGGTGAAAGGCGACGCGCTGAAGCTGGACGGCACCAGCGTGCCACTCACCGACCTGCGCCGCGCCCATGAAAACTGGTTCCCGGCGTTCATGAATGGGGAACTGGCGTCGGTGAATTGACACCATCAAAAAGAGCGATCCCTTCAACGGGATACAGCGCCGGGAAACGCGAGTTATCCCGACACCACTGCGCCCCTGCCGGGGAAAGCCACTCGGCAAGCTCAATGATTTTATCATAGTGCTTCGGCAAATCCCATCCAATGATGGGCTCATGATGCGCGATGCGGTTGCGTAAAAGGCGAAGTGGCATGAGCGGCTGGGCAAAATCCTTGCGCTGCAATCCTTTGCCATTCGGGCGCCTAGCGATGCGGTGAAGCCCCTGCTGCCAGAGATTTTCATAATCGCGGCTGAAGAAGCTCGTCCAATAGCCAAAGGTGAGACTGGCGACGATGCGGCTTGGCTCAACGGGCTTCCGGTCTGAGGTGAGGTCCGACTTCGCCTTGGCGAGCTGCTCGGCCTGCCGATCTCCCCTTTGAAACTGCGCAAGATCAAACCATGCCAGTTTGTTACCTGCCACCAATGTCGAAGCAACATCGTGAATTCTGTTGCGCAACGCCACCTCGAGCATGTGCAGCGGCGTATACAAGCTCTCGGAAAGCCTGCAATTCATTGTGTATAAATGGATGGCTCGGGCCCGGTCGCCTTCGGCCCATGACAAATATCGCCCAAACCGCTCAGAAGAAAGCGTCAGCTCCAGCGCATTGATTTGGGCCTCATCCATGCCGGCCATCCGCAAACTTGATTTTCACCAGCACTTGCGCTATAAGCATCAGGTACGCCCCGGTACCGTCTCTGCCTCTGGCACGCGGCCGGGGCAAATTTTTGCTCGCGCTCGCGGCTCCTAGAAGCCCGCTTCGCCATGCACCAACCCCTTGCGGATGGCCATCGCGGAAAGCCGCTCTCACCGCCTGACTCAACGGCCCACGGCATCATTGCCGGACATGATATGCAGCGATCCGCGCTCGTTGATTTCAAACCACGGCTTGGTGCCATACATCTGGCCGCGCCAAGCGGCAAAGGCGGTGCGGGGCATGGACTCTCCTCTCAGGATTGTGCGATAAATTTTACACAACTCAATTCATCATGCCAGCCCTGCGCGTGCTGGGCATTGCAGGAATCCTCCAGCAGGCCTAAATCCTGACCATCTGTACAAACCGCGACGGAGCCCAACCCCATGGCCATGGATGCCAAAGCCATTGAGAACCTGATCCGTGAGGCCCTGCCGGATGCCGTGGTAGAAATCCGCGATCTGGCGGGCGACGGCGACCATTATGCCGCTTCCGTCATCTCAGCTTCGTTCAAAGGCAAGACCCGGGTGCAGCAGCATCAGATGGTCTATCAGGCATTGAAAGGCCGCATGGGCGGCGAATTGCACGCGCTGGCCCTGCAAACCAGCACCCCACAGGAGTGAACCATGACAGACGTTTTGAAGCAGATTGACGCCCAAGTGAAAGCCAACGATGTGGTGCTGTTCCTCAAAGGCACCAAGGAAAGCCCCATGTGCGGCTTTTCGGGCCGTGTGGTGCAGATCCTCAACCATGTCGGCGTGCCCTATACGGGCGTAAATGTGCTGGACGATGAAGGCATCCGCCAGGGCATCAAGGATTACGCCAACTGGCCCACCATTCCGCAGCTTTATGTAAAGGGCGAGTTCATCGGCGGCTGCGATATCGTGACCGAGATGTTCCAATCGGGCGAACTGCAAGGCCTGTTCACCGAAAAGGGCATTGCCTGAGCGCCACCAGCGATAAGGCCAAACCCGACCGCAGCACCACCGCCTTGCTGGCGCTGATCGCCGGAGGCATCGCCATTGGCTTTTCGCCCGTGCTGGTGCGCTTGTCGGATTTAGCACCTCTGGCATCCGGATTCTGGCGCATGGGATTATCCATCCCCGTGCTGGCGGTGGTGGCCCTGCTGACGGCCCCTTATGCTCGGCGCGGTGGAGAGGCTTTCACCCGCAGGGACCATGCGCTGTGCATTCTGGCGGGCCTTGCCTTCGGCATCGACATCGCCTGTTGGCACCTATCCATCTACTATACGACCGTGACGGACGCGACATTGATCGCCAATCTGGCACCGCTCATCGTCACACTCTCGGCCATTGTGCTGTTTGGTGAACGGCCAAGCCCCATTTATATGCTGGGCTTTGCGCTTTCGATCAGCGGAGCCATTTCGCTGGTGCTGCAAAAAGCCGTTGGCGCCCCACCGATTGACCGCATGCTAGGCGACACGTTTGGGCTGGGTGCGGCCATCACCTATGCCGCCTATATGATGATCTCCGGCCATCTGCGCCAACGCCACAGCGCGCAAACGATTGTGTTTTACACCACCGTCGTCTCCGGCCTTTTCATGCTGGGCGTGGCCCTTGCCTCTGGAGCACCCATGCTGCCGGGATCAGTGATGGGCTGGGCGGTGATTTTCGGCATCGCGCTGATCAGCCACACAGGCGGACAAGGCCTCATCATCTTCGCACTCGGCCATTTGCCCGCCAGCTTCTCGTCCATGACGCAATTCATCCAGACGGCTGTCGCCGCCTTGGCCGCGTGGGTGTTGCTGAGTGAACCCTTGACGGTGATGAAGGTGATGTCGGCGGCAGCCATTCTGGCAGGCATCGTGATCTGTCGTAGAACCACCACGAGGAAGCCGTGACGCAAGCCGTGCTGGCCATGCTGTTCACGCAAGTGGTGTGGGGCATCGGGCCAGTATTCGTGCGAACGCTGGGGCTAGATCTCGGCCCTGCTAATTCGCTGATCATCCGCTATGTGATGGTGAGCCTGGCCTATCTGCCCTTTCTGATGATGCATGGCCGCTGGCGCATCGCGCGCGAAGACTGGCCGCGACTGCTGTTTCTCGGCTGGGTGGGCATGTTCGGCTATAATATCGGCTCCGTATTCGGCTTCAATCATGCCACCGCTGGGCTTGGTGGATTGGTGATCGGCACGCAGCCCATCCTCATCGCGCTGATGGCGGCTCTCGTGAACCGCGAGGCGTTGACCGGCTCCACCATCGCCGGATTGCTGGTGGCCTTCAGCGGCACGGTAATGCTGTTCTGGCCTGACCTTCAGGCAGGCAATACGGACATGGTGAAGGGTGCCGTGATGATCTTCGGCGCGGGCATTGCTTGGTCTGCCTATGTTATCGCCGCCCGCCCACTCATCCAACGCTATGGTGCCATGGCGATTACCGCATGGAGCATTGTGTTGGCCACCCTGCCCATGTTGCTGCTCGCCAGCCCCAAAACCCCCCAAGCCTTCCTCAACATGACGGCCCGTAACTGGCTGGAAATGGCCTATCTTGGCGGCGTATCCACATTCCTGGCCTCCATCACCTGGAACTTCGCAGCCGGTCGCCTGCCCAGTGCCTTGGCAGGCGTGTTCCTCTATCTCGTGCCGGTGGTGGCGGTGATAGCCGACGCGGTGTTGCTGGATGAGGTGATTACGGTGAATATCGTGACAGGTGGGGTGATGGTCCTTGCAGGCGTTGCGATTGCGCAGGCTGGCCCTGCCCTGTTCGGCAAAAAGGAAACGGCATGACAAACTCCCCCTCCCCTCGGCCTTGGTATATGGAACCCTCCGTCATCATCATCGCCGGGTGCCTCATTGCCATTATCGGTTTTGGCGGGCGGGCATCCATGGGGATGTTCAATAAGCCGATCACTGATTTTCATGGCTGGCCGCGCGAGACATTCGGTTTTGCGATGGCGTTGCAGAATTTGGCTTGGGGCATCATGCAGCCCGTGGCCGGTGCCTTTGCCGACCGCTTCGGCGCGACGCGCGTGTTGATGGTGGGGGCGTTGCTTTATGCGGCGGGCCTGTTCCTGATGCCGTTTTCGCACACGCCAGGGCTGATCTATATGACGGGCGGCGTGCTCGTCGGGTCCGGCATCGCGGTGGCGAGTTTTTCAATTGTGATGGCCGCCTTTGGCAGGCTGGTTCCGCCAGAAAAGCGAAGCTGGGCCTTTGGCATTGCCGTGGCAGCGGGCAGCATGGGCCAGTTCATATTCGCACCCCTCGGCCAAGCCTTCATCGCCGCTTTTGGATGGCAATCCGCCCTGATGCTGCTGGCGGCCATTTTGCTGTTCATTATTCCGCTGGCCATTCCTTTAAGTGCCAAGGCCGACAACAGTGCCGCAGCGCGCGCGGCGGCTGGCGAGACGGATTTGGATTTGCGCCAAGCCATTGCCAAAGCCTTCGGCCATGGCAGTTTCGTGCTGCTGGTGCTGGGCTTTTTCGTGTGCGGATTCCAATTGGCGTTCGTTACCATCCACATGCCGCCTTATCTAATCGAACATGGCATCAGCACTTGGCTGGCGGCATGGTCCATCGCCATTGTGGGCGTGTTTAATGTGGTTGGCTCTTATGTTTCAGGCATGATTGGCGGGCGTTATGTGAAACGCTATGCGCTGTCGTTGATTTATCTGGGCCGCTCCATTGCCGTCATCGCTTTCATCACGCTGCCGATCACGCCTGTATCCACCCTCATCTTCACCGCCGTAATGGGCCTGCTTTGGCTTTCCACCGTGCCGCTGACCATGGGGCTGGTGACGGTGATGTTTGGCACGCGATACATGGCCACACTTTATGGCTTCGTGTTTTTGAGCCACCAGATCGGCAGCTTTTTTGGCGTCTGGCTGGGCGGGCTCTTGCATGACATTTATGGCACCTATGACCCCGTATGGTGGATGGGCGTGGCGCTGGGCCTGTTTGCCGCCCTTGTGCATCTGCCCATTCGTGAAGCGCGCGCACCCGCCTTCACGCCGCAGGGCGCGGGCGCGTGACCTGGCCGGGCCACAGGCTGGCATTAACGCTGGCGGTGAGCGTGCTGGCGGTTTGGGTGGCCGGCATGGCCTTGACCTTGCGCGTGGCGGCGCTGAAGCCCGATGACACCGGCACCATGCTCGTCGTCTTTGCCCCCGGAACAGAACCGGATGCAGCCTTCACCAAGCTTGTGAACGCCGGCGGAACCCCGGTGCGGCGCACTTGGCTCGGCTCTGTGTGGGTCGTCACCGGCGATGCGCCGGGCTTGGCAGGCCGATTGATGCAACAGGGTGCCATGGGCGCATATCGCGATTTGCCTGTAAGCCCGGAGCTTGCCGGTTGCTTTGCCTATGCGGATGCCAAGATGGCTGAGCTGTTTAGCCTGCGCTGACAGGTGCCTTGGTGAGGGGCTGCAATTCGCGCACCTGATCGGCCACGTGCGCCCAAGCGGGCTGGTGCGAAATGGCAAGCACGGTGATATTGTGTTCACGCGCTAGGCCGCGCACGCCCTCGCAAATAGAAGCTTCCGTTTCCGGGTCCAGCGCTGCGGTGGCCTCATCCAGCACCAAAAAGCGCGGGCGACGAACGAGCGCGCGCGCCAGCATGATGCGCTGGCGTTGACCGCCAGAAAGGGCGGCCCCGCGTTCGCCCGCATTTGTTTGCAGCCCAGCAGCCAAGCCCCGCACAAATTCAGCAGCACCTGCTTGCTCAAGCGCGCGCCAGCAATCGTCCACCGTGAGATGATCATCACCGAGCGTAATGTTTCGCATGACCGTATCGTGGAACAGCGTCTGCTCCTGCGGCACATAGCCGATCAGACTGCGCCAGGCCTCCACATCCAGCTCATCAAACAAGGAGCTTCCATCCAGCAGCACCTGGCCCTTGCGCGGCAATTGCAGGCCCAGAAGAATATCAATAAGCGTGGACTTGCCTGCCCCCGAACTTCCACTCAGCGCGGTGATTTGCCCGGCATGGCAAGTGAGCGAAAAATCCTCCAGCACATGCTTCTTGTCATAGCTGAAGCTCAAATCCTTTACCTCCAGCGCGTTATTGAGACTGGGTGCTGCCCGGCCCTTGAAGCTTTCGGCATGACGCTTGGTGTCATCCAGCACGCGCAACACGCTGCGGAAAGTGTCGCTCGCATCCACCACCCGGAACATGAGGCGATAGACGCTGAACAACAGCGTGCTGGAGCGAATGAGCAACAGCCCGATGACGAACAGATGGTGCATGGGCAGCTGCCACCAAACGAGCGCCATATAGAACCAAAAAGCGATAATAAGCGCCGTAACCGGTTCCAAAATCTCCGCCGACAGATCCGACATGATGAGCTTGTTACGGAAGCTCTGCTTCATGTCAGCCGACTGCGCCCGCATAAGGCCCAACAGCTGCGGCGTGCGGCCCATGCCACGGATGGAGCGGATATTGGTGAGCACATCGGCAAAGCGCGAGGCAAGGCCGGAAGCGGCCACCGCATATCGCTCGGCCGAAGCCCCGCGCATGCGAACAATGGTGCCGAACCAACCAAACACCATGCCCCCCAGCGCCAAGGCCAATAGGGCCGCCTGCCAGGAAAACACGAAAGCCAGTGCCACATAGGCCAGCACCTGCAAGACCATGGCAATCAGATTGGCGGCATTGTGGAACATCTCACCCACGGTGCTGGACTGGCGGCTGGCAATGGCAGTGAGATGAGCCACCGAATGGCGCATCAGCCAAGGCCACTTCACGCGCATCAAGCCTTCCGAAAGCCGATGCCGAATGGACTGCGTGAGATTAGCCACCAGCCGCCCCGTAACCTGCATGAGCAGCACCGAGAACACGGTTTTAAGCAGGATCAACCCAGCATAAAGCACCAACACCCCCTCAATGCCGGGGGTGAGGTGCAGGAAGGCGAAAACGGGATCCAGAAATTCCTGATATTTGTTGGACCGCCCCTCAGTTGGAACAGCAAATCCCAGCAAAGGGATGAGCATGGTAACGCCGAGAAGATCGACAATGCTGTAGATGAACAGGCAAACAACCATCAACACCCGCCGCCGGAGGGGGACGAGACGAAGGGCGGTGAGTATGAGGGGGGTGGTCATGATTATAAGTCCAAATCTTTAACCCATCTCATATCAAAAAACTTGTTTCCGACATAGACGGGGCGTGCCGCTCGGTTACTCGCCACCACTTCACCATCAACAAACAGCTGATGGTCGTCAAAATAACTTTGCAGTACAGCGGAGCGTCGTTTCCATCGCCTCAACGCCAGCTTCGGCTTGAAAACAAACGACAAAAGCTTCAAGTATATCCTCTGCAAGTAGCCCCAAACTATATCACGAGAATAGCCAGAGTTGGGCAAGTCGCTAAATTGCAGGCCTACCTCTTCGCAAAGCGAAGCATAAGCCCTTGCAAATCTGCGATGCTCAACCTGAAAAGGAAAATTACGCCAAGGAACGCGGCTACCATAAAAGTGTAGGAACGTAGGCTTGAGAGTATCTTCGAAGCCCAAGCCAAAAAAATAACCAGGAAAATTCCAGCGAGGAGAAAGCTCTAACCATTTGCCATCAAAAAACCAATTCAAAAAATCCTGATCATACATTCTTGCCCAATACCCATATTCTGAAAAAAAACGATTCAATGAAGCGTGGGGCTTCTCAGCAAGCCATTTCGAAGGATTAATCAAAAGTACACCTGAATTAAAATAGGTATTATGCTTTTTACCAATCCGTCGAAACCAGTCTGACCATTGCATACCTCCAAACTTCTCGGGGTCGCTTATCTTGTACAAAACAGAAAAGTCGGTCACTGCGGCCAATGCCGCGTCGCCAAATTCTATATCAACAAGCTTGGAATAGTCTCGAACAACAAGTATGTCATTGTCCAAGTAGAGAATACGATCGTAACCCTGCAAAACATTTGCGAGGAACAATCGCCCAAACGTCAAGGAAGGCCATCTCTCGTTCTGCGGCAGTCCATCTGGTATAAAGCGACTAAGCTCGTTAAGATGAAAGTGATGTGCGTGCTGCCGCGAAAGCACCTCCAGACGAGCTAGATCAAATCCCGCGTCCTCGATGAATATATGAATATCTGCTGATGATTTGAACTTCTCCGCTTGCCTCGCGGCCACGACTGCAAGCGAAAGGTGGCGTTCATTTGTTATAAAACAGACAGCAAGCATTTTACTACTCAGCCACGCGGTCTAGCAACAAGCCAAACCTGTTTGCCAGCCCTAAACTCATTAACCAGAAGCGCACGATCAAGGCAACTAAAGGCACTTAGTGCTGGCAAATCAGTCTGCTTAGTAGCTTCTTCTATTTCAGAGATCTCATGTGTGGCTTCAAGCCGACTGACGACAGCTTTTGTGATGTCCGGCACAAAAATATCATGTGTTTCGATAATCAAGAACATCCCATTGAGTGAATTACCAAATGTCTCCAACACTTGCATTTCTGCACCTTCCACATCAAGTACAACTGCAGTTTTCAAACCGTTTACGTGAGTTAAATCATTTTTATCAAAAGCTCGGGCGAAGAAATGAACGGTGACGTTGTTTCTATTCGCTAATTCTGAGATAATTCCTTCAAATTTTTTGTTCAAGTCAAAAGCAAATACCTTTGATTCCGGCAGACGCTTGGCGAGGCCTAAGGCGTAGTATCCATCCGCCGATCCAATATTCAAAATCACATCTGGCTTGAAACAAATCAGCTCCTCAACCGAATCGTGAAGCTCGTGCTCGTAAGTGCCTAAAAGTTTTTTTGCATCTCGCCTAAACTGAAGACCCGAAAAAGGTCCACGAGAAACAACGCTCCCATGACCTCTCAAAAATCTCTTCTGAATTTTATAATTATAAGGTTGCAGCAAATGATGGAGTTCAGAAAGACGGCCATTTAGACGCACGATACGAATTTTATACGGAAGAAGAAGGCGATTTAAGAACTGACGGATCATAGTGTAGCTTTCTTCGGGTTTTCTTTTGAGTTCTTAAGACGTTATTTGGTTGAGAATTTGCAGGCAAGTAAGAAGCGGATTACATTTGTCTTGATCCTGAACCAAGTCGCATTACCTGTTCCTTGGCTCATGTTCAGACAGAAGAAATCAAATCGGCCCATCCTTAACAACCTAAAACTCAGTTTTATGGCACTCTTCGTAGCCATATCAAAATAGTACAGTTTACATGTCGACGGAACTGCAAGCCCACGTAAGAATGCCCAATAGGGATATAATTGTGTGACTGGTGAGAAGTCATTACTAGAGCGGAATTTGTTTTGACCCAATTCATGATATTGCTTCGAGAAGCGCATCTCTAGTTCACCAAGAATCGACTTACGCAGCGGATGAGGTGTGTGTTTCATTTTGTTTACAGGCGTGACAATTGAATCGCCAAGCATTTTTCGCAGATTCTTTCCCGCTGCATCGGGTGCTATGTCGTCCGCAACTACATCACCCAGAGGCAACATAGCGGACGACGGAAAGAATTTGCTTATACCAGTTGGCAAAAAGAAACTTGACGGCTTAAGAGATCTTGCAAGAAATACATCATCATTGAAATAGATAAAGTGCTCACTCAGACCTGGAATCCTGTGTAATTGTGACTCAATAACATGGGAGTTAAACGTCGGTAGTGAAATGTACTTGGCAAAAAAGTCGCGATGATGAACGATCACAACATCTTTTCTAGTTATCCACCAGTCCGGTTTCTGTTGATCCGTGACAACAAATACCTTCCGAACCCAAGGCGCATATTTTTCAATGGATTTCATAGAATAGAAAAGCTCATCCCAACTCCGCCACCTTGCGTCAGAAACCGAGTCTCGCGTTTCATTACCAATTTTGGCTGGCTTGAACTTTGCTAATTTTGCTGCCCACTTCTTGTCTGATGAATCCACCCAAGTGTAAACGACATCAATCGGGAAGTTGATATGCTGCAGCAAATTTCGTCGTGAAATTGGAGTCTCGATGCCGTCGGGGAATCCTTCCAAAAACTCAGATTCAACATAGCGCCCGATTGGTGTGTCTTTGCTCAATCTCAACTTATTCGTATGTTTTCCTTTTGAGGAAGCTAGGCTTAGGAGTTGAAACGATCCAGATTCCTTTAGGCGACTAGATATTTTAAGTTTTTTGAAAAATAGGAGATTAAGCTTTATACGTTGCCACATGGAGCCCATGTAGAGGTCTTTGCATTCTCTAAGTGCAGCGTAAGTCGCCCTCAGGTCATAGTCACGCACCACAAGAAAAACACTTCCAACACCACATTCAAAGACCCAGTATTGAATCCCAGATTTGCTTAGTAATCGCGCAGCGATTTTAATGGCTGCGTTTTTCTGTAGATGGTCAGAAGTGATCTTGCCCTGATCGCTGTCTGAGGCAGATTTGCGTTTGAATTTCATTGGATTGCTTATTTCACTTCATTGGCGATGGAAGAGATCGACCTCAACCCCAAACTCATCCTGCAAAAATCGTATCCTCTTCGGCACAAGAGGTTTTCACGAATACGGTCTTTTGAAATGCCGAACATCACCCACTTCTTCGCCAGCATTGCACAGGCTGGAAACGTCAGAATGTTCATCCCGTTCGGACAATCCACCGAGCTTTCGAAGTTCACTTTCGGCACGCTGAAATCCCCGTAATTCTCAGTCAGATAGAGTGTTCGGTCTGCCGGTGCCCAGAATTTGGCACCTTCCAGTTCCATTTGGGACAGAGTGAAGGGGGAATTAGCCCATAGCGTGCGTGTGGAGCCGTGGGCCACAAAGCCCTGGACATTGAAGTGTACGAATAAATCCAGCCGCACAGGCCGCGCATCGGGCAGGCATTGCAAATTGATCTTGTAGAGGATCACATCATCATAGAGATTGGGAATGGAAGGATTGGCAATTCTGCCAACTGCCCCCAGCCGATTTTCAGTTAACCGCACCACCTGTGGTGCCGCGCGCAAACCTTGAACCAGCGCGCCCAAGGCCGGATCATCCGCGAAAATGCCAAGGTCCAGATCGTTGTCATGCGCCAATAACGCACCATTGCGGTGGATGCCTAACAGCGTGCCCGAAATCAGGAATGGCTTGGCACCACATTGATCCGCCAGTTTCTGCGTAAGCTTCAGTGCGGCAAGTGCGTTGCCCATATGCATGGGCCGCTTGCGGGTTGGATACTTTTTTGCAGAGCCTTCTGGTGCGCCCTTACCCGTGAGCTTGCGGAAGATATGCAGCATCCAGAAACCGACCAAGCACAGCAACAAGCTCGCCGCCAGCGCCAGCCGCAGCGCAGGTGCCACGAACAAGCGTACCGCCAAGGGCTGTCGGTTGAGATGCGGCTCGCTCATGTCAAACCACAGCTGCCCGCATGGCATTGCGCAGCAAAGTTGAAGAAATGCCCGGCGTGCGCGACAGATAGACCACATCGCAATGCGCGCTCAGATCATCAAACTTGCCTTGCCAATCATCGCCCATCACGAATGTGTCGATGTTCAGCCGCGCAATGTCGCCTGGCTTCTGCTCCCAATGCGTCTCCGGGAACACAAAATCCACAAGCCGCGTGGCCAGCAACGCCTCGCGGCGGCGCTCATAGCTCCAGTCTGCCTGCTTACCTTTCATGGCATTGAAACTGTCACTGGAAAGGCCCACCAACAGCTTGTCGCCCAGCTTGCGCGCGCGCGTAAGCAACCGCATATGCCCGAAATGCAGGACATCAAACGTGCCGTAGGTGAGTATGCGTTTTGTGGGCTGGGTGTTCACGCCATGATTCCGCTTTGCTTCACGCGTGATTATGACTCAAAGCACGCTGAGGATGCAAAATATAAATGACGCAACTTCAGGCATTTACACAACCGACCGCGAAATCCAGCCGCCTGTTTTCCCAAACAAAAACGGAGCTGCGTTTCCGCAACCCCGTTAAACCGAGAAGTGTATCTATCGCTTAGCGCGAGTAATATTCAACCACGAGGCCCGGGCTCATCTGCACCGGATAGGGCACATCCGCCAAAGCGGGGATGCGGGTCAGCTTGGCGGTCATCTTCTTGTGATCAGTTTCGACGTAATCGGGCACGTCACGCTCGGCCAGCTGGGTGGCTTCGAGCAGGATCGGCAGTTCCTTAGAGCGCGTACGCACTTCCACCACATCACCCACCTTCAGGCGCATGGAGGCAACGGTTGCCTTGCGGCCATTCACCGTCACATGGCCATGGCTCACAAACTGGCGGGCGGCAAAGGGGGTGGCCACGAACTTGGCGCGGTAAACCACGGCATCCAAACGCCGCTCCAACAGGCCAATCAGGTTTTCCGACGTGTCACCGGGGATGCGTGAGGCTTCGGCATAAACAGCGCGGAACTGGCGCTCGGAAATATTGCCGTAATAGCCCTTCAGCTTCTGCTTGGCGCGCAGCTGCACGCCGAAATCCGAAAGCTTGCTCTTGCGGCGCTGGCCGTGCTGGCCGGGGCCATATTCACGCTTATTGACGGGGGATTTGGGCCGACCCCAGATATTCTCACCCAACCGGCGGTCGAGCTTATACTTAGCATTTGCGCGCTTCGTCATACGAAACTCCTAATGATTACGGGAGCTTGGCCCTCCTTTGCCGGTTTCCCGGCTGACAGAAGAAAACCCCGTTTGCGCTTGGGGCCATCCTTCACAGGCAAGCAATAACGCGGGTGCCGTGACCGGAACCCGCGCGATGTGAGCGGTGGATAGCGGGAATGGGGGCAGAAGTCAAATGGGGGGTGGGAACAGATGGCACCCTGACACTTATGTTCCATAAACTTATAGCTCGAAATTGCACAACTCGAAATCTCCACTTTTAGGATAGGCGGAATCGCATGTACGCTCGCTCGAAAACAGGCTGGGGAGCTGTCTTGCAATGCTGATGTTGCTGAGTTTAAGCCGCGGCATCGACCGCTTTACGCGTTTCATGGGTTATCACGTTCGCTGGCTTATTCTGGCCGCCGTCATTGTCAGCGCGGGCAATGCGATCATCCGTAAGGTTTTCGATCATTCATCCAATGCGTGGCTTGAATTGCAATGGCTCCTTTTCGGAGCCGTGTTCATGTTGGCGGGTGCCTACACCCTTCAGCGCAATGCCCATGTGCGTATCGATGCGCTTTCCAACCGCTTCAGCAAACGCACCCGTGACATCATCGATCTGGTCTGCCACCTGCTGATGCTGGCACCGTTCTGCCTTGTGCTCATCTGGCTATCGGTTCCCTTCTTCTTCAATAGCTTCATCGAAAACGAAAGTTCGGCCAATGCCGGGGGCTTGGCGGTCTGGCCGGCAAAGCTGTTCATCCTTGCAGGCTTCTCGCTGCTGTTCCTGCAAATGATATCCGAAACGATCAAGCGCGCCGCCATCCTTACCGGTGCAATGGATGAACCCACCCGCGAAGGCCAGCACTCATGATCGAGTTCATTGCCCATAATTTGGCGCCAATCATGTTCATGGCGCTGATCGTATTCCTGCTGCTGGGCTATCCGGTTGCCATTGCCATTGCGGCGAACGGACTTTTGTTCTTTGCCATCGCTGTTGAACTGTCACCCTATTCCAACGACATTTCATTATCTTGGCCCTTGCTGCAAACACTGCCCGGCCGCGTGCTGGATGTGATGCGCAACGATGCCCTGTTGGCCATTCCATTCTTCACCTTCATGGGCATTATCCTTGAGCGATCTGGAATGGCAGAGGATTTGCTGGATACCATCGGCCAGCTCTTCGGCCCCGTGCGCGGCGGGCTTGCCTATGCGGTCATTCTAGTGGGCGCGTTGCTGGCAGCCACGACCGGCGTGGTGGCGGCATCCGTCATGGCCATGGGTCTCATCTCGCTGCCCATCATGCTGCGCTATGGCTATGACCGACCGCTGGCGGCTGGCGTCATCACTGCATCCGGCACCTTGGCGCAAATCGTACCGCCTTCACTGGTGCTAATCGTGCTGGCCGACCAGCTGGGGGTTTCGGTTGGCGACATGTATGCCGGCGCCATCATTCCCAGCATGATTCTGGTGGGGGTATATTGCAGCTATATTCTGTTTATCTCGATTGTTTCGCCCAAATCCGTACCCGCCCTTCCCCTATCCGCCCGCACGCTGACAGGCAGTTTCACGTCCCTGCTGGTGGTGGCATCAGGCGCAGCAGCCCTTGCCATCGCCAGCTATCTGGTGCTGCAGCAAATCCCCGGACAGGGTGATGGAATCTGGGCCGCCTGCATCGGGGTGCTAGCGGCCTATGCCGTGGCAGTGGCCGATAAGGCGGGCGGCTTTGGCTTGCTTTCACGGCTGGCGCAACAAGTGATCATCGTGCTCATTCCGCCACTGGCGCTCATCTTTCTTGTGCTGGGCACAATCTTTCTGGGCATTGCCACACCAACAGAAGGTGGTGCCATGGGCGCAGCAGGCGCATTGCTGCTCGGCTTTGCAAAACGCCGCCTAAACTTCACTCTAATGAGTGAGGCGCTAGACGCCACCACCCGCCTTTCCTGCTTCGTGCTGTTCATCCTGATCGGTAGCCGCATTTTCTCGCTGACTTTTTATGGCATCAACGGACATATATGGGTTGAGGAGCTTTTCCTCGATTTGCCCGGCGGCGTGTGGGGCTTCCTGCTGGTGGTCAATCTGCTGGTATTCATCCTCGGCTGCTTCATCGACTTTTTTGAAATCGCCTTTATCGTTATTCCACTCATCGTACCGGTTGCAGCGAAACTGGGAATCGACCTTGTCTGGTTCGGCGTCATACTGGGTATGAATTTGCAAACAAGCTTTCTGACACCACCCTTTGGCTTTTCACTATTTTACATGCGCTCCGTGGCACCTTCCGGCACCTACACCGATAAGGTGACTGGCAAACAGGTCGCAGGCATTTCCACCACCCAGATTTACCGTGGGGCGATGGTTTTCATTGTGCTGCAGATCTTCATGGTGGGCATGATTATGCTATTCCCTCAGCTTTCCATTCCCAAAGCTGCAGCCGTGATCGACACGAACTCCATCCATATCGAAATACCAAGCTTGGATACAACAGCGCCTCCACCAAGCTTCGATTAAAAAAGGGCCCCTGAAAAGGGGCCCTTGGTTGTTTGTGCGTTGTGCTTGATCGATCAGAGCAACTTCTTGCGCTGCTGGCCCATCATGAAGTTGTCAAACGTGCTCTCAGATACCTGCTGCCACAGATAGCCATTGGCGCGGAAGGCGGCCATGGAATCGAACACTTTCTTGAACCCGGGGTTGGATGCAGAAATTTCCGCATAGGCTTCCTGGGCGGCCGTGAAACACGCCTCCAACACTTCCTGCGGGAAAGGCTTCAGCTTCGCACCCGCACCCACCAAGCGCTTCAAGGCATCCGGGTTCTGAGCATCATAACGGGCCAACATGTCGCCATTCGCTGCCTGCGCCGCCATGCGCAGCACGCTTTGATAGGCGGGCGGCAGTTCCGCCCACTTGGCTTTGTTGACCATCATATGCAACGTTGCGCCGCCTTCCCACCAGCCGGGGTAATAATAGAAGGGCGCCACCTTGTAGAGCCCCAGCTTCTCGTCATCAAAGGGGCCCACCCACTCGGCGGCATCAATTGTGCCTTTTTCCAACGATGGATAAATGTCGCCGCCCGCAAGCTGTTGCGGCACCACACCAAGCTTGGCCATGATCTTGCCACCGAACCCGGCGATACGCATTTTCAGGCCGTTGAGATCAGCAACCGAATTGATTTCCTTGTTGAACCACCCGCCCATCTGCACGCCCGTATTACCGCACGGAAAGGCGACAAGATTCTGCGTGGCGTAGAACTCATCCAGAAGCTCGTTGCCGCCACCGTGGTAAAGCCAAGCATTTTGCTGGCGGGCATTCAGGCCGAAAGGCACCGTGGTGCCCAGCGCATAGGTGGGGTCCTTGCCCCAATAATAATAGCTGCCGGTGTGGCACATCTCGATAGAGCCTTTGCCAACTTCATTGGCTGCTTCCAAGCCGGGCGCAATTTCACCGGCCGGAAACACTTGGATCTGGAAATTACCGTCTGTGGCTTCACTCACATGCTTGGCGAATGTTTCAGCCCCGCCATAGATGGTGTTCAATGTCTTGGGAAAACTGGAAGTGATACGCCATTTAATCTTGGGTGCTGATTGCGCGATGGCAGGCGCTGCAAGTGCCGGTGCGGCAACGACAGCCGCCACGCCCGCATTCCGAATGAAACTGCGACGATCCATATGTTGGTCTCCCTAACTGGGCCTTATGCTGTGATGCAGAAAATTGCGGGTTGACCCTTAAAGCCCGCAGACAAAAAGCTACAACCATAGAGATTTTAGCGCAATGAATTATGCTTTGAATTGCATGATTAACCCGATGGTTTTTACACCATCAGAAAGAGGCCGATGGATACCGAACAACAAATGGTGAGACCGATTGCGGTGTATTTGAGAATACGAACGGCCAGATGGGCGAGTTTTACACTCATGTGACACCTCCATTCCGTATCAAATCTTCAAGAATGTGCAGGCTTGAATCAAACCTCCAACATCTCCACCCGCCCAAACAACGGCCCATAAGCTGCGGCGTTTTTCGCGCCCTTGCCATCGGTAAACATCACCGTCCCCGCCTTCACCGCCCCCGATGGCCCCTGCTCCGAAAGGCGCTCGCGCGCCAGCACATCGGCCACGCGGCGTGCGATGGCCGGGGATGGGTCGATCCACGATACTTCCCAAGGTGCGGCCAGCTTCATCTCCTCGGCCAGCAGCGGATAATGCGTGCAGCCCAACACCACGCAATCGGTGCGCGCCTCACCGCGTATGCGGAAAACGGGGGCGATTTCATCGGCGAGTTCGGCAAGATCAACCCCCTCGCCCTTGAGCTTGGCTTCCGCCATGCCCGCCAGCCGGGCTGCGCCATGCAGGAACACGCAAGCTTGCGCCGCATAGGCTTGGATGAGGCCTTGCGTATATTCGCGCTTCACCGTGGCGGGGGTTGCCAGCACGCCAATAATGCCAGAGCGGGTTTGTTCAGCCGCAGGCTTGATGGCGGGCACGGTTCCCACGAAAGGCAGCGGGTAAATCTCGCGCAATTGGTTCAAGGCGATGGTGGAGGCCGTGTTGCAGGCAACAACGCACACATCCGGCAGCGTGCGCGCCACCGCGCGGCCAACAACGGCAAGAATGCGCTCAATCAGCGTCACCTCTTCCCACGCGCCATAGGGAAAACCGGCACTATCGGCGCAATAGAACAACTCAGCCTGCGGCAGCCTTTGGGCGACAGCCGCCGCCACGGTAAGCCCGCCCATGCCGGAATCAAACAGCAGGATGCGGGGCGGGCGGCTCATTCGCTCTGCTTGCCGCGCGTGTGCTTATAGGTGAGACCCGACACGATGCCGCGCAGAGAGCTGACTTCATGGGCGGTAAGCTGACAGCGCATATAGATATTGCGGATGCTACGCATCATGCTCGGCGCCTTTTCCGGCGGACGCAGAAAGCCGCAATCGGTAAGCTCGCGCTCCAGATGCTGGAAGAAACCCTCCAGCTGCTCCTTCGTGGCAGGTGTTGAGCCTGCCTGCTGCAAGCCCGGCCCCGTTAAGGCCGCTTCCTGCGGCGTGGCCTGGCCCAGCGTGGTGGCCTCGTGCTTATACCATTCATAACCCACCAGCAGCACAGCTTGCGCTACATTGATGGAGGCGAAAGCAGGGTTGACCGGTGCCATCATGATCACATCCGCCAAGCTGATTTCCTCATTGAGCAGCCCGATACGCTCGCGCCCAAAAAGAATGCCAACCTTCTGACCCGCCGCAATCCGGCGGCGCATATCGAGTCCAGCCTGCTCCGGCGTGATGACTTCCTTCACCATGTCGCGCGGGCGCGCGGTGGTGGCATAGACATAATTGAGATCGCTAACCGCCTGCACCGTATCGGCGTGGATGCTGGCCCCTTCCAGAATCCAATCCGCACCCGAAGCCGCCTTGCCCGCCCGCTCATTGGGCCAGCCATCACGCGGGGCCACAAGGCGCATATCATGCAAGCCAAAATTCGCCATGGCCCGCGCGGCCGTGCCAATATTCTCCCCCAATTGCGGCTCCACCAGAATGACGCAGGGGCCGGGACTTTTGGGGTTCTCTTGGGTATGATCGGTTCCAGACATGGGATGAGGAATTGCCACGAGCGGGGGGTGGAGGGCAAGGGGGCGGCCCACTTGGTTGACCAACAAGCAGAATACTGCCAATAATTAAGTATTAAGAAGAAGTTATTTGGGAATCGCCTTGAAAATCTTTCTTTCCATCAGCACGTTGCTCATATTTTCAACCGTTCAGCCCGCAATGGCTGATGAATGGACCGGCTTTTATGGCACCGGCACCGTCGGCCTTTCGCGTGTCGAAGTTTTTGGCGAGCAAGGCACAAGCTCCACCAAGGACCATGATCTCAACGCCCTTGCAGGTCTGGGGCTTGGCGGCAATCTGCAACATGGCAATTTTGTCTTCGGCCTTGAAGGAGACATTTCCGCGATCGGAACCGGAACCGAGCTGGCGCTAAAAAACACAGTGACGGCCGATCAGGACTGGTTTGCCACAGCGCGGGCGCGCGCGGGCCTTCACGCTGACGGAACCCTGTTTTATGCGACGGGCGGATTGGCGATGCTGGGCATTGACGTTGCAAATGCCAATGGCAGCGACCGTGACCACATGAACGGATGGACGATTGGCGGCGGCTTAGAACAACAAATTTCAGAACGCATCCATATCAAGGCAGAGGGCCTGTATTTGAACTTCCAAAAAGAAACCCTCAATCTGGAAACGCTCACAAACCCGTCAATCGAATTGGATACATCCATGGTCGTAGCGCGGGTAGGGCTGACTTACGGCTTCTGATCCGCTTGCCAATCTGAAGCCAGCAGCCCCAGAATGAATTGGCTGCGCCGACCACTGCCATCAAATATGCGAATCTCATCCTTCAATAATCCCTCTACCCGAAACCCCAGCCGCCGCAGAGGGATGGAAATGGCATAGTTCTTTTCCCACACCTGTGCTGTGGCCTTGGCCATGCCACGCTTGCCGAAGAATTCGCCGAACAGCGCCCGTCCCGCCTCCTCCAAAACCGATTTGCCCCACCAGCTGCGGTCGCCCAGAAAGCCGGAAACTTTGGCAAGCTGGTGCGCGTGGGTGATCTCGATCATCAGCACACCAATCAGCGCCCCACCTTCGCGTGTGAAAATGCCGGTAAGATATCGCGAGTGGTCGTCATGAGCGAGAATGAATGACTGAAGCTCCGCCACAGCAAACCGCCGCGGCGGCATATTGAGCGCGCCCATCAGCTCCGCATCAGCAATCCAATCCGCAAACACTCCCATCGCATCACCTGCCCGCAAACTGCGGATAGTGAAACGATCCGTCACCAACTCAACCGCCCTACCCCGCGGAGACTGCATGGAATCACCTTTTAACCACCCACTCCTCCATATCATAACCCGGATGCTGCAAGCTCCTCAGCCCTTCCAGCTCCTCGCGTGTGCGGTAATCCTCCGTCCGCTCCTTCGGCAATTCATGTAGAATTTTGAACCAAGCTACTTCGCTCTCCACCCCCGTTGAACTTAACTGTTATGCGCTTTGTCAGCTTCCTTGCTTACTGATAGCGCGGCAAACGAAAGTATGCAGTTGATGACTCCCCACATGAAGATTGAAACTGAGACATTCCAATCAGCTATGTATTGCGCTAATGCCAAGTGCTGCGAAGAAAAGCTGTAAACCCACGAAATCAACAAAAAAAGTAATTTACCACGAACAAGGCCCACCTGAAAAATATTGATGAAAATTATCAATATTGATGCGAACATATACGCAAGACTGACTATTGAGACATATGCGAAACTTGCGGCATCTCGGGTTGAAAGCGATTCAAATAGCGGCATTTTTTTGGCATCAAATTTAGAACAAATCGAGTTAGCTCACCTTGATCTAACAATACAAAATCTGAAAAAGAGAAAAAAGGAGCGAACAGATCACACTGAAGAACAGTGCCAGATCCTTGTGCTTTTTGAACGCCGCCGCTTGCATTCAGATGAACACCCCGAACCGCTCTATCTTGAGTAGATATTTTCACACATACAACCTTCGCACCAGCGCGAATTGCATCACCCCCTCACCACCCACTCCTCCATATCATAATCCGGATGCTGCAAGCTCCTCAGCCCTTCCAGCTCCTCGCGCGTGCGGTAATCCTCCGTCCGCTCCCTCGGCAATTCATGTAGAATTTTGAACCAAGCTACTTCGCTCTCCACCCCCGTCTGATATTGCGGCGTCACCGCGTCCGGTGTGTCCAGCGTGCAGATGGCGATTTCTACGTTTTCGCTGCCGTCCTCCACCATGTATAAAGGCGTGCCGCAATGGCTGCAAAAGCCACGCGCCACGGGAACTGACGAGCGGAATTCGGAAGGCACCCCGCGCGTCCAGCGCAAGGCTGTGCGGTCCACATTCACCAAGGGCGCGCCGAAATTGCCGAATGCCTTTTGGCACATGCGGCAATGGCAGATGCTGGCGCGGCCGGGTTCTTCCAGAATGGCATAGCGGACGGTGCCACACTGGCAGCCTCCGGTTAAAAGCGGCTTGCCTTGCATGGCGCACGTCCTTTCTGCTTCAGCCCCGAAGGGCGTTCATCCCCGCAAGCCCCTGCCACCATGACAGGCTGCCTGTCTGCATCGCAGGCAACGCATAGCAGCCCATGATGATGGGCAATATGACGAGGATCAAAGCGGCGATTTCAAGGAAAGCCGACAGTGTGCGGTTTGGCAAAGCCACCCTCACCGCCAACAGCCGAAAGCCTGCGCGGGCTATTTCGCGTCAGGCCATCGCCTTCTGCAACAGCATGTCCACCTTGTCGAGGAAGCCTTCGGTGGAAAGCCACTTCTGCTCCGGCCCCACCAGCACGGCCAAATCCTTGGTCATGAAGCCCTGCTCAATCGCATCCACCGTCACCTTCTCCAGCGTTTCGGCAAAGCGGCCAAGCTCGGCATTGCCGTCGAGCTTGGCGCGATGCGAAAGCCCGCGCGTCCAGGCGAAGATGGAGGCGGTGGAATTGGTGGAGGTTTCCTTGCCCTGCTGATGCAGACGGTAATGGCGCGTCACTGTACCATGCGCGGCTTCCGCTTCCATCGTGCGGCCATCGGGCGTCATCAGAACGGAAGTCATGAGGCCGAGCGAGCCGAAGCCCTGCGCCACGGTGTCCGACTGCACGTCACCATCATAATTCTTGCACGCCCACACATAACCGCCCGACCACTTCATGGCCGAAGCCACCATGTCGTCGATGAGGCGATGCTCATAGGTGATCTTGGCGGCGGCGAATTTGTCTTTGAACTCAGCGTCGAAAATCTCTTGGAAAATATCCTTAAAGCGCCCGTCATAGGCTTTCAGGATGGTGTTCTTCGTCGAGAGATAAACCGGATAATTCCGCAACAAGCCATAATTCAGCGAAGCGCGCGCAAATTCGCGGATCGAGTCATCCAGATTATACATGGCCATCGCCACACCGGCATCGGGTGCCTTGAACACTTCATGCTCAATCACTTGGCCATCATCGCCCACGAACTTGATCGACAGCGTGCCCGCACCGGGGAACTTGAAATCGGTGGCGCGATATTGGTCACCATAGGCGTGGCGGCCGATGATGATGGGCTGCGTCCAACCCGGCACCAAACGCGGCACATTCTTGCAGATGATCGGCTCGCGGAAAATCACGCCACCCAGAATATTGCGGATGGTGCCATTGGGCGACTTCCACATTTTCTTGAGGTTGAATTCCTTCACACGCTGCTCATCCGGCGTGATGGTGGCGCATTTCACACCCACACCATGCTTCTTGATGGCATTGGCACTGTCGATCGTCACCTGATCGCCCGTGGCATCGCGGTTTTCAACCGACAGATCGTAATATTCGAGGGGAATATCAAGATAGGGGTGGATCAGCTTGTCCTTGATGAGCTGCCAGATGATGCGCGTCATCTCATCACCGTCCAGCTCCACAACCGGATTCGCCACCTTGATTTTCGCCATGATTCCCTCAGAGTTCTGAATGTTGCGCTGCAATAGCGCGGATTGTTAACGTAAGCCGCTGGTGCCTGCAATTGAGACGGAAGTGGCATGACCCTTCATCACACGTCAGCCCGGCCTTGAGCCGGGCCAGGGCTGGATCGAAGGCCGAAAGCCCTGTCCCGGCGCACCACTTCGTGGCGTCCGGGAAGACGAAGATTAAATAGCCCCCTTCACCGCCCCCACCGCCGCCGCCGCATTGGCCCCATCTGGGCCACCGGCCTGCGCCATGTCTGGCCTGCCGCCGCCGCCCTTGCCGCCCATGGCAGCCGAGCCTAAGCGCACCAGATCAACGGCTGAGAATTTGCCCGTCAGATCATCCGTCACCGCCACCACAATGGCACCCTTGCCATCATCACTGACGGCCGCCAGCGCAATAACGCCAGAGCCGATTGTTTTCTTGGCCTCATCGGCCATCGGCTTCAAATCCTTCGGATCCAGCCCCTGCAACACGCGGCCCATGAAGTTGACGCCATTCACCGCCACCACAGCCGCTTCATCCGCCGCACCACCGCCACCCATGGCAAGCTTGCGCTTGGCGTCTGAAAGCTCACGCTCCAAACGCCGCGCCTGTTCCACAAGCGCTGCCACGCGCTCCGGCACATCGGCGGGCGAGACTTTCAGCACATTGGCCGTGTCGGAAAGCCGTTTGTCTTGCGCGTTGAGATAATCACGCGCAGCATCCCCCGCCAAGGCTTCCAAACGGCGAACCCCGGCCGCAGAACCGCTTTCGGCCACGATCTTGATAAGCCCAATATCACCCGTGCGGCCCACATGCGTGCCGCCACACAGTTCCAGCGAATAAACCGGCTTGTCATCCGCACCCAAGCCCCGGCCCATCGAAACGACCCGCACTTCATCGCCATATTTCTCGCCGAACAACGCCATGGCCCCTTCGGCAATCGCATCATCCACACTCATCAGGCGGGTGGAAACCGCATCATTCTGCGAAACAATGCGGTTGGCGATGGCCTCGGTCTCAGCCGTTTCCGCTTCGCTCATCGGCTTGGTGTGCGAGAAATCGAAACGCAAACGCCCCGGCTCCACAAGCGAACCTTTTTGCGCCACATGAGTGCCCAGCACCCGGCGCAGTGCTTCATGCAGCAAATGCGTGGCAGAATGGTGCATGCGCGTGGCCGAACGGCGGGTGTGATCCACCTCCAATTCCACCGCATCGCCTGCCTTTAGCACGCCATGTTCCAGCACGCCGGCATGAACGAAGAGATCACCCAAACGCTTGGTGGTGGAGGTGACGCGGAAGCGTGCGCCATCGGCTGTGCGGATCATGCCTTCATCACCCACCTGGCCGCCGGACTCGGCATAAAACGGCGTCTGGTTGAGCACGATCTGCCCCGACTGGCCTTGCGCCAGTGCGGTCAATTCCTTGCCATCTTGGACGATGGATTTGACGACACCTTCAGCTCGCTCCGTGTCATAGCCGAGGAATTCGCTCGCCCCCTGCTTATCGCGCACATCAAACCAGATGGTTTCGGTTTTGGCCTCACCCGAACCCGTCCAAGCTTTGCGCGCTTCGGCTTTCTGGCGTTCCATTTCAGATGCAAACACATCCGTGTCCACCGTAATGCCACGCGCGCGCAGCGCATCCTGCGTGAGGTCGAGCGGGAAACCATAAGTGTCGTAAAGCTTGAAAGCCGCAGTGCCGGAAAGCTTGTCGCCTTCCTTCAAATTCGCGGTTTCTTCATCGAGCAGCTTAAGCCCGCGATCCAGCGTTTTGCGGAAGCGGGTTTCTTCGAGCTGAAGCGTTTCTTCAATCAAGCCTTGCGCGCGCGGCAATTCGGCATAGGCCGCCCCCATTTCGCGCACCAAAGCGGGCACGAGCTTAAACATCATGGGATCACGCGCACCCAGCAATTCAATATGCCGCATGGCCCGGCGCATGATGCGGCGCAGCACATAGCCGCGCCCTTCATTGGAAGGCAGCACGCCATCAGCAATGAGAAAAGCCGAAGCGCGCAAATGGTCGGCGATCACGCGATTGGAAGCCTTGGCCTTGCCCTCGGCCGGAACACCCGTCTGCTCCTCAATCGCGCGGATGAGCGATTTGAACAGGTCGATGTCATAATTGTCATGCACGCCCTGCAACACGGCCGAAACGCGCTCCAGCCCCATGCCCGTATCAATCGACGGGCGCGGCAGGTTTACGCGCTCTTCCTTCGTCACTTGCTCATATTGCATGAACACGAGATTCCAGATTTCGATGAACCGATCCCCATCGGCATCCGCTGAACCCGGAGGCCCGCCGGCGATTTTGTCGCCATGGTCAAAGAAGATTTCCGAGCACGGCCCGCATGGCCCGGTGTCGCCCATCGCCCAGAAATTGTCATGGGTGTCGATGCGGATGATCTTGGATTCAGGAAGCCCCGCGATCTTCTTCCACAAACCAAAGGCCTCATCATCGGTGTGATAGACGGTCACACATAGCTTGTTCTTATCAAGCCCATATTCCTGCGTGATCAGCTTCCACGCATGCTCAATGGCATTTTCCTTGAAATAATCGCCGAAAGAGAAATTGCCGAGCATTTCGAAGAAAGTGTGATGGCGCGCGGTATAGCCCACATTATCAAGATCATTATGCTTGCCCCCGGCGCGCACGCATTTCTGCGCGGTGGCCGCGCGCGAATAGGGCCGCTTCTCAACGCCCGTGAACACATTCTTGAATTGCACCATGCCGGAATTGGTGAACATCAATGTCGGGTCATTGCGCGGCACGAGCGGGCTGGAGGCCACAATCTCATGGCCTGCTTTGCGGAAGTAATCGAGGAAGGTGGAACGGATTTCGCTGAGACCGGACATGGGGCTTATCTTCGCTTTGCTAAAAGAATGCGGATGCTGGCCCCTATTAAGCCAAGGATTGCATGTGTGTCCACATTTGCGGCCCCACAGGTGCCAGACAAAGGCCACCCGAAACGCAAACGCCCTCCCGGGGGAGCGGGAGGGCGGCCTTTGCGGTGTGGGGCACACACCTTTTCCGGGCTCCCGGGGGTGAGGGATGGGCGCCCGAAATGAGGTTCAGAAGGTCAAAAAGAGCTTATTCGTCAGGCGAGTCAGCGTCGCCATCAGAACTGGGCGCACCCGTGATCTTGGCCGCGATCAGTCCCGCATTGGCGCGGATCTTGGCCTCAATCGCATTGGCCATGTCCGGATTGGCGCGCAGGAAGGTCTTGGCATTGTCACGCCCCTGCCCGATGCGCTCACCGTCATAGGAGTACCAAGAGCCGGATTTCTCGACGATTCCGGCCGTTACACCCAAATCGATCAGCTCGCCCACCTTGGAAATGCCTTCGCCATACATGATGTCGAATTCAACCTGACGGAAGGGCGGGGCGACCTTGTTCTTGACCACTTTCACGCGGGTCTGGTTGCCCACCACTTCTTCCCGGTCCTTGATGGCACCGATGCGGCGAATGTCGAGGCGCACAGAGGCATAGAATTTCAGCGCATTGCCGCCCGTCGTCGTCTCGGGGCTACCAAACATCACACCGATCTTCATGCGGATCTGGTTGATGAAAATCACCATGCAATTGGTCTTGGAGATGGAAGCGGTGAGCTTGCGGAGAGCCTGGCTCATCAAACGGGCCTGCAAACCGGGCAATGAATCGCCCATTTCGCCTTCGATTTCAGCCCGCGGCGTCAAAGCCGCCACCGAGTCGATGACAAGGATTTCAACCGCCCCAGAGCGCACCAGCGTATCGGCGATTTCCAGCGCCTGTTCGCCCGTGTCCGGCTGCGAGATCAGAAGCTCATCCAGATTGACGCCAAGCTTCTTGGCATAGGAAGGGTCGAGCGCATGTTCAGCGTCCACAAAGGCGCAGATACCGCCGCGCTTTTGGCATTCAGCCAAGGTTTGCAACGCCAGTGTCGTCTTGCCGGAACTTTCCGGCCCATAAATCTCAATCACGCGGCCCTTCGGCAGGCCACCAATGCCCAAAGCGATGTCGAGGCCCAGCGAGCCTGTAGAAACCGCTTCCACTTCCAGCGCCGTAGAGGCGCCCAATTTCATAATGGAGCCTTTGCCGAACGCGCGCTCAATTTGCCCCAGCGCCGCGTCCAGTGCCTTTTGCTTGTCCATGCCGGTCTCGACAACTTTCAGATTAGCCATGATGGTGAACTCCCCTTATTCCACATGGGCCCCAACGGATGCAAATTCCCCGCACCCGCTCCCCATAAAAATCATCATGTACTAGTTTTGTTCTTGTTTCAACCCAAAAACAGAACACGAACAAAAATAAAACATTCGGGGAGGGAAAAGGCGGGCCCGGAATCACACTCGGAGCTTTGCATCGTACCGCCTCACCGGGGAGAGAGGTGCGTGGCTCCGGACCCTTGGTGATTTGAATAGCAGGGCTGAGTATAAAATTCAATTAAAAAGAGAAGTAAGTATAAATTTAGCAACTCTGAGTTACAAGCATCATGCGAAGCCTTTGATTTTAAGTCAGTTTCAAAACCCGCTCCACCGCCGCCGCCACGCCAAAAAGTCCCGCATCGGCACCCGGAAGGCCCATCAGCATCAGCCCAACCGGGCCGTCGCCGGGAATCGGAAGCGATATGGCACAGCGGTTCAGGAAATTTCCGGTGAATGTGTTCCGCAGCGCCAGCCAATTAAGCCGCGCATATTCGGCATCATCGGCAAAAGCGGCCAAGGGCGGTGGCAGAATCGCAACCGATGGCAGAATCAACGCATCAAACCCGCCCATCCTCGCATCCGCCACCCCAATCAATTCCGCCCGCCGCGCCAAGAGCGCCAGATGATCGGCAACCGTAATCCGCTCACCCGCCAAAATACGCACCCGCACGCGCGGGTCATATTCCCCACCGCGCGCGGCCAGAAGCGGGCCGTGATGGGCATAGGATTCGGCCGCCGAAATGCCACCCTTGGCATTCATGTCGCGCAAATCCTCAAGGCCGGGAATGGCCACATCCTCAATCCGCGCACCCGCTTTTGCCAGCATCGCACAGACCGCCTCAAACGAACGCGCAACCTGCGGCTCCAGCGCGTCCAGAACCAGCGTCGAAAGCCGCCCCAACCGCAATCCCGCCACATCGCGCGGCGCAATTACGCCATTCCAATCCTCAGCCATGATGGCATCCACCGCCGCCGCACAGGCAACCGAAGGCGCCAACGGCCCCACACTGTCCAGGCTCGGTGCCAATGGATAAACGCCCTGAACCGGCACACGCCCATGCGTGGGCTTATATCCAACCACCCCACACCAAGCGGCAGGCACGCGGCAGGAACCACCCGTATCCGTGCCAATCGCCACAGGCACCATCCCCTCCGCCACCGCCACGGCAGAACCCGAAGAAGAACCCCCGGCAATGCGGGCATGGGCGCGATCAAACGGTGAAAGCGGGGTTCCATGATGCGGATTCAGGCCCAAGCCGGAATAGGCGAATTCCGTCATATTCGTGCGCCCCATCACGATGAAGCCTTGCGCCTTCAACCGCGCAATCGCGCGCGCATCACACACCGCCGCAGGCGCATCATTCAACACAACAGACCCCGCCCGCGTCACCTCGCCGGCAAGGTCGAATAAATCCTTCACACCCAAAGGAATGCCAGCAAATGGCGAAGGTGCCCGCCCCCGCTTGCGAAGCCCGTCGATGAGTGCCGCCTGCGCGCGCGCACCCTCGGCATCCACCACCATGAAAGCCGGGGCCGAAATGCGCGAGAGCGATTCCTCCACCAGTGCCGATGCACTCAAGCGGCCTGCATCAAGCTCCGCTGCTAGCGCGTGAACTGTCCGCATCAGCCGCCCTCCATCGCCTTTTTCACCGTTTCGGCAAGCTGCTTCAGCGTGAAGGGCTTGGGCAGGAAGGCAAAATCCTGCTGGCCTTCGAGATTCTTTTCAAACGCATCTTCGGCATAGCCGGAAATGAAAACAACCTTGGTTTTAATGCCCCGGCGGCGCAATTCCTTCAGCAAGGTTGGCCCATCCATTTCCGGCATCACCACATCCGAAAGCACCAGATCAATCGGCTCGCCGGATTCAATCACGCCCAAGGCGCTTTCACCAGAATCCGCCTCCACAACCTTATACCCGCGCGATTGCAAGGCGCGTGAAGCAAAGGCCCGCACGGCGTCTTCGTCCTCCACAAGCAAAACAGTTCCGCGCCCTGTCAGATCCTGCTTTTCCGGCTCCGCCTTCACCACTTCGCGCGCCGCTTCGGCTTCTGGTTCGTGACGCGGCAAATAGATGCGGAACACGGTGCCTTCACCAACGCGGCTGTCGCAGAAAATAAAGCCGCCCGTCTGCTTCACAATGCCATAGACGGTGGAAAGCCCCAGCCCCGTGCCCTTGCCCACTTCTTTGGTGGAAAAGAACGGCTCATAGATTTTCTGCATCACTTCCGGCGGCATGCCCGTGCCGGTATCGGAAACCTCGCACAGCACATAATCACCCGCAGGCATAAGCCCCGGATGCACCTTGGCGGCTTCTTCCGGCCCCACATTGGCCGTTCGCACCGTCAACACACCGCCTTCAGGCATGGCGTCACGCGCGTTGACGGCAAGGTTCATGATCACCTGCTCGAACTGGTTCACATCCACCTTCACATGGCCCACATCGCGCGCATGTGAAACTTTCAGCTCCACCTTCTCGCCCAGCAACCGTCCCAGCAAATTGCCCAGATCGGCAATCACATCGGTCAGCGACAAGACCTCCGGCCGCAATGTCTGGCGGCGCGAGAATGCCAGCAACTGGCGCACCAGATTGGCGGCACGATTGGCATTCTGCTTGATGTTCATAATGTCTTGGAAGGCCGGATCGGTCGCCCGATGCCGCGCCAGCAGCAAATCGGAAAAGCCGATAATGGCCGTCAGCACATTGTTGAAATCATGCGCCACGCCACCGGCAAGCTGGCCAATGGCCTGCATTTTCTGGCTCTGCGCCAACTGGATTTCCAACGCCCGATGTGCGGTCATATCCACCGCGAACACCACAACCCCCTGCCCCGGCCCGCCATCTTCACCGCGCGAAACAAACATCTGCACCGAACGCGGCTGGTCGCCCATAAAGCTCACATCCGCCGCCTGTACCGGGTTTTGCCCACCCTGATACACGCCCGAAAGAGCCGCCCGCAGCGCCCGCCTGCCACCCTCGGTCACAATCTGCTCCAGCACCGCGCCGCGCCGCGCTTCAGGGCTTAATTTCAGGAAAGAGGTGTTGGCATTGGTAATACGGCCTTGGCCGTCCACCATCGCCATGCCGATGGGCGCATCATTGAACAGCCGCGAAAGCCGCGCTTCAGCATGGGCGGCCCCTTGCGTGCTTTCTGAACGCCGGTCGAGCACAATGGAGCGCGACGGCAGCAGCATGCCGCGCTCATCAAACTCGACCCGATGGATCACCCGCGCCGGAATGATCTGCCCCCCACGCCCGCGCAAATCGAGATCAAAAACTTCCGTGCGCGCACTCTCACCTGCGGAGGCTGGGGCAAGGCCCAGAATAACCTTGGCACCCTCACGGGTAACGATATCAGCCAGCTTCAGCGATCCATCGGAAGTTTGCGCTAGGTCAAGTTCCAGCCAGCCTGCCAAGGTGGCGTTCACATATTCGATGCGGCCATCAGCAGCCGTGGAAAAAAAGCCAGATGGCGCGTGGTCGAGATAATTGATGATATGTTGCAGGCGACCAAAAGCATGCTCCTGCTGGCTGCGCTCAGCCGTGATGTCGGTGTGCCGCCACAGCGTATGCTTGCCTTGGCCCGCCGCGATGGGTGCAACACTCAGGCTCAGCCACACCGCCCGATCCGGCTTTGCGCCTGCCGCAGCAGAGCCTGCCGCCAACCGCACATCCTCACGCCCCTCACGCCCCTCGCGCGCGGCCTGCGACAATCGATAAATGCGCTCCGCGATTTCCGGATAGCCGGAATAAAGATTCTCCACGCCCACCTGGCGCGGCAGCCCGGCTTGCGCCAAAAGCGCGCGATAGGCGGAATTTGCATAAATGGCGCGCCCGCGCGCATCCGTCACCACAAGCGCGTCCCCCAGCGCCTCAAATAGCCCGTCATAAAACGCCCTTTGGCGCGGCAGGCTGCCGACATGAACAAACCCGGCGGCAATTCCAACCAGGAACAAAAGCCCCATGAATGAGCCAAAACCGGCAAGGGCCACCATCCACAAGGGCGTATCACCACGGAAGGCATAAGCCGCCGCCGCACAGGCCACAGCCAGCAGCAACGCGATCAAAATGCCCGCAAAAGATCGCCCGCCGCCACCCTTTCCGGCCGCCGCGCCCGCGCGCAAATCCATGGCTCCGTTTGTGTCCATTATTTTCAGCATGCCTCTCGATTCGGCTCGGAGTATAGAAGGTATGGAAACGAAGTTCGCGGGCCAAGGTTTTTGGCCCCCAGTTAAGAAAGGAAACAGCGATGGGCGCTGGATTTGAGAACCTTTTGGCCATCTCCACCGTGGCCGGAGCCATCATCGTCGTGCTGGCCATTGTGCTATTCGTGCTGCGCGCCCGTGGCGCACTCACGGCCCGGCGCCTGGGTCGGCTTTCAGTCATCGACTATTGTGAAGTAGACAAAAGCCGCCGCCTCGTCATCGTACGCCGCGATAATACCGAGCATTTGCTGCTCATCGGCGGCGCGCAGGATTTGCTGATCGAAAAGGCCTATAACAAGTCGGAGGCCGAACCGACGCTGGCCGCTGGCAGCCTGTTCCGCAACGAAAATGACGAGCAACCAACTGCCCCGCCCCGAACCGCAGCCCAGCGCGCGCCGCATTTGCGCGCTGTGCCACCGGAAGGCGAAATTCCAACCGATCCCACCTTTCGGTGATGGAAAGGATCAATCGTCCCGGTAAACCCGCTCGCGCCGCTCATGGCGCTCCTGCGCCTCGATCGACAGGGTGGCGATCGGCCGGGCACTCAGGCGCTTGAGCGAAATGGGCTCGCCCGTTTCCTCGCAATAGCCATAAGTACCGTCCTCGATGCGCGACAATGCCGCTTCGATCTTGGAAATCAGCTTGCGCTGCCGGTCGCGGGTACGCAATTCCAGCGCCCGGTCGGTTTCTGAGGAAGCCCGGTCCACAATATCAGGAAGAACGTGGTTTTCGTCCTGCAAATGCTCCAGCGTCTGGGCGCTTTCGCGCAGGATCTCGTCTTTCCAGTCGTTGAGCTTTTTGCGGAAATAAACCCGCTGCCGCTCATTCATGAACGGTTCGTCTTCCGAAGGACGGTAATCGCCGTCGATTTCGATTGCCATCGAATAGTCCTGTCTGTTCCGGAAAAATGCTCCGGTACCCCCGAAGTTTGGGCCTATATATCCATGGGACCGGGGCTTCACAATAGGCTTGGTTAAGACAAAATTATCTCACACCGCCGAAAACCCGCCATCGACGAACAAATGCGCCCCTGTTATGAAGGCCGCTTCGTCGGAAAGCAGAAAAAGTGCTGCATTTGCAATATCTTGCGGCTGGCCCAAGCGGCCCTGCTGGGCCGCGATTGCCGCTTCAGAAGCATCCACCCCCAAAGCCTGCAATTCCTTCATTTCGCGCTGGCCGTGCGGGGTATTGATGAAGCCGGGGCAGACCGTGTTGCAGCGGATGTTCTTATCCCGGAATTCCACCGCAATGCCGCGCGCAAACATGTGGCAGGCCCCCTTGGTGGCCACATACAGCACCTCCATCGGGGTGGCATAAACGGCCGAAATGGACGAGGTGCAAACAATGGACCCACCACCGGCCTTGATCATCCCAGGCAGGGCCGCGCGCGTCATCAGGAACATGCTTTTCACATTCCGGTCCATGAGCTGATCCCAGTCGGCCACCGAAAGCTCCAGGAACGGCTTGATGGTGATGCCGCCGGCATGGTTGAAAAGCGCCGAAGTTGGCCCCTGCGCCGCCTCAATCTGCCCGATGGCGCGGGCCACTTGCCCCTCATCGCTCAAATCACAGGCAATGCCAATGGCTTGGCCCCCGGCAGAGCGGATTTCCGCGGCCACTGCTTCCGCCCCCGGCCCATTTACATCCACCACCGCCACCCGCGCACCCTCGGCAGCAAAAAGCTTGGCTGAAGCCGCTCCCATGCCGCTCGCCGCCCCGGTCACGATGGTTGCGCGTCCCTTAAGTCTTCCGGCCATGTGAGCTTCTCCTGTTTTCTATGAGCTTTGCATGCAAGCCCGCTCTGGTCTAGGAAGAACCCCTGACATTCGCCCGGAAACCCGCCCCATGCGCTTCAAATCGGCCCAAGACTTCATCGCCCTGCCACACAAGGCAGTGACCATTTTTGGCATGTCCGGGGTGGGCAAAACCACGCTGGCGCAATTGCTTCGGGATGCTGGCTGGTTCCACTACTCGGTCGATTACCGCATCGGCACCCGTTATATGGGCGAGCATATCGTTGATAATTTCAAGCGCGAGGCGATGAAGAACCCCTTCCTGCGCCAGCTTTTGAAAACAGACTCGATCTACATCTCATCGAACATCACCTTCGAAAATCTCGACCCGCTTTCCACCTATCTCGGCAAGCCCGGCAACCCGGAATTAGGCGGCATCAGCTTTGCCGAATATAAGCGCCGTCAGGCCCAGCACCGGGAAGCCGAAGTGGCAGCCTTGCTGGATGTGCCCGATTTCGTGCGCAAAGCGCGCGAGATTTATGGCTATGAACACTTCATCTGCGACAGCGGCGGCAGCCTGTGCGAAGTGGTGAACCCGGAAAATCCGGCCGATCCCGTTCTGGCCTCACTGGCCGAAAACACCCTGCTTCTCTACATCCGCGGCACGCCCGAACATGCCCGCATGCTGGTGGACCGTTTCCGCAAAAGCCCCAAGCCCATGTATTATGAGCCGGGCTTTCTCAACGCCAAATGGGCCGAATACAAAAAGCTCAAATCCATCGCTTCGGATGATGCGGTAGACCCGGATGATTTTGCCGCCTGGGGCTTTGAGGAACTGCTGCACCACCGCATTCCGCTCTATGAAACCATCGCCAAGAATTTCGGCTATGTAATCGAGATGGAAGACATTCCAGCCCTCAAAGCCGAAAAGAACTTCACCGACCTCATCTCCCGCATCATCGACAAACGCTGACCCATGCCCATCAAAATTCCCGACGATTTGCCCGCCCGCTCCATTCTGGAAACAGAAGGCGTGATGCTGATGACCGAAGGTCAGGCCGCGCGTCAGGACATCCGTCCATTACGCATTGGTCTGCTCAACCTGATGCCGGACAAAATCCGCACCGAAACACAATTCGCCCGCCTTCTCGGTGCCAATCCGCTGCAAATCGAGATGACGCTCATCAAGATGACGGCGCACACACCTAAAAACACGTCTGCCGAACACATGCTCGCCTTCTACCGCGACTTTGCGGATGTGGCGCATGAGAAATTCGACGGGCTTGTGATCACCGGTGCCCCCGTGGAGTTGATGCCGTTCGAAGAAGTGACCTATTGGAACGAGCTGAAGCAGATTTTTGATTGGACGCAAACCAACGTCCAATCCGCCATGCACATCTGCTGGGGCGCACAAGCAGCCCTGCACCATTTCCACGGCGTTCCCAAATATGCGCTGCCGCACAAGCAATTCGGCGTGTTCAACCACCATAATCTGAACCCCGCCTCACCCTATTTGCGCGGCTTCTCGGATGATTTCGCCATCCCCGTTTCGCGCTGGACGGAAGTGCGCCGCGCCGATTTGCCCAACGATCCAAGCCTTGAAGTGCTGGCCGAAAGCGATGATGCGGGCCTGTGCCTCATCGCCGACCACAAGCACCGCTGCCTTTATATGTTCAACCATGTCGAATATGACACGGGCACCCTGGGCGCTGAATATTGGCGGGATCGGAAAGCCGGCAAGCCCATAGCCCTGCCCTGCAACTACTTCCCCGATGATGACCCGAACCGCGAGCCCAGCAACCGCTGGCGCAGCCATGCCCATTTGCTTTTCGCCAACTGGCTGAACGAGCTATACCAATCCACCCCCTATCATCTGGCCGATATCGGCAAACGCTGAACGAGGACACCATGCTCCGGCTTATCATCATGCGGCACGCCAAGGCAGTGGCGGAAGGTGATGGCCCGGACAAGGAACGCGCCCTCACCGAACGCGGCCTGAAGGCGGCCTTCGCGGCAGGCCAGAAGCTGGCGAAAAACCAGCTCATCCCTGGCCAAATATTATGCTCACCCGCCACCCGCACGCGGCAAACGCTGGCGCAAGTGATGGCGGGAATGGGCACCACCCCACCCGTCATCTTGCGCGAAAGCCTCTATGCTTTTGGTGATGGCTCACCCTATCTCGAAGCCATTGCCAAGGAAGGCCGCGAGATCGCGACCCTCATGATCATCGGCCATAACCCTTCGGTTCATTCACTCGCCCTACGCCTATCCGGCCACGGCTCAGACCCCCAAGCCCTCAGCGAGATGCGCGGCAAATACCCCACAGCAGCGATGGCCGTGCTGGCCTTTGATCTGCCAGATTGGTCAATGATTGGCGTGGGTGGTGGACGATTGGAGAGTTTCCTGACGCCGAAGGGCGGGGAATAAGCGGGAAACCCGCTATCTTTCTTTTCCGCTCCAAACCAACAACTTACCCCCGCTTCCGGAATCATCCCTGCAAAGCCTGACCCTTGCTTTTTCCGCCCACCCTCCCCACATCTCGCCCCGTGAGCATGACCAACATCTTGGATGACACCCGCATCGCCATCGGCGGTGTGCGCGACTTTGCCGCGAACTTGGCAAGCCCTTCGATCCGCCTTGGCGTGACGGGGCTTTCGCGGGCCGGAAAAACCGTATTCATCACAGCCCTCGTCCACGCGCTCACCACCAACGCGCGCCTGCCGCTGCTCACCGCCCAATCGAAAAACCGCATCCGCCGTGCGTGGCTCGAACCCCAGCCCGACCTCGGCCTGCCACGCTTTGCCTATGAGGATCACATCGCCGCCCTCACCGGCCCTGATCGCCACTGGCCCGAAAGCACCCGCCGCTTAAGCCAGCTTCGCCTCACGCTGGAAGTTGAAACGCGCGGAATCTTCGGCGGCGAGCGCGATCCGCGTCAGCTCCATATCGACATCATCGATTATCCCGGCGAATGGCTGCTCGACCTGCCGCTGATGAAACAGACCTATGCCCAATGGAGTGCAGCGACACTCAAAAAGCACCCCACCATTCCCCTCGAACAGGCCGATGTGCCTGCGGATGAAACGCTGGCTCTGGCTGGCGCCCAGATATTCACCAAGCACGGCCAAGGCACCCCCGGCCGTTTCCAGATGCCCGGCGACTTGGAAGGCTCACCACTGCTCACCTTCGCCCCCCTCAAATTGCAGGACGGCCCCATCCAGCCTAACTCACTCGCCGCCCTGATGAGCCGCCGCTATGAGGCTTACGTGGCGCGCGTGGTAAAGCCCTTCTACCGCGATCACCTTGCCCGTCTCGATCGCCAGATCGTGCTGGTGGATACGCTGACCGCGCTGAACACCGGAACCGCCAGCGAATTATCTGACGCGCTTACCGATGTGCTGGCCTCCTTCCGCCAAGGTGCCAATAGCTTCACCTCGCGCATTTTCGGCAAGCGCGTGGAGCGTATTCTTTTTGCCGCCACCAAGGCAGACCTGCTGCACCATACATCCCACGATCGTCTCGAACGCATTCTCGGCAAGCTCGTGGACACCGCCGCCACCCGCGCGCAATTCGCAGGCGCGCAAATCGCCGTCACCGCCATCGCCGCCGTACGCGCCACAAAAGAAGCCCGCGTGCGCGACAAGGGCGAGGAACTGGCCTGCATCACCGGCGTGCCAGAAATAGGCGAAAAGATCGGCAACCAAACCTTTGACGGTATAAGCCAAGCCGCCATCTTCCCCGGCGATCTGCCTATCGAAGCGGCCCGCGCTTTTGATGGCAGCTTGCAAGAAGCCGTCTCCTTCATCCGCTTCCGCCCGCCCACCCATGGCCTGCCCCATATCCGCCTCGATAAGGCG
>CAJBCQ010000263.1 GCA_903951595.1 uncultured Hyphomicrobiales bacterium | reverse complement strand
TGAAATTTCACTAGGAAGTGCCGCTATTGGATCGGACTTGCCGATTGGATTAAAGGAGATTGTGTTGGCTGCGGCCGCGCCAATCACCCCCTCAACCCCCGCGCCACAACCAGCGCAAAATACGTCAGCACCCCATCCGCCCCGGCGCGTTTGAACGCCATCAGTGACTCCGCCACCACCTTTTCCTTATCCAGCCAGCCGTTCTGTGCCGCCGCCATGATCATCGCGTATTCGCCGGAGACTTGATACGCGAAGGTCGGCATGCGGAATTCGCGTTTCAACGCGCTCAAAATATCCAGATAGGGCAGGCCGGGTTTCACCATCAGCATGTCGGCACCTTCCGCCACATCCAGCGCGGCCTCGCGCAGGGCTTCCGCAGCATTGGCGGGGTCCATCTGATAGCTGCGCTTGTCGCCCTTCAGCGTGGCTGAAGCACCCACCGCTTCGCGGAAGGGGCCGTAAAAGGCCGAGGCATATTTGGCCGTATAGGCCATGATCTGCACATGCGAATGTCCCTCACGCTCCAACGCCGCGCGAATGGCACCCACGCGGCCGTCCATCATGTCGGAGGGGGCGATGATGTCGCAACCGGCTTCCGCCTGCACGAGAGATTGCCGCACCAGCACTTCCACCGTGCGGTCATTCACAATCTCGCCATTCTCCACCAGCCCGTCATGGCCGTGGCTGGTGTAAGGATCGAGCGCCACATCGCATAAGATGCCGATTTCCGGCACCGCCCGCTTGATGGCCTTCACCGCGCGGCACACAAGATTGCCGCCATTCAGGGCTTCCGTGCCATCGGGCGTGCGTAAGGAAGGCTCCGTATAGGGAAACAGCGCGATGACCGGAATGCCAAGGCTTGCCGCTTCCTCTGCCGCCTTTACCGCCAGATCAATGGAAAGCCGCTCCACCCCCGGCATGCTGGCAATGGGCTGGCGCTGGTTCTCACCGTCGATGATGAAAATGGGCCAGATGAGATCATCCACGGTCAGCCGGTTCTCGCGCACCAAACGGCGCGACCAATCAGAGGCGCGCAGGCGGCGGGGGCGGGCGTGGGGGAAGGTGGCAGTCATGGAGCGGGCAATCCTCAACAATTTCGGGCCATTATGCGCCAAACCCCGCACTGGGCGAAAGGGGTGCGCTTAACCAAGTTGGCAAGCCCACTTTGCAATCATGGTTTGCAATGTGTTAACTCGGAACACCTAAAAGTGTAAATCTAAGTTTCCTCGGAGCCTTTCTCCATGCGTCGTTTCATCAGCAGCGCCTTGTTACTGCTCGCATCCACCGGATGGGCCTCAGCCGCGCTGGGTCCGCTGGAAGCAGCCGTCATTCTGATCGAAGCGAAAGCCACCAACGCCAAATGCGCTTTCCTCAGCCCGGCGGAGGCCGAAAAGCTAAATGGGTTCGTCGCCCGCGCCGAAGTGTCCGCCGTCAGCGCGGTATCGGCTGAACAAGCAACCCCGCATCTACACAGGGCAGAAGCAAATGGCAGGTCCACCGCCTGCAATGCCGAAAGCCAAGCCCGCGTGCGCGAGATTTACAGTGCGGCCAATGCTGCCATGGAAGCGGTGAACCAAGAAACAGCAGCACCACAAGGCCCCGTAAGCATTCTGCCCCAACCGCGACCCGCCACCCCCCAGCAACCCGCACGCTTGCCGGTCCAACAGCAAGCGCAAGCCCCCCAGCCGCTGGTGCCGCCGCAATATGTCTATGCCGAGCCGCAATATGTTGCCCCGCAGCCGCAATATGCCGAGCCGCAGCCGCAATATGTCTATGCCGAGCCGCAATATGCCGAGCCGCAATATGTCGAGCCGCAATATGTCGAGCCGCAATATGTTGCCCCGCAGCCGCAACATGTAGCCCCGCAGCCGCGGCCTCAGCCCATTCTGAACGAGCGGTTCCTTGCCCGCTTCTCGGTCGTGCTGGAAAGGCCGGAACCGCAACCGGC
>CAJBCQ010000262.1 GCA_903951595.1 uncultured Hyphomicrobiales bacterium | reverse complement strand
GTCCTTAGCTCAGATTCGTGAAACCTATTTAGCAGATGTTGCTTCCGAGTTCTTTACTGGTGCCGTTGATAAGGGAACCAATAGAAAAGATATTGCTTGGTTTTCATTAGGCGGCACCGCGCGTGGCAAAATCTTACCCGCGAATAAATTCCTCAAAGGCAACCGCTCCAAAGGCCTGCGGTTGCCGGAAGAAATCTTCACCCTCACCGTCACTGGCCGCTATGTGCAGGACACCGAAGCGGTTTCCGACAGCGCCATCGACGTTTACATGCAGCCCGATCTCGAAACCGCGCGCCTTGTGCCGTGGTATTCGGAGCCAACAGCGCAGGTCATCTGCGATTGCTTCCACCTGAATGATGAGCCCGTAGACATTTCCCCGCGCCATGTTTTGAAGCGCGTGCTGAAGCTCTATAAGGACGAAGGCTGGCGGCCCATCATCGCGCCGGAACTTGAATTCTATCTCGTGAAAAAGAACGTCGATCCCGATTACCCGCTCGAAGCCCCGCTCGGCCGCTCAGGCCGCAAGGAAGCCGGCGGCCAAGCCTATGGCATTGACGCGGCCAATGATTTCGATCCCGTGGTGGAAGACATTTACGATTATTGCGAAGCCCAGGAATTGGATGTCGATACGCTGTCGCATGAATCCGGCCCCGCCCAGTTGGAGATCAACTTCAACCACGGCGACCCGCTGGAACTGGCCGATCAGGTTTTCATGTTCAAGCGCACCGTGCGCCAAGCCGCCTTGAAGCATGACATGTATGCCACCTTCATGGCCAAGCCCCATGCCAATGAACCCGGCTCCTCCATGCATCTGCATCAGTCGGTGGTGGATTCCAAAACGGGCCGCAATATTTTCGCCGGTCGTGATGGCAAGCCGTCCAAGCTGTTCCTCAACCACATTGGCGGCTTGCAGCGTTATCTCGGCGGTGCCTTGCCGCTGATGGCACCCAATGTGAATAGCTATCGCCGCCTTGTGCCGGAATCCGATGCGCCCACCAACGTCCATTGGGCCATCGACAACCGCACGGTCAGCTTGCGCGTGCCGCAATCAGACCCCGGCAATATGCGCGTTGAAAACCGCGTACCGGGGGCGGATGCCAACCCCTATCTCGCCTTCGCCGCATCTCTCGCCTGCGGTTATCTGGGCATGAAGGAACGCATCAAGCCGACAGAGCCTGTCACAGGCTCCGCCTATCGCTATGCCCACACGCTGCCGATCAATCTGGAAGAAGCGGTGCATAAGCTCAACTACACCAAGTCTCTCAAACAGGTATTTGGTGAGCGTTTCGTGGAAGCTTTCCAAGATGTGAAGTTCGAGGAAATGCAGCAATATCGCAAGGTCATCAGCTCATGGGAGCGTGAATTCCTGCTGCTCAACGTCTGATGCCGGAACTGATTACCAGCCTGCAAAACGACATGCTCAAGCGCGTGCGCGCGCTTGAGCAGAAGAAAGCCCGTGTTAGCCAAGGCGCGTTTGTGGCCGAGGGCGAAGGCCAGCTCAACCGGGCGCGTGAACATGGCTGGCAGGCCGAGCTTCTGGTCAGCACGAGTGATTGGGCAACCGATACGGGCCTTGTGCGCTGGGTGGTGGAGCAGGGCGGCAAACATATCTGCATCCCCTCCACACTCATGCCGCGCCTGACAGGCGTAGACAATCCGCCGCCTGTTCTGGCTGTCCTCCATTCGCGTGAGCTTTCAGCACTAACGGCGGATGGAATTTGGCTGGCACTGGAAGAAATCCGCGATCCCGGCAATCTCGGCACCATCCTGCGGACTGCGGAAGCTGCCGGGGTGTCAGGTGTCGTGCTGGTGGGTGAAACCTGCGATCCCTTCTCACGCGAATGCGTGCGCGCCGCCACAGGCTCGCTTTTCGCCATGCCAATGCTGCGCCAATCGCGCGAAGGCTTTTTGGGCTTGGTGCGGAATTGGCCGGGCGATGTCATCGGCACAAAGATGAACGCAGATGCCGATTACCGCGATCCAGTTAAGCGGCCAGCCATGATCGTGATGGGTTCGGAATCCAAAGGCATGTCGGTGGAGGTGTCGCAGGCTTGCACAAAGCTCGTGTCCATTCCGATGGCACCCGGTGTGGAAAGCCTCAATGTGGCAATAGCCTCCGCGCTGATGTTATATGCACAAGCTGGTTTCCCGCTTACTTCAAAAGCGCACTCAACGTCGTAAACGCCGACAGCGACTCCCGGCTTGATTTCACATGCAGCACGCTGGAACCCTTATGCGCCAGCACTTGCGCCACCTTGGCTTCCACATCATCCCCTGGTGCCACCGTCACGCCTTGCGCGCCAAAGGAGCGGGCCCAAGCCGTGAAATCCGGGTTCATCAATTCAGTACCGGAAACGCGCGCCGGAAAATGCCTTTCCTGATGCGTGCGGATGGTGCCATAGGAGCCATTGTCCGACAGGATGATCTTCACACTCGCGCCATATTGCATGGCGGTTGCCAATTCCTGCCCCGTCATCAAAATTCCGCCATCCCCCACAAAGGTGATGACCGTGCGATCCGGTGCCTGCATAGCCGCCGCAACGCCACCGGGCACGCCAAACCCCATCGCCCCGCCAATGGCACCCAGCAGCGTATGGCGCGGGGTGAGCCGCCAATAGCGGTGCAGCCATGTCGAAACATTGCCGCTGTCGGTGGTAATCACCGCATCACTGGGCGCGAGCTTGCAAAGGGCGGCAACCACGGTGCCGAAATCCACACCATCACTCACTTGGCGCGGCTTGAAGCTCATGAAATCATCCATGAAGCCCTTGATCGCTTCCACCCACGCTTTGCGGCTTGAAGTCATGGTGGGCTTTTCCGCCAGAAGATCGAGCATGCCAACAGGGTCCGCCACCACACCTAGCCTCGTGCGGAACACCCGCCCGATGGGGGCAGCGTCCGGGTAGATATGGATAAGTGGCTGGGCGGGTTCGGGAGCGCAAGGAAGCTGGTAATTCTGGCTCGCCACATCGCCCAACCGCGTGCCAACCGCGATGATGAGATCCGCCCCTGCCAGCAAATCACGATGCTTGGCCGGGTTGCCGAAACCCAAGTGACCCGCATAGAAGGGTAGATGATTGTCGAACACATCTTGGTTCTTCCACGTCGTTGCCACCGGCACATGATGGGCACGCGCAAACCGCGCCAAGGCGGCAGCCCCCTTGGGGCCACGCATGCCAGCCCCGGCGATGACCAAGGGCCGTTCGGCTTTCTCCAACATCGCCAACACCGCATCCGCATCCGCCGCAGAAGCTGAAATCCGCAAAGCCGGATAGGGCTTGGGTTCAGCCCCTTCAGCGGCATCTTTCAGCAAATCCTC
>CAJBCQ010000261.1 GCA_903951595.1 uncultured Hyphomicrobiales bacterium | reverse complement strand
CAGAAAGCCAAATCCGCCTTGACGAAATTCCCCAAGGGCACGCCGGAATGGGTGCGCGCCAATGATATTCTCAATTTCACCGCCAAGAAGAAGAAGGGATAAGCCCCATGCGCCGCATTCTATCCACCCTGCTCGCCACCACGCTTCTGGTGGCACCGCTTCAAGCGGCTGAATTCAGCGATGCCCAGAAGTCTGAAATGGGCAGCGTCATCCGCGAATATCTGCTTGAAAACCCAGAGGTGCTGCGCGATGCGCTGATGGCGCTGCAACAGCGCGAGGAGGCCAAGCAGGCCGAAGGCCAGAAAGATCAGCTCAAGCAAAATGCGGATGCCATTTTCCGTTCGACCGGTGATTTCGTGCTGGGTAATCCGCAGGCCAGCGTCACGCTGGTGGAATTCCTCGATTATAATTGCGGCTATTGCAAAAAGAGCCTGCCCACGATCGAGAAGCTTGTCGAGATGGACAAGGATTTGAAGATTGTTTTCAAGGAGTTTCCGATCCTCAGCCCCGGCTCGGTGGCGGCAGCCAAGGCGGCCATCGCGGCGCGCAAGCAGGACAAATATTGGGAGCTGCACCAGGCCTTCATGCGCTTTGCCGGGGCCAAGGATGAGGCCACGGTGCTGGCGATCGCGGAGAAGACCGGGCTGGATATGGACAAGCTGAAACAAGACATGGAAGCCCCCGAAGTGGCCGAAATTCTCAGCGCCAATACCAAGCTTGCCCGCGACATCGGTGTGGCGGGAACACCCGGCTTTATCGTGGATGAAACGCTCATCCCCGGGGCTGTGGGCGTGGAAGCGCTGACTGCCATGATTGCCGACATTCGGGCCAATGGCGGATGCAAGATTTGTTGAAACGATTTATTCTATTAAATCAATAGCTTAGCTTTGATTGTGTGCAAGCCGCAACGAAAGCTTCCCTGCTGGCGGGGAAGCCCTTATAAGCAAGGCTTCGCTTGAGGGAAGCTAGAATTTCGCCATGACACAGCCCGTTTACATCCTGAACGGACCCAATCTCAACCTGCTCGGCACCCGTGAACCGGAAATCTACGGCACGGAGACGCTGGTGGGCATTGAGGCCAAGTGCGTTGCTGAAGCCAAGCGGCTCGGATTGTCGGTCGTTTTCCGGCAAACCAACAGCGAAGGCGATCTCATCAGCCTTGTGCATGAGGCGCGCGAAGATTCGTGCGGCATCCTGATCAATGCAGGCGGCTACACTCATACTTCCGTGGCGTTGCATGACGCGCTGCGGATGGCGGGGGTGCCTGTCATCGAGGTCCATCTCACCAATATCTACAAGCGCGAAGCTTTCCGCCATCACAGCTATGTGTCGCCTGCGGCACTAGGGGTGATCTGCGGTTTCAGCGGGCACGGCTATGTGCTGGCCTTGCAGGCGCTCGCGCAGCATCTCAACTCCAAAGGCAAGAGCTAATCAAAATGGCAAAAAAACCTGTTCCCCCCATGGCCAAACCGGCGACGGCAGCTAAATCCGGCGTTGACCAAGCCCTTTTGCGGGATCTGGCGGCCATCTTGAATGATACGGGCCTTGCCGAAATCGAAATCGAACAGCCGGGCCTGCGCCTGCGCGTGGCGCGCGGCACGCAACAGGTTATGGCTTATGCCCAGCCTGCCCCCTCGGCCCCGGCACCTGCCGCAGCGGCAGCAGCCCCTGCCACTGCCCCGGCAGCGGCGGCTGATCCGACAAAGCTTCCCGGTGCTGTAAAGTCGCCGATGGTGGGCACGACCTACCGCGCGCCTGCGCCGGGTTCGGCCAATTTCATCGAAGTCGGCCAGGAAGTGAAAGCCGGCCAGACCATGATCATCATCGAAGCGATGAAGACCATGAACCAGATCCCTGCCCCGCGGGCAGGCAAGGTTACGCATATTTTTGTCACCGACGGCCAACCGGTTGAGTTTGGTGAAGCCCTTGTGGTGATCGAATAAGATGTTCGACAAGGTTCTCATTGCCAACCGGGGTGAAATTGCGCTGCGCGTGCTGCGCGCCTGCCGCGAATTGGGCATTGCCACCGTTGCTGTGCATTCCACGGCTGACGAGAACGCCATGCATGTGCGCTTGGCCGACGAGAGCGTGTGCATCGGGCCGCCGCCGGCGCGTGACAGCTATCTTTCCATTCCCGCTATCGTAGCAGCCTGCGAAATCACGGGTGCTGATGCGGTGCATCCGGGCTATGGATTCCTGTCTGAGAACGCCAAATTTGCCGATATTCTGGCTGAACATGGCATCACCTTCATCGGCCCTTCGGCGGATCACATCCGCATCATGGGCGACAAGATTGAAGCCAAGCGCACGGCCAAGGAACTGGGTATTCCAGTGGTTCCGGGTTCCGAAGGTGGCGTTGCTGGTGTGGCCGATGGCCGCCGCATTGCCAAGGAAATCGGCTATCCTGTGATCATCAAGGCGACTGCCGGTGGTGGCGGGCGCGGCATGAAGGTGGCGCGCACCGAAGCTGATCTCGAACAGGCGCTGCTGACCGCGCAATCGGAAGCCAAGGCCGCTTTCGGCAATGATGAAGTCTATATCGAGAAATATCTCGAAAAGCCCCGCCATATCGAAATTCAGGTTCTGGGCGACGGCAAGGGGAATGCGGTGCATCTGGGCGAGCGTGACTGCTCACTCCAGCGCCGCCACCAGAAGGTCTGGGAAGAAGCTCACTCGCCTGCCCTGAATGCCTCGCAGCGCGAGCAGATTGGCGAGCGCGTGGCGGTTGCCATGCGGAAACTCAAATATTCGGGCGCAGGTACGGTTGAGTTCCTCTATGAAAATGGCGAGTTCTATTTCATCGAAATGAACACCCGCTTGCAGGTGGAACACCCCGTCACTGAAATGCTCACCGGGCTTGATCTGGTGCAGGAACAAATCCGCATCGCTGCGGGGGCTGAGCTTGGCTATTCCCAGAAGGACATCACCTTCCAAGGCCATGCCATTGAATGCCGCATCAATGCCGAAAACGCGCGCACCTTCGCGCCGTCACCGGGCAAGATTGAAAGCGTGCATGTGCCGGGTGGTCTTGGCGTGCGTGTGGATAGCGCCATTTATGCCGGCTATCGCATTCCGCCCTATTATGACAGCCTCATCGGCAAGCTCATCGTATTCGGCAAAACGCGCACCGAATGCATGATGCGCTTGAAGCGGGCGCTGGGCGAGTTTGTGATCGAGGGGGTGGATACCACCATTCCGTTGTTCCAGGCGTTGCTCAAGGAACCGGACATCATCGACGGGAATTACGACATTCACTGGCTTGAGAAATATCTGGCCCGCGACTGATCGCAAGCGTTCATGGCTGTCAAAATCACTCCCGGCATGTTGCTCAGGGCATATTCGGTGGGGCTTTTCCCCATGGCCGAAAGTGCGGATCATCCGTCTTTGCATTGGATCGAGCCGGAACGGCGCGGCGTGTTTCCGCTCGATCATTTCCACGTGCCGCGCAGTCTGGCCAAGCAAGTGCGGCGGCGCGATTTTGAAATTCGGGTCGATACTGCCTTTGATGCGGTTATCAGAGCCTGTGCAGAAGCGCGGCCAGAGCGCGCCTCAACTTGGATCAACAGCACGATCTGCTCACTTTATAACGAGCTGTTTTCGCTTGGCTTCTGCCATTCGGTGGAATGTTGGAAGGATGGCGAGCTTGTGGGCGGGCTTTATGGCGTCAGCATCGGCGCGGCGTTTTTCGGCGAAAGCATGTTCTCGCGCGAAAGTGGGGCCAGCAAGGTGGCACTGGTGCATCTGGTCGCACGGATGAAGGCCGGTGGATACCAACTCCTCGACGCGCAATTCGTAAACCCGCATCTCAAGCAGTTCGGCTGCGTGGAGATGGCGCAAGAGGATTACAAAGTGCTACTCGAAAATGCGCTGCAAGTGGAAGCAGATTTCACGCAGTTTCGCGGCGACGCAAATCCTGATTTGGTGCTGGCAGCAGCCGGGTTCCCGCTTTCGCGGGAATGACAATAACAAAAACGGGTCATTCCCACGAATACAGAAACCCGAACTGTGCAACAAAACCCCTGTCATTCCCGCGAAGGCGGGAAACCAGCTATCTGTTTGGCCTCAACGCTTCTGCCGAAATAAAGTCTGGCAGTGCCTGTTTCAGCAACAGTGCAGATGCGAATTGGGATAGTGCGGGCATGGTCTGAATGCCATAGCCGCCCTGCCCTGCCAGCCAGAAGAAGCCTTCTGTTTGGCTGTCAAAGCCCACCACGGGGTTGCCATCGCGCGCGAAGGTTCGAAGGCCCCCCCAGCTTGAATCGAGGCGGTGGACATCGACATCCATCAGCCGTTGAAAGGCTTCAATGCCTTCGGCCAGACGCATGTCATCGGCGAAGGCATCATGCGGCTCGGTGGGGTCGGCATCGGAGGGCGACACCAGCAACTTGCCGCCTGCGGGCTTGGTATAAAAATCATCGCGCGCGGGGAATAATTGCGGCCAGCTTTGTGCGCCTTCGGGGGCGTCGATGACAGCCATGCTGCGGCGTTTGGGCGTAAAGCCCAATGGCTTCACCCCGCAACGGTTTGCCGCGACATCCGCCCACGCACCGGCCGCATTGACCAGAATGGGAGAGGTGAATTCACCCGCTTTCGTGACCACCCGCCACATTCCATTGCGGCGCGCGGCTGATTGCAGTTCGGCGTTCAGCACCAATGTGCCGCGCGCGCGTTTGTGGGCGCGCAGGCAGGCCTGATGCAGGGCATCCACATCAAGATCGCGCGTTTCAGGGTCGTATAGACAGCAGGTCAGTGCCTGGATGCGTAAAGGTGGCAGCAGGCGCTGGGCTTGCGCCAAGCTGATCGGCTCAAAACCCATCGCCAGCGCATCGGCCATGAGCGCGTCATCACCGACCTCGCCGGCCATCAGCGTGCCGCGCGGGGCTGAAAGCGGCGCGTCGGAAAATCCATCCGGCGGGTTGAGAAAGAAGGGGCCGGAAGCCACGGTCAAGGCGCGGATCACCGGCGGGCCGAAACGCGGCTCATACATCGCCGCGGAACGGCCCGTTGCGTGATAGCCCACGCGATCTTCCATTTCGAGAAGGGTGACGCGGAGTCCTTGTAGCCCCAAACGCCAAGCGAGCGATGCTCCGGCAATGCCGGAACCGATAATGAGCACATCGGCGGATGTGTCAGTCATTGTCTTTCGGCATCGTTTCAGGATCGACGGGGGCGGCACCCTCTGGCCCCTTTTCCATTTTGGGGGCCGGTGCGGCGGGGTCTTTGCAGCCCGTCAGCCAAATGTCGTAAACCGGATGTTCCAGCGCGTTGAGGGCTGGGCTTTCGGCAAACATCCAGCCTGTGAAAACGCGCTTCACGGTGCCATCCACCTTCTCATCGTCAATCTCGACGAAGGAAGTGGTGTTCGGCTCCTCCGTTACGGGGCGTGAGTTGCAGATGCGGGGGCGCACGACGAGGCTACCGAATTTGATCGTCTCACCCACCTCAACTTCAAGTGTGGTGATCTTGCCGCCCACCTTGTCGAGGCCGGAGAACACGGCAACCGGATTCTGCACAGGTTCCGCTGCGGCCGGAATTACCGCCGACAGAAGGATTGCTGCAATGAGTGTGGGCCGCTTGGACAAGTGCATCAAGGCGCGGGAACGGCTGCGGGGTCCGGGGCGGTGGTTTTCTTGGCGCTGCCGAACATGGCCTCAGCGATCAGCTTCCAGATGTCCACCGCACCCTGCGTGAAGGTGATGGTGCCGCCATCGGCGATCAGGGTGTCACTGCCGCCTGCGTCAATGGCTACGAATTTGGAACCGAGCAGGCCTTCGGAAGTGATCTTGGCGGTCACGTCCTCGGCAAGCTTGACGGTGGGATCGATCTGGAAGGTGAGAACCGCCTGCCAGCTTTCCGTGTTGAGCTTGGAATCGGTTACCGTGCCGATTTTGATGCCAGCCATGCGGACATCTGAGCCGACATTGATGCCTTCAACATTGTCGAACTCGGCATTCACGCTATAGCCGCCCTGGGCCTTGCCCACGCCGGATGTTGTGTAGGCGAAGGCAAAGAACAGCCCTGCGATGAGGATGACCACCGCACCCACGGCGGTCTCGATCATGTTGTCTTTCATTCGCAGGGTCCCTTCTTTTGTTACTTAGGCTGCCACGCCTCGTAATCAGGCTTCACTGCGCGCGGCTTGGCGCGAAGCAGGCTTCCGGCCGGGCGATAGGCGCCTGCGGTGCCGGTGAGGTTCTGTTCATGCGGCTTTTCCCATTCGCGGGCGGCATAGGTTTCACCCGTCGGCGGGGTGTCCACCTTATGATGGATCCAGCCATGCCAGCCGGGGGGAATGGTGGAGGCTTCAGCATAGCCCTTATACTGCACCCAACGACGCTTGCCGCCAGTGGTTTGGAAATACCGGTTGCCGCGCTCGTCCGTGCCTACAAAATGGCCGTTGCGGGCGGTATAGATGCGGGTGCCGATGGTGGTGCCGTTCCACCAGGTAAAGAGCTGCTTGAGGAATTGCATGCCGATTCCCAAATTCATGATTTCGCGCGGACTATGGCGGAAGCAGGCGCATGCGTAAAGCAGGCGTTGCGGAAATCAGGTCGGCGGCTGGTTCCCACGATTCGCGACAGTTCGATGACGGCTCTGGGGCAGATTTTGCCGAGTTTGGGCAATTGGTCTTACTTCTAAGTGTACTCGGCTGAATACTCAATCTGCGCATGCCGGCCTGTGAAAAAATCTTTGTTTAATATTTCAGGAAGCTCTAGCCCCACCGTTAACCTTTGCGGCGGGACAGTGGCGGAAGAATGTCGGGGCAAATTCCGCAGATTTCTTGAGGTTACGTCCCGAATCGTGGCGATGTCAGGTTGTCCACAGACAGAGTCAAGCTGTGGACACAAGATGTTGTGGTAAGGTTTTGTTAACACACTAGTGATTGACGCCGCCGGACGGGATGATCTAGTTTCAGATCAGGTTCAAACACGGCAGCAAGACGGCAAAAGCTCCGTGTCAGCGGTTTGCTCCGCATCAACAACAGTACGCCACTTGGGGGCTGTCCTTGGGACCCGGTTTGCAGGCTTTCTGCTTGCTTGGCGGGGCTGTTGTGCCGGGCGTTTTAGGGTTTCTGGGCAAGCAAGGGCTTGTTCGGGTTGGGAAAAAGGGATCTGAGATCATGCGCATTGAGCGCCGTTATACTGAAGCTGGCAAGTCGCCTTATGCGTCCATTGAATTTCGTTTGGTCACCAGCGAAATCAAGAATCCCGATGGTTCCATCGTTTTCCGCGCTCCCGATGTCGAGGTTCCCGCCAGTTGGAGCCAGGTGGCTTCTGACATTTTGGCCCAGAAGTATTTCCGCCGCGCGGGCGTTCCCAAGGCGCTGAAGAAGATTGAAGAAAACAACGTGCCGAGCTGGTTGTGGAAGTCCGAAATGGACGATGCCGCTTTGGCTGATGTTGCTGAGAAAGATCGCAAGTCCGGCGAAATGTCCTCCAAGCAGGTTTTCAACCGCTTGGCTGGCACTTGGACCTATTGGGGCTGGAAGGGCGGCTATTTTGACGCTGAAGAAGATGCGCGCGCCTTTTATGACGAGCTTTGCTTCATGCTCGCCACCCAGAAATGCGCTCCCAACAGCCCGCAATGGTTCAATACGGGTCTGCATTGGGCCTATGGCATTGATGGCCCGTCGCAGGGGCATTTCTATGTCGATCCTGAAACCGGCAAGCTCACCAAGTCCAAGACGGCCTATGAGCATCCGCAGCCGCATGCCTGCTTCATCCAGTCCGTGTCTGACGATCTGGTGAATGAAGGCGGCATTATGGACCTTTGGGTGCGTGAAGCCCGTCTGTTCAAATATGGCTCTGGCACCGGTTCCAACTTCTCGCATCTGCGCGGTGAGAATGAGCCGCTTTCTGGTGGTGGCAAGTCTTCCGGCCTGATGAGCTTCCTGAAGATCGGCGATCGCGCCGCCGGTGCCATCAAGTCTGGCGGCACCACGCGCCGCGCGGCCAAGATGGTGGTGGTCGATGTGGACCATCCGGATATCGAAGAATATGTGCAATGGAAGGTGAACGAGGAGCAGAAGGTTGCCGCGCTCGTGACCGGGTCCAAGACCGTCAAGAAGCACATGACGGCCATTATGAAGGCTTGCGTGAATTGCGAAGGCCAGGGCGATGATTG
>CAJBCQ010000260.1 GCA_903951595.1 uncultured Hyphomicrobiales bacterium | reverse complement strand
TCAAGATCCGTTTGGTGGCGGAATTATCCGCAGGATGGCCAATCGATACGCGACCTGCAAGACGCGCACAGCGCATGACGAAATTCTGCTTATCATGGGAAGTCAGCCATGCAGGGTCGGTCAAACTGGAACCTCGAATCTTACATCAAGCAACACCTTAGATGGAGAGGCGCGCTCGCACGCGTGAAGTTATTTCCTTATCTCATGTACAGCGTGCGAGAACGTCAAGGGTCTACCCGGTGGGCCAGAGGCGTTTGGAACAATCGCCAGAACTGCTTCATCAAGTATATCTCGGAATACGCCGCGGCTCAGTTCTGGAGGCAAGCTGTGGATCTAGGCGCGCACTACAAAGACTTGATCCGCGCGCCTGGAGAAGCTGCGGTCTATGTCGTAGAAGTGGTGGGCGCATCAGGCCGAAGTCGCACAGCCAAGCTTCTCTTGTCGAGCGACGACAATGCATTTCCAATGATAACTTGTATGGTTTCTGGCAAGACTGCTCATGTCATTTCATCGAGGCGGCGGGACATGATCCTTCTTGTGGGGAGAAAAGGTTATATCGGCTACATCGACTCAACGGGCCGATTATCTAGGTGGTTCCTCGGGCTGAGATTTGCCTGCCTTGCAAAGGCAATGGCGAAATGGGGCATTCCCTCGATTGCTTGCGCATGTTTTGGGTATCGCTTGCTATCGATCAAGCGGCTTTCTCGATAAGTCTGGGGTACCCTATCAAGACTCCGATCAAATCAATGCGACTCCGTGCAGTTCAGCTGCAGTAGGGAAACAAAAACTGAATTAGTGTTGCGTCATCGATGGCGGCTATTTGCACCCATCAATTTAGACAGCAGATGATGCATTTCGAGCTTAATTCATTCCCTGTTCCAATGAACGGGCAACTGCTCAACTAGAGTTGGAATTGAAGCATATTTACTCAAAAACGCACTAGTTGCTATGCTCGATTTGGCCAACAATCTCTGTATTTTCCCTGTTATTGCGTTGAGACGGGAAGATTACTGCACTCCGGACTGCGCTATCAGCCAATCCTTTCAAGCCTGCATGTATGATTTGGGAAGAGGGCGCAAAAAGCGCGTGAAGCCGTTGATTATTGGTGTTCTTGAGGCGGCAATCATACATCGGAGACGGGCAAGAATTCGGGTTTTTGGCCTAAATCCTCAAATCGTCTCCGGGTCTGAAATCCGTGTATGATTTGGGATCGTTGCCATTGCGATTTGGAACATGGCATATTAGGCAACTTGAAACCAGCGAGTGGACGGGCGGGCCGGATTAACAGGGAGACAGCAGACTAATGATCACCAGCATCCTAGCCATCGCGGCAATGATCTACTTCATCAAGCAGGCGTTCTCATAAAAATAAGGCCGGTGGATTTCTCCTCCGGCCTTTCTCAAATATGTACGAAATTGAAAATATGTACGAAATTGAAATGAACCACATGTCTGATGAATTTCTGGCTTGCTAGAAGTCCGCTGGTAATCATTTAAGCAATCAAGTGGACGGAGGCCTGAAGACTTGGCTGCGCGCTCATCCTTATCCGCCGTTCTTGGAGCACCTTTCCTTTCGTCTCGGCAACCAGTTGTTCTTTATTCGCATAGAGGATGTCGATAGGAAAGTGAGTGGCCCCGGGAATTCTCAAGGTCATGTCACTGCAGCGAAAGCAGCCAATGGAATAGCCTGCATCATGCCCATGAAACGAAAGTTCTTGGGTGGGACTTGGGTTCCTGACATTCCTGGATGGGGATTGCTAGACGCTACGACTAGAAAACCGATCAACCCCATTGAGCTCGTTTCAGAACAAGAAATTGAAATGACGGAATGGGAAATCCACGATATGGCCGTTCAAGTGGTGAGAGATCATTTGGCCCAAGAGGGCTTTGAATTAATGTCTTGGCAAGGCAACCCAAAAGTTGATCCATCGATATGGTTCATTGGCAAAACAAGCAAGCCGGAGTGGGTCGTTGTTCGGCCGGTGGTATTTCCGGCCAATAGTTGCGAGCGACCTAACAATTGGCAAGACATTGCTGCGGGTTGCGCTAAGTCAAGCAATACTGGGCATTTTGCGTCAGTGGCAATAGTGAGCGCTGACCAACCGTTTTTGTCACTAGATGAGCGGCCGGTACCTCTTTGGCGCGGGTATAGGATGCGTATTCGGTTTTCCGGATTAGAATGACTTAATTTTAATTCATAAGCAGCGCTTCTAATCACGATATGAGTTGAGCTGATAATTTTTTATCAAATGAGCAGCAAAGTCCTTTGATACTCCCAACTGGCGGGCAGCGGACATGCCCGGCGCAGTTTCTCGACAGTTAGTTCCAGCGGCTGCGTTCCCTGAACTATGGACTTGACGATGTCTGCTGCCAGAAAGGCAAGCGTGATCTTGCGGCTCACATTTGCGGCCGAGCATTTGGAGCGCTTGCTCAGCGCGGCAATGCTCGGGGCCTTTCCGGATGATAGGTCAGCAAACCATTGCCGTGCTTGGACGAGATCGGCGATAAGTTTTTCGTTCTGACGCGCGGCAGTCGGTTCATTGGGATCGATCACGATCTTGACCTGCTTGCCACAGCGCAGGGTGGCACTTTTGGTTAGAACATCAATATGAGGATGGTCGGTTGAGTTTGAGCTGGGTGCCTGCACGAGGGGGCGAAGCTTATCGAGGTTGACCCGGATGTTGAGTTCGCCGCGGGAGACTACAATTTGGGAGATGATCTCATGAAGGAGACCATCCGCGTGAGAGTTCTGCCGCTCAATCTTTGCAGTAAGTTCCGCCATCCGAGCTAGAAGGCCGGGCGCCATGCCAAGATGGTTGGTCACCCACTCAGCATCTCGCAGCTTTGCTGAAAGCGTTGAGATGACAAACTGCTCCAAGTCCGAGGCTGGTATCCGGAATGCCGTGGGGTCTTTGGGCCCCCTTATGATCCGATTGGAGACGTAGTAGCGATACCGCCGCCCTGCTTTCTTGCTGTGGGAAGGCAGAAGCCGATCGCCAGTCTCGTCAACCAGTAACGCCGCCAGCAGGGCGCGACTTTGCGTTTTGGTCTTGGCTTCCTCGCCTGGCCCTTGGGATGCGAGCTTCTTTTGAACCTCTGTGTAGAGGCGTTTATCAATGATGGCCGGGTGATTACCCGGATAGGTCTTGGTCTTGTGGGGAATGAGACCCCGGTAGATCGGGTTTTGCAGGATCAAGTAGAGAGCGCCCCGCGATATCACGCTGCCACCTTTGAAGGCGTTGCCAGCCTCATCGCGATAGGTCTTCGACCGGATGCCGGTCACCTCCAGATCCTTCTGAAGTTCGCGTACGGACCCGAGTTCCAAATAACGATCGTAGATGTGGCGCACTGTGGCCGCCTCCTGTGGCTCGACCTCCAGCGTCCGACCCTTCGCCAGATAGCCAAGGGGCGCGTGCCCACCCATCCACATGCCCCGACGCTTTGAGGCGGCAATCTTGTCACGGATACGCTCCCCCGCCACCTCTCGCTCAAATTGAGCAAAAGACAGCAGCACGTTCAGCGTCAACCGCCCCATGGAGGTTGAGGTATTGAACTGCTGTGTCACGGCGACGAAAGATGCCCCACGCTTGTCGAACAGCTCTGTCAGTCGCGCAAAGTCGGCCAATGACCTTGTCAGCCGGTCGATTTTGTAGACGACGACCGTGTTTACCAACCCGGCCTCAATATCCGCGATCAGCCGCTGCAGGGCAGGGCGGTTGAGACTGCCGCCCGACAATCCACCGTCATCATAGATCCGGTCGACAAGCGTCCAGCCTTCGAGCTTCTGGCTGGCGATATAGGCCGCACAGGCATCCCGCTGGGCGTCGAGTGAATTGAAGGCCTGGTCCAAGCCCTCCTCGGAAGACTTCCGGGTATAAATGGCGCAGCGGCGCATGGGAACTGCATCAGCCATCGGAGTTCCTCCGCTTCTCAGGCTTCAGACCGAAAAACCGGGGGCCCGACCAGTGTGCGCCCGTTATGACCTCGGCGATGACAGACAGGCTTGAGTAAGTTTTGCCTTGGAAAGAGAACTTCCCATCACTCAGGCAGGCGACCTCATAGGTTTGGCCCTGCCATTGCCGAATGAGTTTGGTGCCGGGCTTAAGAACCCGGCTCGGGCTCCGTTTCTGAACTGGGCTGACGGTCTGATTTAATCGCTCCTGACAACTGCGATCGAGGCCGCCAAAACG
>CAJBCQ010000259.1 GCA_903951595.1 uncultured Hyphomicrobiales bacterium | reverse complement strand
GTTGCTTCTGCCTTCAGCATCGCAATCGCATCCACCAAACTCATGGACGTTTGATCCTGACTGCCAAGACGGCGGATGTTGACGGTGCCTTCTTCCATCTCGCGCTTGCCTGCCACGATGATGACCGGAACCTTCGCATGGCTGTGTTCGCGAACCTTGTAGTTGATCTTCTCGTTGCGAATATCCGCGTCAGCTCGAATTCCTGCGGCGCGCAGTTTGGCCTGTACTTCCAGCGCGTATGGATCCGCTTCTGAGGTGATTGTTGCCACAACCGCTTGCACGGGTGAAAGCCAGAGCGGGAAGGCACCGGCATAATGCTCGATCAAGATGCCGAGGAAGCGTTCCATCGAACCGCAAATGGCACGGTGGATCATTACCGGCACCTTCTTTTCCCCATCCGCACCGATGTAGAACGCGCCGAAGCGTTCGGGCAGGTTGAAGTCCACCTGTGTCGTGCCGCATTGCCAATCACGGCCAATCGCATCGCGCAGCACATATTCGAATTTGGGGCCGTAGAAAGCGCCCTCGCCCGGATTGACGGCGGTTTTGATCTTGCCGTCTGAGCTTGCCGCGATCTGTACCAGCACGCGGTTCATGATCTCCTCCGCGCGATCCCAGACTTCATCCGAACCCACGCGCTTTTCAGGTCGCGTGGATAGTTTTACGACGATTTCCTCGAAGCCGAAATCCATGTAGGTGGACAGGATCAGATCGTTGATCTTCAAACATTCATCAGCCATCTGCTCTTCGGTGCAGAAAATATGCGCGTCATCCTGCGTGAAGCCGCGCACGCGCATGAGGCCGTGCAGAGCGCCAGACGGTTCATAGCGATGCACATTGCCAAACTCTGCAAGCCGCAGCGGGAGTTCGCGGTAGGAACGCAGGCCGTGCTTGAAGATTTGCACGTGTCCGGGGCAGTTCATGGGCTTGAGCGCGAATACCTGTTCATCTTCGGTTTCTTCGCCAGCTGATGTGGCCGCGAACATGGCTTCCTTATACCAGCCCCAATGGCCGGAGGTTTCCCACAAGGACTTGTCGAGAAGCTGTGGCGCGTTCACTTCGTCATAACCCAGACGCGCTAAGCGGCGGCGCATATAGGCGATGAGCTGTTGGAAAATCGTCCAGCCCTTGGCGTGCCAAAACACAACGCCGGGGCCTTCTTCTTGAAAATGGAATAAATCCATCTGGCGGCCAAGCTTGCGGTGATCGCGCTTTTCGGCTTCTTCCAGTGCGGTGAGATAGGTCTGCAAATCCTTGTCATTGGCCCAAGCGGTGCCATAGATGCGGGTCAGCATGGGGTTGTTGCTGTCGCCGCGCCAGTAAGCGCCGGCCACTTTCATGAGCTTGAAGGCGGTGCCGATCTTGCCGGTCGAAGTCATATGCGGACCACGGCACAAATCCATCCAGCCGCCCTGATCATAGAACTTGATGTCTTGGTCGCCGGGAATGGCGTCTACCAGTTCGACTTTGAAATTCTCACCCTTGGCGCGAAAGAAATCCTTCGCCTCCTCGCGGGTTTTCACGGATTTGGTGAAGGGTTTGTCGCGCGCGATGATCTCGCGCATTTTCTTTTCAATCGCGCTGAAATCTTCCGTGGTGAAAGGCTCGTTGCGGGCGAAATCGTAATAGAAACCGTTTTCGATCACGGGGCCGATGGTGACTTGCGTGCCGGGGAACAATTCCTGCACCGCTTCGGCCAGCACATGGGCGGCATCGTGGCGGATGAGTTCGAGGGCTTCGGCGTCCTCGCGCGTGACGATCTTGAGCTTGGCGTCTTTGCTGATGGGATCGTCCAGATCGCTCAAGGTGCCGTCGAGCATCATGGCGACGGCTTTTTTCTCAAGTGATTTGGCGATGGAGGCGGCTACACCCCGGCCCGTAATGCCGGGTTCAAACTGGCGGCTGGCGCCATCGGGGAAGGTCACGGTGATCATGGGTCGGTTTCCTTGCTGCTCACTCCTGCTGACGGCGCAGGTAAGCGATTGACGTAATAACTCAGGCGTTTTGCCCGCCTGCCCGGACGGGGTCAAGGCCGGGGGTTACAGAATTTTCGTCTTGCAGTTGCTTTGACACGTATTGTTAACCTTGACGGGTAATGATCAGGCTATCTCAGATTCCGAAAAGGCCTGCCAACATGAACAGCTTCACCCGTCACCTACTCGGCCTCGCTTCGGTAGCGATGCTCGGCTTCCAAGCTACCAGTGTCATGGCGGGCGATCTTCTGCCGCCACCTCCCCCGCCGCCACAAGTTTATGCGCCGCCGCCGATGGCCTATCAGCCGCTGCCTCTGCGGCGGGCGGTTTATGGTTGGGGCGGTGGATATGCGGGTGGTTTCCTCGGTTCCCAATGCACAGACTTCGTAGCCACCAAGGGAACCACCGTCAAAGGCACCAGCATCACGGAAACCCAAACCGAGAGTGGCTGCACCGCACAAGGCGGTCTGATGGCGGGGTACAATATCCAGCAGAACGAGATTGTTTACGGTATCGAGCTTGATTACGCGATGTCAGGCGAAATGCTGAAAGAGAGTGCTGGCTGGGGCAATGGCGGCATGGACCCGCTGCTCACTTTGCGTGGCCGAGCTGGCTATGCGTTCGGAAGCACCATGCCCTATGTGACCGCCGGTGCGGCATTCGCCCAAGGCGATCTGCTAGATGACAAGAACTGGCACTCGGGTTGGGTTGTGGGCGCTGGCGTTGAGCAAAAAGTTTCTGAAAGCATCGCATTGCGGGCCGAATTCTTGCATGCCGATTTTGGTGCCAAAACTTATGGCAGCACTTGCTGCAGTGGCGACATCGCGCTGGGCAATGTGAACATGGCGCGCCTCGGCCTCACTTGGCACTTCGGCCAGATGATTGCGCCGCGGCCAGTCTATCCCGTCCATGTCGGCGGCTGATTGAAGAAAGACGAACACCCCTGCAAGGGACGAGGCGGCTGGAGCGATCTGGCCGCTTCACCTTGCGCGGTGATAGATGCCAATATTGAGCGTGAATCTTGGCACTTCCGTTGGCACCGGCTCAAAGCCGTGGGTACCCCACGGGTGGCAGCGGCCGACCCGGAACAGGGCCAGCCAAAAGCCCGCCCAAGCGCCATGCCTTGTTATGGCCTCTGCGGCATAGGCTGAGCAGCTGGGCATATGGCGGCAATGCCGGCCGATGAGTGCCGACAAGGTGAGCTGATATAGCCGGATGAAGCCCAGCAGCATGAAAGCCGCGATGCCGGGGCGCTTAGACTTGACTTCCATTCGGGTTCCCATTCCAGTGCACGCCATCCTAGCAGAGGTGGTGCGTTGATGAAAACCAAGCCCAATATCCTGTTCGTCATGGTGGACCAATTGGCCGCCCAATATCTTCCCGCCTATGGCCACAAGGTTGTGAAAACGCCCAATATCGACCGTTTGGCGCGGGAAGGCGTGGTGTTTGAACAGTGCTATTCCTCCAGCCCGCTATGTGCCCCTGCCCGCGCCACCGTAATGTCGGGCCTGCTGTCATCGCGTACGGGCGTGTTCGACAATGCCGCTGAATTCCCCTCCGCGACACCCACTTTCGCGCATTATTTGCGGATGCAAGGCTATCGCACCTGTCTTTCCGGCAAGATGCATTTTGTGGGGCCGGATCAGTTGCATGGATATGAGGAGCGGCTGACGACGGACATTTATCCGGCCGATTTCGGCTGGACGCCGGATTGGTCGAAACCGCATGACCGGATCGACTGGTGGTATCATAATATGACTAGCGTGAAGCAGGCTGGCATTGCCGAGATTACCAATCAGCTTGAATATGATGATGAGGTTGCCTTCCTCGCACGCCGCAAGATTTTTGATTATGCGCGTTATGAGCGTGACACGCCATTCTGTTTGCAGGTGAGCTTCACCCATCCGCATGATCCTTATGCGGCGCGGGCGAAATATTGGAACCTCTACAAAGACACTGAGATCGACATGCCAACCGTTGGGGCGGAAGCCTTGGCCAATATGGACCCGCATTCGCAGCGGCTTTACGACATGTCTGCCATGCAGGAATATGAAGTGAATGAGGATGACATCCGTTCGTCTCGGCATGGCTATTACGCCAATATTTCCTATGTCGATGATCTCATTGGCGGGTTGATCGAAACGCTGGATACCTGTGGGATTCTGGATGAGACGGTGATTGTGCTCACCTCCGATCACGGTGATTTTCTGGGCGAGCGCGGGCTTTGGTACAAGATGAGCTTCCGTGATCCTGCCGCGCGCGTGCCGCTGATGGTGTGGGCGCCCAAGCGTTTCGGTCCTCGCCGCGTGGCGGAGCCCGTTACCATCGCCGATATTGCGCCAACCCTTTCAGCGATTGGCGGTGTTGGCGAATTGGCGCGCGAGACGGATGGGCGCAATCTGTTGCCGCTTCTCGAAGGCGCGGCGGAGAACCCCCAAGGCACCGCATGGGGCGAATATTGCGCTGAAGGTGCCATTTCGCCGATGTACATGCTGCGGCGGGGCAAGTGGAAATATGTCTGGTGCGCGGTGGATCCGGCACAGCTTTTCGACATGCAAGCCGATCCGCTGGAGCAGGTGAATCTGGCCGGTCATGCCGATCATGCTGCGATGGCTGCCGGGTTTGCACGGGAAATCATGGCGCGGTTTGAACCGGAGCGCGTGAACCGGATGGTGCTCAACAGCCAAAAGGCGCGGCTGATGATGTTCCAGGCGATGAAGAACGGGAAGCATTTCCCGTGGGACTTCCAACCGCTGCGCGATGCTTCTGAGCAATATACGCGCAACCATATGGATGTGACGGTAAGGGACCAGCAAAGCAGATTGCCGCAAGCCAAGGTGCCGGAGAAGAAGAAGGGTTAGCTGGGTTCCCGCTTGCCCATCGCCTTCTCCACCGCTTCCACGGTTGCATCAAATGTCAACAATGTGGAAGCGTGGCGGGCTTTGAAGTCGCGCACGGGGGTCAGGACTTCCAAATCGGCCCATTTGCCCGCCGGCGGTGGGCCGTTCTCCTTCAGCATGGCTTGCATTTGCGCGCGCAGGCTTTGCAGTTCGGCAAGATCAGCACCGATCACATGGCGGGCCATGATGGAGGACGAGGCTTGACCCAGCGCGCAGGCCTTCACTTCCTGCCCAAAATCGGCCACCCGGCCGCCCTCGCCCAGCTTCACATCCACCGTCACCTTGCTGCCGCAAAGCCGGGAAATGGCCGTGGCGGTGCCATCCGGGGTGGCGAGACGCTCATGCCGGGGCACGTCGGCGGCGAATTGCAGGATGCGCTTGTTGTAGACGTCTTCAATCATGTCGCTCACTGACAATCACGGGGTTTGACCCGAAGATAAAGGATATTTGCAGGATTTGCAGCCTGAAAGCTGCCGTGTTATGGGAACCGCGAAAGCGATGGTTTGCGCCTGCGGCTTGTGGCCAGTGATCCTGACCATCTGTAGATGCGTAAATCGTCTCGGGGCCGAAAACTTAACCGGTTCGGCCCGAAATATGGAAAGCCCCCGTGAATGGACGCTGTTGTGAAGAAACTCGGAACCGCCCTTTCGGCCCCTAAGCGCCCCAGCCAAGAAGAAGCCGAAGCGGCTGTCCGCACCCTGCTGGCTTGGGCGGGCGATGATCCGGCCCGTGAAGGCCTGCTCGATACCCCGCGCCGCGTGACCAAGGCTTACCGCGAATTCTTCTCCGGCTATGGCGAAGATGCCCATGAAGTGCTGGCGCGCACTTTCTCGGATGTTGGCGGCTATGATGACATCGTGATGCTGCGCGATATTGAGTTCAACTCGCATTGCGAACATCACATTGTTCCCTTTATCGGGCGCGCGCATGTAGCCTATCTGCCGACGGAATCGGTGGTGGGCATTTCCAAGCTGGCCCGCGTCGTTGAAATCTATTCGCGCCGTTTGCAGACGCAGGAAACCATGACGGCGCAAATCGCCAATACGATTTCCGAAGCCCTGCGCCCGCGCGGCGTGGCGGTGATGATTGAGGCGGTGCATATGTGCATGTCGCTGCGTGGGGTGAGCAAGCGCAATGTCGCGACCATCACCACGCAATTCACCGGTGAATTCAAATCCGTTCCTGCCATGCAGGCGCGGTTCATGGAATTGGTGCGCGCGCCTGCTGGCGGCTTCTCGCTCTGAGCGCGCGTGAACACGGAAGAAACAAATCAATTAAGCCCGCGCTTTGATGAGCGCGGGCTTATTGCTGCCATTGCACAGGATGCGGGCACGGGTGAAGTGCTGATGCTTGCTTGGATGAATGAACAGGCGCTCACCCTCACCATTGAAACGGGAATTGCCCATTATTGGAGCCGCTCGCGCAACAGCCTTTGGAAGAAGGGAGAGAGTTCCGGTGAATTTCAGCAAGTGGTAGAATTGCGCGTGGACTGCGATCAGGACGCGGTGCTGATGCGCGTGGTGGTTCAGGGCCACGGAACAGCCTGCCACACGGGCCGCACCAGCTGCTTTTACCGCAATGTTGAGCGGCAAGATGATGGCAGCGTGAAGCTGGTTTTCACCGGCAGCCCGCGCGTTCAACCTGCTGAGCTTTACGGCAAAAAATAAAGCCTGAAGCCAGATCAGCCACGCGGCTTGTCCAAGAAGCCAAACAGCAACAGACCGCCAAGGAAGCCGCCGAAATGCGCCTCCCAGGCGATCTCACCGCCGCCATCAGCGGGAAAGCTTCCGGTTCCAAAAAGCAGGTTGAGCCCGGCCCAGAGTGCCAGGAAGATAAGCGCCTGCCGATTGCTGAACAATTCGGCCAGAGAAAGCGCCCGCACATGCTCCATGTCCTGCCGCATGCCACCGGGTAAAGCGCCACCGGCATAAATGAGGCGCACGGCACCGGCCATCTGGCCGGATATGGCAGCCGATGCGCCTACGAGCAGCACTTGATCGCCACTGAACCAATAGGGAATGGAACCGGCAGCCGCACAGATCGCGCTGAAGATCACAAAGCGCACAGTACCCATGCGCTGGGCCACCACACTTCCGAAAGCGAGCATCCAGAAGCTATTGATAGCCAAATGCGCCCAATCGCCATGGACAAAGGCATAAGTGACCCACGACCACCAGAAAGAGCCTTGGTAGAAGGCCATATATTCCAGCACCAGATCATCAAAAGACGGATCGGCGAGCCTTATGAGGTGAACCACGATAAACACGAAAATGAGGCCCAGCACGATGGCAGGCGCGCGGATGGCAGGTTCAGTTTGTTTCTCGAAGGGCTGTCGCATGGGTTTGTCTTACCAGTTCTGGCGTAAGCTGGCACGTATTCTGCATAAAGTGACCTACGGGTTACATTTGGGCACAGGGAACTAGGCAGACATGGCCATTCATGGACCAGAGACGGATGAAGACCGTTCGGGCAATCTGCATCCGGGAAACCGCAGTCTTTTCTGCTATTGGGAGTCCGTTCGCGGTGAGGCTCCAGCACCGGCACGTGCCCAGATTGATTTGAAGCGCATTTCGGACATTCTGCCGGGAGTGGTCATTATGGAACGCTCGTCGCAGATGCAGGCCTATCGGTGCCGCCTTTCTGGCACCGGCATCACGGAACTTTGGGGCCACGACATGACGGGCCGCGATTTACGCGAGCCTGGGGGCAATTTTGAGCGCGAAGTGCTGGCGCGGTTGTTTGACGGGGCATTTGCGGGCGCACAGCCCTTTTCGGCGCGGCTTCGGCTATTTCACGCCAGGCAAGAGCCGATCATGGTGGAAATGCTGGGGCTTCCCGTCATCGCGCAATCCGGCGCGACGCAATTGCTGGCCACCGTGCTGACCAAGGCACATCGGCGCAAAACAACGGTTGTACCCTTGCGAAATTTCCAGATCACAGCCACCCGCACCATCGCCACCGAACACCGCCATCTGGTGCAGCGGAGGCGATTGCAGGTCATCGAAGGTGGTGTTTATCGCTAATTGTAAATACTCGCGTTAAGGGTGTGTTGAGGCTTGGCGGTTAGACTATCGGACTACTTGCAAGCGATACACAGTAGGGTTTTGCCCATGAGGCATGCGGAATTAAATTTCGGCGCAACCACACGAAGCCGGGATGAAGGCCCACAGCTTGACGCCCGCTTCATGTTACCGGATCGGAGCGAATGGCGGTGCCGGATTGCCGGACTTTCCGTGGATGGTGCATTGTTCATCACCACTGAGAAGCCGCCGGTTGGCAGCAGCATCATTGCCTATATCGCCAATGTTGGTCGCATCGAAGGCAGAGTTGCCGGCCTTTCGCCTGCTGGTTTGCTGGTACGCTTCAATTGCACCGAGGCGCAGCGGGCGCGTATCAACGAGCTTTTGCATCTGCCCAACACAGATGAACAACGCCGCGCACCGCGTGTCGTACTGCGTGATGCGAACTCGGTTCTGACTGCCAATGGTGAGAGCGTAGCTTGCGAGGTGCTCGATATTTCGCTCACCGGGGCAGGACTTTTGACAGCACTTCGGCCCCCCATTTCAAGCATTGTTCATATTGGTTGCATGAAGGGCCGCGTTGTGCGGCATCTTGAAGGTGGCATTGCCATTGAGTTTATTCCGATGCGGCAGGATTAACGCAATCTTCCATTGGCGAATACATTTTACCCGTTGATCTGCACCTGAAATAAAACCCATCCATGCCATGAATGACTCCAATCGAGGAGTTCATTTCATGCGCGATATTGCTGCATTGCTGGTTGGCAGTATGTTCACTTGCGTGACTGCAATTACATGCCAAGCCGATGAGATACCGTTGCGTATGATACCCATGCAGGCGGTGACTGCGCCGCCCGGCTATGTGGATTTTTGCACGCGCAACCCGCGCGATTGCGGCTCATCCTCTGTGCGCCAGGAAGTGTTGAGCATGAATGCCAACAGGTGGGAGCAAGTGGGCACGATCAATAGTCGGATAAATCAGACCGTAACTTCCAGCAATGATCTGGAGTTGTTTGGCGAAGCCGAGCATTGGACCATTGCCGAGACAGCAGGAGATTGCGAAGATTTTGTTCTGCTGAAAAAGCAGCGGCTAGAGCAAATGGGCTATCCGTCATCAACCCTGCTCATCACCGTTGTTCTGGATGAAAACAATGAAGGCCATGCTGTGCTGACCATCACCACAGACACGGGCGATTATGTGCTTGATAATCGGCGCGATGAGATTTTGCCTTTTGCCAGCACAGGCTACCAATTCCTCAAGCGGCAATCGCAGCTTGACCCGAAACGCTGGGTGTCGCTGGCTGCGGTTCTGACGGATGGCTCGGCTGCCGTGGCTTCGCGCAGCCCGTGATCAGGCCAAGGGTTTAAGCCCGGCGGCAAAGCGTTTCCAATTGGCGGCGTAGTGTTCGGCGGATCGGGTGAGATTGGTCGCGTGTTCTGGCGGCAATTCGCGTATTACTTTGCCGGGCATGCCCACGACGAGTGAATTGTCGGGGATGACCTTGCCTTCCGGGATAAGCGCGTTGGCACCAATAAGGCAGTTTTTGCCGATTTTGGCGCCGTTCAGCACCGTGGCACCCATGCCGATGAGGCTGTTGTCGCCAATGATGCAGCCATGCAGGATCGCCTTGTGGCCGATGGTGCAATTGCGCCCGATGGTGAGGGGAAAGCCGGGGTCGGTGTGCAGCACCGCGCCATCCTGCACATTGCTGGCCTGGCCTATCGTAATCATCTCGTTATCGCCCCTGATTACGGCATGAAACCAAACACTTGCATCCGTCTCCAGCCGAACATTGCCGATGACGGCGGCTGTGGGGGCAATCCAGAAACTGCCTTGTTCCGGCAGGCTTGGTGAAATATCTGCGAGTGCATAAACCGTCATCATCCGCTCCATCCTGATGGACCACATTTTAGCAGTTTGCGAAGCAACATGACAGCGGGCGCGTGAGCCGTTAAACACTGGCGGCATCATGTTGCATATCAATCAGATCACCTACCGGGTTGGCGGACGCCTCATTCTGGACGGCGCCAGTGCCGCTTTGCCGGAAGGCCACAAAATCGGCCTTGTGGGGCGCAATGGCACGGGCAAAACCACCCTTTTGCGGCTGATCACCGGGGAAATCGGTTCGGAATCAGGCAGCATCGGCATGCCCAAGAGGGCGCGCATCGGCACAGTGGCGCAGGAAGCGCCAGGAGGGCCGGAGACGCTGATCGACGTTGTGCTGGCAGGCCATGAGGAGATGACGGCGCTGGAGGCGGAGGCCCTTATTGCCACCGATCCTGACCGGATTGCCGAAATCCAGATGCGGCTTGCTGATATTGACGCCCATTCAGCCCCCGCACGAGCGGCCTCAATTTTGTCTGGCTTGGGCTTTACGGATGAGCAGCAGAAAGGCCCCTGCTCTGCCCTTTCCGGCGGTTGGCGCATGCGCGTGGCACTGGCGGCGGCGTTGTTTTCGGCACCCGACGTTCTACTGCTCGACGAGCCGACGAATTATCTCGATCTGGAAGGCACGATCTGGCTCAAGAATTTCATCCGCACCTATCGCAACACCATTTTGATGGTAAGCCATGATCGTGATTTGCTGAATGAGGCGGTTGACTCCATTCTGCATTTGCAGGGCGGAAAGCTGACGATTTACACTGGCAATTATGACAGCTTTGAGCGCATTCGTCGCGAGAAGCAGGCGTTGAATGTGAAGATGAAGAAGAAGCAGGATGATGCGCGCCAGCATCTGCAAAGCTTCATCGACCGCTTCAAGGCCAAGGCCTCCAAAGCCACCCAAGCACAAAGCCGCATTAAGGCTTTGGCGAAGATGGAGCCGATTGCGGAAATGATGGAGGAGCATGTGGCCCCCTTCCATTTTCCCAACCCCGAAAAGCCGCTGAACCCGCCGCTGATCCGTTTTGAGAATGCCAGTGTGGGTTACAATGGAACCCCCATTTTGCGTGGCATCACCCTGCGGGTGGATAATGATGATCGCATTGCGTTGCTGGGCATGAATGGCAATGGCAAATCCACTTTCGCCAAGCTGATTTGCAGCAAGCTCGAAGCGATATCGGGCAAGATGATTACGCATAACCGCTTGGAAGTTGGCTATTTCGCGCAGCATCAGCTGGATGAATTGGGCGAAGGCCGCACCCCTTATGATTATTTCCGCGAGCTGATGCCGGATGCTTCGGAGGCTTCGCGGCGGGCGAAGTTGGGTGCCATTGGTTTTGGCAAGAATTTGGCAGATTCGACATGCGCCACGCTTTCAGGCGGTGAAAAAGCACGGCTTCTATTCGCGCTGGCCGCTTTCAAGGGGCCGCATGTGATGGTGCTGGACGAGCCGACAAACCATCTGGATGTCGATGCGCGTGAGGCCTTGATCCATGCGATGAATGAGTTTGACGGGGCGATCATTCTGATCAGCCATGATCGGCATTTGATCGAGACGAGTGTGGACCGTTTGCTGCTGGTGGCGGATGGCAAGGTGACGCCGTTTGATGGTGATTTGCAGGCCTATACGAATTACGTTCTGGAACGCGCCAAGGCGGCCAGACGCGGGGAGCCTGCGCCATCGCCTTCGCGCATAAAAGCATCAGAGCCCGTGAAGGCCGCCGACAAGAAGCCAGCGCAGCAGGTGCTGAAGAAGCGGGCCTTTGATCTAGAAGGGCAAATTGCAAAGATACAGGAGAAGCTGAATATTCTCGACACCGCATTAGCGGACGCTATGATTTATCGAGAGAATCCGAAGCAGGCAGAAGATTTCGCGCGGTTGCGTGCGAAGTTGGCAACTGATTTGGATGCCCGCGAAATCGAATGGCTAGAAATTCAGGAAGAACTGACATGATAAAACAAGATACCCGCGCAAGCCGCGCGGCTCGATTAGCGCGCGCCTTCATCAGCGGCGAAACTACCGCAGGCATGGTTCTCGGCTTTGCGGCAATTCTGGCGCTGATCGTGGCGAACAGTTCGCTCAGTGTGCATTACAATGAATTTCTCGAACTGCCTGTCACCGTGGCCTTTGGCGCGGCTAGCCTTTCGAAGTCCATGGGGCATTGGATCAATGATGGCTTGATGGCCGTGTTCTTTTTGCTGGTGGGCATGGAAATCAAGCGCGAGGCGTTGGAGGGGCATTTATCCACGCGCGATCAAGTGATTTTGCCGGCGATGGGTGCGCTGGGTGGCATGGCGGCACCGGCGCTGATTTTCACGCTGTTCACTTATCCGAAGCCTGAATTATTGGCGGGCTGGGCCATTCCTGCGGCCACCGACATTGCCTTTGCGCTGGGTGCGCTGGCGCTGGCGGGGCCGCGTGTGCCCTTGGCGCTAAAGGTGTTTCTGCTGACACTGGCGACGCTGGATGACCTTGGGGCCATCATCATCATTGCGGTGTTCTATACCTCGAATCTGTCGGTTCTGGCACTGGGCTTGGCGGCGGTGATTTTGGTTGGATTGTTCGGGTTGAACCGGGCGGGTGTGACGCGCATCGCGCCTTATGTTTTCCTCGGCATTATATTGTGGCTGTGCGTGCTGAAGTCCGGCGTTCATGCCACGTTGGCAGGCGTGGCGTTGGCCTTTGCCATTCCGCTGGAAGGGCCGAAGGGCGAGCGCATCATCCCGAGGCTCGAAAACGGGCTGCACCCTTATGTGACCTTCGCCATTTTGCCGCTGTTTGCTTTCGCCAATGCGGGGCTTTCGTTAAGCGGCATCAGCCTTAGCAATCTGGCTGATCCCCTGCCCCTTGGCATCGCTGCGGGTCTTGTGGTGGGCAAGCCGTTGGGCATTATGTTGATGGTGGTGGCCGCCGTCGGCTTGGGCCTTGCAAAGCTGCCGCAAGGGGCTGGATGGCGCGACATGTTCGGTGTCGCCTGTTTAGGCGGCATCGGCTTCACGATGAGCCTGTTCATCGGGCTGCTGGCTTATTCCGATGCGTTCCTGATTTCGGAAGTACGGTTGGGTGTGCTGGTGGGGTCGATCATTTCGGGGATTATCGGGGTGAGTGTGCTGACGCTGGGTAAGCGCGGGTAAGGAAAACTTTACGGCTGCGGAGGATGATTGTTTTCATGTTCATCTTCCGCAGCAAAACATTTCTCATCTGGGGCGTCGCAGTGCCGCTGTATCTGTGCTGGTCCATCTGGTCGAGCGGTGGGGACCCGCGGAGCGGATTAAGCGCGGTGGTGGGGTTGTTGTTTTAACCCTTCTGCTCCGCCCACTTGCCATCCGCATAAATAAAATACCGCACGCTCAGTCCCTCCGCCTTCGCTAATTTCCAGCGTTCGCGGGCGGCTTCGATGGCGGTTTCGTCGGACTTTTCGAAAATGTACATGGCGCGGTCGAGGCCGCTCACGTCGCCGGGCACCGCACCTTCGACATAGAGGCGGGCTTGGGCGTGGTTGGGGTTATCTGCGCCGGAGGTGAGCCAGATGGGTTGCTGCGCCCCTTCGCCTTCGTGCCCGTGGGCGATGAAGGCTACGTCGCGGTAGCTCCACAGGCGTTGGGAGAGTTTGGGGATGGCATCTGGGTTGCCACATTCCACCACCGTGCGCCAGCCGCGCTCTAAGGATTTCTCCAGAAGCTGCGG
>CAJBCQ010000258.1 GCA_903951595.1 uncultured Hyphomicrobiales bacterium | reverse complement strand
TGATGCTTGCATAAAACACGCTCATGTCGATGAATTCGCGGCTTTCAGAAAGGTCCGTTTCCAGCAAGAAAGCCACGCTGTTGGTATCAATGAGAACGCCGTATCGCCATGAAAAATAAATGCAAACTGTTTCGTAGAATAGGATCAGCGGAAGCGTGATGCGCTTGGCGCGCGGAAATTGTAGGAGCCAATAAAACAGGAGGCTTACAACAATGGCGCTAATGGCAAGGCTTGCGATCAACCGCCAAGAGCTGGAGTTGATGGCCGAAAGATATGCCAGCTCGAATGTTAGCGCATGCAAGACGCCGAGACAGATTGCCTGACGGACAGCACTTGTCCGAATCGTTTGGAAAAATGAGATCACAACCATCCGCCTACTTAAGGTAGAGGCGTGATATTTTAGCGACTATAGGTAGTCAACCTTGATTGCGAGCGCGCTGAGGCGGGTCGGATCAGGCGTAAGAGACTTTCAAAATCTCATAGCTCTTACCGCCGCCGGGCGTCATCACTTCCACGCTGTCGCCTTTGCGCTTGGAGATCAGGGCGCGGGCGATGGGGGAGGTGATGGAGATTTTGCCCTTCTTCACATCAGCTTCGAATTCACCGACGATCTGGTACATGGCTTCCTCGTCAGTGTCCTCGTCAACCAAGGTCACCTTGGCGCCGAATTTCACGGTGTCGCCGCCGAGCTTTGAAATATCAATCACTTCGGCGCGCGACAGCTTGTCTTCGAGTTCGGCCACGCGGGCTTCGTTCCAGGCCTGCTGTTCCTTGGCGGCATGGTATTCGGCGTTTTCGGAAAGGTCGCCATGGGCGCGCGCTTCCTCGATCGCCTTGATGATGCGGGGGCGTTCGACGGATTTGAGGTTTTTCACCTCACCCATCATGGCTGCGTGGCCCTCGGCGGTCATCGGCACCTTTTCCACCATCGTCGTCGCTTTCGTCTGTTGGTTGATTGCAGGCTCTAGCCCCAAAACAGGCGGGAGGCCCTTTTTGGACCTCCCGCCTTACCGAAAAGATAACCCCGGCTTTGCCCGGTTACAAGCCCCGAGGGGGTTAACCCTGTCGGCTGCGGTAGCTTTGCAGCGTTTCCACCTCTAACGGCTTGGACTTTAAGGCCTCAATCGCCAAGGTTGCGGCAAGGCAACCCATTAGTGTGGTATGATAGGGAACCTTAGCCATCAACGCTGCGCGGCGGATGGATTTGGAGTCCGACAGGGCGGCATTTCCGGCAGTTGTGTTGAAAACCAGATGAACTTCGCCGTTCTTGATCGCATCCACCACATGCGGGCGGCCTTCCAGCACCTTGTTCACCTTGGCGCAGGCAACGCCATTTTCAGCTAAATATCGCTGCGTGCCGCCCGTGCCGATGAGCTTGAAGCCCAGTTCGATGAGCTTTTGGGCGGCGGGCAGAATGCGCTGCTTGTCGGTGTCTTTCACCGAAATGAAAGCAGTGCCGGAAAGCGGCACCTTGGAACCGGCACCGAGCTGGCTCTTGGCAAAGGCGGTGGCATAATCGCGTGACAGGCCCATCACTTCGCCGGTTGAGCGCATTTCGGGGCCGAGCAGCGTGTCCACGCCCTGGAAGCGGGCGAAGGGGAACACGGCCTCTTTCACGCCGATATGTTTCAGCTCGCGCTTCTTCAGATGGAAAGTGCTGAGCTTTTCACCCGCCATCACGCGCGCGGCGATCTTGGCGAAGGGCTCGCCCACCACCTTGGCCACGAAGGGCACCGTGCGGGAAGCGCGCGGGTTCACTTCCAGCACATAGACAAGCCCGTCCTTAATGGCGAATTGCACATTCATCAGGCCCACAACATGAAGCGCGAGCGCCATCACTTTCGTCTGGCGTTCCAGCTCGGCCACGATGTCAGCCGAAAGCGAATAGGGCGGCAGCGAGCAGGCGCTATCGCCAGAATGGATGCCGGCTTCCTCGATATGTTCCATGACGCCGGCCACGAATACATCCGTGCCATCGCAAATGGCGTCCACATCCACTTCGGTGGCGTCTGACAAATAGCTGTCGATCAGCACCGGGCTGTCACCGGAAACCTGCACGGCTTCGGTGATATAGCGGTTAAGGCTTGGCATATCACGCACGATTTCCATCGCACGGCCACCCAGCACATAAGAGGGGCGGATGACGACGGGAAAGCCGATGCGTTCGGTAATCGTGCGGGCTTCATCAGCGGAAGTGGCAATGCCGTTTTCCGGCTGGCGCAGGCCCAGTTGCTTCAAAAGCTTGGAGAAGCGGTCGCGATCTTCGGCCAAGTCGATCGCATCGGGCGTGGTGCCGAGAATGGGCACGCCGGCTTCTTCCAGTGCGGCGGCAAGTTTGAGCGGTGTTTGTCCGCCGAACTGCACGATGACGCCCGCCAATGTGCCTTTGGATTGTTCCACCGCAATGATTTCCAGCACATCCTCTGCCGTCAGGCTTTCGAAATAGAGCCGGTCGGATGTGTCATAATCGGTGGAAACCGTTTCCGGGTTGCAGTTGATCATGATGGATTCATAGCCGGCCTCATCGAGCGCATAGCAGGCATGGCAGCAGCAATAATCAAACTCGATACCTTGGCCGATGCGGTTGGGGCCGCCGCCGAGAATGATGACCTTGTTGCGGTCGGAGGGCCGTGCCTCATTGCCATCATCACCCGGCAGGCCTGTTTCATAGGTCGAATACATATAAGCCGTGGGCGAAGCGAATTCGGCAGCGCAAGTGTCGATGCGCTTGTAAACGGGATGCACATGCAAGCCATGGCGATGCTCACGCACCTGCACTTCCGTTTTGCCCGTAAGCTTGGCAAGCCGCGCGTCAGAAAAGCCCATGGCTTTGAGCGCGCGCAGGTTCACCGCATCATTGGGCAGGCCCGCTGCACGTATTTTTTCTTCCATCGCCACAATGGCGCGCAGTTGCTCGATGAACCAAGGCTCATATTTGCAGGCCGCGACGATCATCTCTGTTGAGAAGCCCATGCGGATTGCTTGGGCTATTTTCAGCAGGCGGTCGGGGGTGGGGGTGCCAAGGGCTGCGCGCACGGCGTTTTTGTCGTCGCCTTCGCCGATGCCGGGGATGTGGACCTCATCGACACCTGTATAGCCCGTCTCCAGCCCGCGCAGGGCCTTTTGGAGGCTTTCTTGGAAGGTACGGCCAATGGCCATCACTTCGCCCACCGATTTCATGGCGGTGGTGAGATAGGGGTCTGCACCGGGGAATTTCTCGAAAGCAAAGCGCGGGATTTTGGTGACCACGTAATCAATCGAAGGCTCAAAGCTTGCCGGGGTGGCACCGCCCGTGATGTCGTTGGCCAGTTCATCCAGCGTATAGCCAACCGCCAGGCGTGCTGCGACCTTGGCGATGGGGAAGCCGGTGGCTTTGGAGGCCAGTGCGGAGGAGCGCGACACGCGCGGGTTCATTTCAATGACGATGAGGCGGCCATCCGCCGGATTGACCGCGAATTGCACATTCGAGCCACCCGTTTCCACGCCGATCTCGCGTAGCACCGCAAGGGATGCGTTCCGCATGATCTGGTATTCCTTGTCGGTCAGCGTCAGCGCCGGGGCCACCGTAATGCTGTCGCCGGTATGAACACCCATGGGGTCAATGTTTTCGATGGAGCAGATGATGATGCAGTTATCCGCCGTGTCGCGGACCACTTCCATCTCATATTCTTTCCAGCCGACAACGCTTTCTTCCACCAGCACTTCGTTGGTGGGGGAAGCATCGATGCCGCGTTCGATGATTTCGAGATATTCTTCGCGGTTATAGGCAATGCCGCCACCCGTGCCGCCCATGGTGAAGGAGGGGCGGATGATGGCGGGAAGGCCGATGGCTTCCAGCGCGTCGAGTGCCTCACGCAGATTATGGGCCAAGCGCGAGCGCGGCGTTTCCAGCCCGATCTTGGTCATGGCCTCGCGGAATTGTTCGCGGTCCTCGGCCTTGTCGATGACATGCGCCTTGGCGCCGATCATCTCCACATCCCATTTTTTCAGCACACCCATTTTATTGAGGGAAAGTGCTGTGTTGAGTGCCGTTTGGCCGCCCATGGTAGGAAGCAGCACAAGCTTTTCGTGGGGGCGCTCAGTGCGCTCCTTCTCGATGATGCGGGCGACCACTTCCGGGGTGATCGGCTCGATATAGGTGGCATCCGCCAGATCGGGGTCTGTCATGATGGTGGCGGGGTTGGAATTGACCAGAACGATCCGATAGCCTTCCGCTTTCAGCGCTTTGCAGGCTTGCGTGCCGGAATAGTCGAATTCGCAGGCTTGGCCGATAATGATCGGTCCCGCCCCGATAATGAGGATGGAGTGAATATCTGTCCGCTTCGGCATGGCAGCTTTCAATATGTGTAAAAGTGAGTTTCCGTACACCGGGATTCGGCAGGTTTCCAAGCGGAATCGTCTGGAACACCCAAGGTTTTGCCCAAGTGCTGTTGCGCGTCTCTTGACGCGGTGCCCGGGCTCGGATTTAACCTGTCCCTCAGCGGACCGTCCGCTTGGCGGAGAATCAGGTCCGTGCACCGCCACGAGAGAAAATTATGCCCAAATTTCGTCTGATCGCCGCCCTGGCTGCTGTCCTGTTCTTGAGCGTTACCGCGCAAGCCATGGCCCAGGGGCAGGTAAAGTTCAATTTCAGCGCCCAAAGCTGGGCCATGGACCGCAAGTACAAGCGCGTCGAGGTGAGCTTCAAGACCGACGAGAAGCCGGGCACCATCATCATCCGTACCTCGCAAAAGTACCTGTATCTGGTGCTGCCAGAGGGCCGGGCCATGCGTTATGGCATTGGCGTGGGCCGCGACGGTTTCCGCTGGTCGGGGGTGGAACGGGTAACGCGCAAGGCCGAATGGCCGGGCTGGACGCCGCCGCCGGAAATGCGCAAGCGCGAGCCGCATCTGCCGGCTTTCATGAAGGGCGGCCCGGACAATCCGCTGGGTGCGCGCGCCCTGTATCTGGGCAGCTCGATCTATCGCATCCATGGCACCGCCCAGCCTTGGACCATCGGAACGAACGTTTCGAGCGGTTGCATCCGCTTGCAAAATGAAGATGTGATCGACCTTTACGAGCGCGTGAAGGTGGGGGCGAAAGTCATCGTTGAGTGATGGCGGGCCGATTGGCCGCAGATTTCCAAGGCTCCGCCTCGGCGGGGCCTTTTTTGTGGTAAGTTCCCGCGCATGAAGAACCAGAATATCAAAACGGGTGCGCGGCTTAGGCTGGTTTTGGCGGGCGGGCAGGCGCTTGGGCCGGGAAAAGCGGATTTGCTCGCCGCGATTGCCACTTCCGGCTCGCTGACCGCGGCGGCGGCTGAACTGGGCATGAGCTATCGGCGGGCTTGGCTTTTGGTGGAGGAACTGAACGGCATGTTCCGCGAGCCGGTTGTTCGCACCGCCAAGGGCGGGCGCGGTGGCGGGGGGCAGACGGGGCTTACGGATTTGGGCGGGCAGGTATTGCGGCTTTATCGGTTAGCCGAGGAAAAGACCGAAGCCGCCATCCGGGATGAGATGAAGGCGCTGCGTGGGTTTTTGAAGTAGCGGGGTTTCCGCTTGCTGTTTGGTTGACGCTTTTGGCTGCCTGTTGCATGATCGAAATATACAAAGAGATATTTCGATTATGCGCCTCCTCATCATCGCTTTGCTGCTCATGTTGTCGATCCCAGCCCGGGCGGGTGAGGTGACGGTGGCGGTGGCGGCTAATTTTCTGACCACCTTGGAAAGTCTCAAACCCGGGTTTGAAGCGCAAACAGGCCACCGCATCACCATCATCGGTGGGGCCACGGGCAAGCTTGCGGGACAGATCCTTCAGGGCGCGCCCTTTGATGTATTCTTAGCGGCCGATGACAAGACACCATCCAAGGTGCTGGCTGGGTCCAAGGGAATAGCTGGAACTGAGTTCACCTATGCGCTGGGGGCCCTTGCGCTTTACAGCGCGGATGCTGGCCGCATTTCTGGCGATGGCGCGGTGATGCTGCAAGAAGCGGCTTTCACCAGGCTTGCCATCGCCAACCCCAAGCTTGCGCCCTATGGTGTGGCGGCGGAACAAGTGATCACGGCATTGGGTGCCGCCGCGCAAATGCAGGGCAAGATCGTTATGGGCGAGAATATCGGGCAGGCTTTCGCCATGGTCAGTTCCGGCAATGCGGAATTGGGGCTTGTGGCGCTGTCGCAAGTGCAGGGCCAGACGGGCAGTTATTGGCCCGTACCGCCGCATTTGCACCAGCCCATCCGCCAGAACGCGCTGCTTGTTTCCGACAATGAAGCTGCCCGGGCGTTGCTCGCTTATTTCCAGTCAGAACCCGCGCGCGCCATCATCGCCAAGGCGGGCTATGGCTTGCCATGATGGATTGGCCTGCCATATGGCTCACCCTTGAGCTTTCCGCGCTTACGGTTTTGATCCTGTTCCTTCTGGGGGTGCCGCTGGCGTGGTGGCTTGCCTTCACGCGGGTTCGGTGGAAGCCGCTGATCGAGGCGCTGGTGGCGTTGCCTATCGTATTGCCGCCCACGGTGCTTGGTTTCTATCTGCTGCTGGCTTTTGGCTATGCCAAAGACATCGTGCCGCTTGCCTTCACTTTTGAGGGACTGGTGATTGCATCGCTGTTCTATTCGCTGCCCTTTGTTGTCCAGCCCTTGCAGCAGGCTTTTGCGGATGTGGGGCGCGGGCCGATGGAAGCTGCCGCCACCCTGGGTGCCTCCAAGCTCGATGCCTTCTTCACCGTCATCAGCCCGCTGGCCATTCGCGGCTATGTGACCGCACTGGTGCTGGGCTTTGCTCATACGGTGGGCGAGTTTGGTGTGGTGCTGATGGTGGGTGGCAATATTCCTGGTGAGACGCGGCTATTGTCGATCTCCATTTATGAAGCGGTGGAAACGCTTGATTATGGCCGCGCGCATGTGCTGTCGGGCATGCTTTTGCTATTCTCCTTTGCGGTGCTGTCTACCCTGTTCTTGCTCAACCGGCGGGCTGTCAAATGATCCGGTTTGATCTTGCTGTTTCGCATGGAAGCTTTGCGTTAGATGCGCGCGCTGAAGTGCCTGCTTGCGGCATCACCGCCATTTTTGGGCCGAGTGCGGCGGGCAAAAGCACGCTGTTGCGGGCACTGGCGGGGCTTGAGGCGGCCAGTGGCAGTTTCAAGATGGGCGGGGATGATCTTGCGGCGCTTTGCGCGCATCAACGCGGGGTTGGTTTCGTGTTTCAGGATGCACGGCTGTTTTCGCATTTGTCGGTTGCGGGCAATCTGGATTATGCGGCCAAGCGCGCGCGGGCAGGCGCGCTCTCGCGTGAGATGATCGTGGAGGCGCTGGGCCTTGCGCCGCTGCTTGCGCGCCATGTGGCGGGACTTTCGGGGGGTGAACGCCAGCGGGTGGCGATTGCGCGCGCCCTTTGCACCCAACCGCGCCTGTTGCTGATGGATGAGCCTGTCTCTGCCCTCGATTTGCCGCTACGGGCGCAGATATTGGGCTTGATTGAATCGCTGCCGCGTCGGTTTGGCCTGCCGGTTTTCTATGTCACCCACGCCATTGATGAAGTGGCGCGCATTGCCGATCATGTGTTGCTGATGCGGGATGGGCAGGTGGTACTTTCTGGCCCTGTGCAGGCGGTGTTTGCCGATGAGAGGCTGGATGCATTCACCGGGCATTTCGAAGCCGGAAGCCTTCTCGAAGCGGTGGTGCAATCTGAGGACAAGGCGTTCGGCTTGAGTCTTGTGGCGGTGGATGGGGTGGAACTGGCGGTTCCTGTCACGGGGCTCAAAAAGCATGCCCGTGTGCGCTTGCGTATTCGGGCGCGGGATGTGGCGATTGCGTTGAAAAAGCCTTCCGGCCTCAGCATTCGCAATGTCATCCCGGCGCGAATTGCCCAGATGCGTGAGGATGGGGCGCATGCGGAGGTTTTTTTGCAGGCAGGCGGGCAGATGATCCGCGCCCGCATCACGCGGGCATCGGCGCATGAGTTGAAGCTCAAACCGGGGATGAAAGTTCATGCGCTGCTGAAAACCATCGCTGTGGACCGCCAGCTTTTCTAGGCGCATAAATACTGCATGATTTCCGCCGAAGCTAAATATGCGTTGCGCGCTCTCATCATGCTGGCCGGTGTGCCGGCGGGGCAGGCTTTGCTCATTCAGGATATTGCCGAGGGGCAGAATATTCCGCGCAAATTCTTGGAGCGTATTCTGCTGAATCTCAAAAAAGCGGGAATTGTGCAAAGCCGCCGTGGCCAGCTGGGGGGCTATGCGCTGCTGAAGCCGGCATCCCAGATCAGTTTCGCGCAGGTTTTGCGGCTGATTGATGGGCCGATAGCGCCCCTGCCGTGTCTGTCGATCATCGCCTACCGCAAATGTGCCGATTGCACGGATGAGACGCATTGCGAAATCCGGCAGGTTTTCGCGCAGGTGGCGGAAGCGAGCCGGGAAGTGCTGGAAAAGGCCTCTATCGCCGATGCGTTCGCTGGATCGCCCGCTTTGGAACGGCTCGAACGGGATGTTTCTGGCCCCCGCGTGCGGACGCTGCGTTAAAAAACCTCATATTTTTATAGGCTTGAAATATTTTCAGCTTTTTCCAGGGTTACTTACTTGACAATCTCTACCGATTTAGTAGAGATAGTTCGTTCGCTAAAACGAACACGCGGGATTTGAAGGGCAGCTTGCGCCGCGTCACCAACGCTAAAGCGCCACGGGGAGACCTGTGGGCCCGTTATGCAAATGGAGGTTTCCATGTCTTTGCAGTGCCTGAAGGAACCAACGCTCGGTGAGATGCTGGATGATCCCATCGTGCAAACACTGATGAAGCGCGATGGCGTTCAGCGTGCCTCGCTGGAGCTTCTCATGTCCGATGTTCGCGAAAAGCGGACGGACGCCGAAGCCCATCTCAGCGCCCATTTCTGGTAATCCCCCGGAGGCATGATCCCATGTTGAACCGTCGTCAGGCGCTTGGCGCCTTTGCCCTTACGGCTGCCCTTTTCACCGCGAATGCGCAGGCTGCCGAAGTCTCACTGCTCAATGTTTCCTATGACCCCACGCGCGAGCTTTATGCGGAAGTGAACGCAGCTTTCGCTGAATTCTGGCAGGCGAAAACCGGTGACACGCTTACCGTCCAGCAATCCCATGGCGGTTCCGGCAAGCAGGCGCGCGGCGTGATTGACGGGCTGGAAGCCGATGTCGTCACATTGGCTTTGGCCTATGATATCGACGCCATTGCCAAACAGGGGTTGATTGATCCGAATTGGCAGGCCCGTCTGCCGCTCAACTCCGCGCCTTATACCTCCACCATCGTGTTCCTTGTGCGCAAAGGAAACCCCAAGGGCATCCAGGATTGGAGCGATCTGACGAAGGAGGGTGTTGCGGTCATTACCCCCAATCCGAAAACCTCTGGGGGAGCGCGCTGGAATTATCTGGCGGCTTGGGGCTATGCGCTCAAAAACAGTCTCGATCCGAAGAAATTTGTCGGCAAGCTCTATCGCAATGTGCCGGTGCTCGACAGCGGGGCGCGGGCTTCCACCGTTACATTCGCCGAACGCGGGGTGGGAGATGTGCTGCTTTCCTGGGAGAATGAGGCCCATTTGGCGGTGAAAGATCTCGGGACCGAGAAGTTTGATATCATTTATCCCTCCACCAGCATTCTGGCTGAACCCAGCGTTGCGGTGGTGGACAAGGTTGCCGAAAAGCGCGGCACAAAGAGGCTTGCAACGGCCTATTTGCAATTCCTCTACACGCCGGAAGGCCAGGAAATTGCCGCACGCAATTTCTACCGCCCGCGCCACGGTGGGGTTGCTGCCAAATATAAAGACAAATTCCCGGAATTGGCCCTTTTCACCGTGTATGACGTTTTCGGAGGGTGGAAAGCAGCCCAGGAAACGCATTTTGCGGAAGGTGGCCAATTCGACCAAATTTATGGCAAATAGTCAGCAAGCGTCTTTTGCCAGAGGGGATTGGATATGAGCGAGACAGGTTTCAGGCTTTCGGTGTTCTTGGCCATTTTCGTGGTGGTCGCTTATGCGGAATTGCATGCGGCGCTGCGTCCGAAAGTCGGCGACTGGAAGCAGCGTTGGCGCATCAATCTCAGCATTCTTGTGCTGGATGTGGTGTTGGCGCGTCTCACTGTTGGTGCGGCGGCGTTATTCGCGGCCACCTATGCCAGCCAATTCAATCTCGGCCTGTTCAACCTCATCGGATTGCCCTTCTGGGCCAATGCCATTCTGGGCTTCATCCTTCTCGATTTCGCCATATATGTTCAGCATGTGGTCAC
>CAJBCQ010000257.1 GCA_903951595.1 uncultured Hyphomicrobiales bacterium | reverse complement strand
TATCAAACCTATTTTCTAGAGAACTGAAGCTCGGGCAGGTTCCATTGAAAGGCACTGCTTCGCCTTGTTCATCTCGCCCGCTGATCTGAGAAACTGTCTGCGCGGCTGACAAAAATAGTCAGGCCATAAATGATTGCAAAAACCTCAAATCATACACAGATTTCCAACCCGGAGACGATTTGAGGATTTCAGCCAAAAACCCGAATTCCCGCCAGTCTCCGATGTATGATTGCCGCCTCAAGAACCCCAATAATCAACTGCTTCAGGCGCTTTTTGCGCCATCTTCCCAAATCATACATGCACGCTTGAAAGATTGGCTGTGCTCGCAGTCCGGAGTGGATTTTTCTCCGGTTCAGCATGCAATAACAGGGAAAATACGGGGAATTTTGGCCAAATCGAACAAAACAACTAGGGTGCTTTTGGGCAGATACGCTTTGAATTAAGCCCTATTTGAGCAGTTGCCCGTTCAATGGAACAGGGAATTGGCGCGGTACGAGCAGGGAATGGATTGTGCACCAATGGATCGTGAACGGGCTGACATATTAATGTAATCTTGTTCCATCAGGACAGAACTGACGATGATAAATGGAGAAGCGCTACATGCAAATAACGACATTAAAATTAGATGGTCGGCTCGATACAACACGGATAGGTGAGATTGAGCTTGCTTTCAACGCAAAGGCCGGTTCTTTGAAATCGGACCAAGATGCAGCATTAATTGACCTGAATGGGTGCAACTACATATCTTCAATGGGCATCAGATTATTGGTCACAACTATAAAACAGTTTCAGAGACGCGGGGTCCGTTTTATGACAATCAAGCCGACTTCACCTTCGGTTATAGATACGCTTCTGCTCGCTAACATGTCTGAGCTCTTGAATTTTTCTCACTCAGAACAAGAAGCGCGGAACGCACTCTCGAATTAAAGGCTAAATGGTACGTTGATCACAAGACTAGAAAACGTCTTCATTCTTGATCCTGCATTTTTCTAATTCTTTAGAATGAGTTGTGCAGATTCCGACTGATGACAACTCCCCGCACAGATGATTTCATCACGAGGGAAAGTCTCATGTAATTGCTGCAACGCCGAGCTTAGCGACTTTACTTTCAACACTATACCATTTACCAACTCTTCCATACTCCATTGGAACAAAAGCCTTACAGCATGGCGTATCACCATTCAGGGGGCAGGCCATGGGAAATTTATTTCTCAGAGAAGCGAACTGCATCGCGCAGATTATGCATGGCGCTATAGCCACCACGCCCGCTTACCCAAGTGCGAAGCGGGACGGGAGCGCCGCCCTCAGGCCAATCTATAAGCACAAGATCGGCGCGTAGGCCGGGACTAATGCGGCCGCGATCCATCAGGCCCATGACTGAGGCGGGATTTGCAGACACCAATTTCCAAAGCGCTGACAGCGGAGCAACTTTGTCGGCATGAAGCCGCACTATCGCACCCAGCATGGAAGGGTAGTAATAGTCTGAAGCCAGAATATCGCACAATCCACGCGCAATCATCTCGCTCGCGCTGGGACCGCCCAAATGACTGCCACCTCGCATGGCGTTCGGCGCGCCAAGAACAATCGAATCACCGGCATGTTTTGCGGCCATAAAAACTCGCTCATGCATCGGAAATTCGGCAATATTTGCACCTTGAGCGCGATAATAGGTTCGGGTTTGCACTTGGCTGTCATCGTGGCTCAACATGGGGGCATCGTGCGCTCGGGCCAACGTCGCTATGCGCTCAATATTTCTTGGCACCTTGCCACGCCGCGCCCAAATGTTCGTAATCATTGCCACATAATCGGCTACGCTCATATGCGCGCGCTTTGCTCGGTCGTTCATCTTGCGGGCAAACGCCTCTCCCGCGAGATCGGCTGTAGGGTAGTCGTCTGCATGATCAAACGGGCGATCATGCGTGGCAATCGCAGGATGCAAAAGCGCAGCCGTTGTATGGTCGTTAAATGCCAGAGCGGGGCGACTTGGCCCTGCTAACATATGGGCTATCAGGGGTTCCGCCTCGGAACAGAAGGTTTCCCACCGCAACTGGATGCGATTATCTGATGTCAGGCGCGAGCTCAAATCTTGCAGTGCCCTCACCACCTGCCAGCCCATATCCACACTTCGCAGCCCAGGCTCCCATGACAGGGTCAGCGCATGATAGGCTGTTGCAATTCCGTTGGCGGCAAGCTGCCTGTCGGTTTCCAGAAGGGCTACCTCAGTGGGCACGGTCACACCGGGACGCGGCATAATCTGGCGTTCAAACGCGTCACCATGAATATCGACAAATGCCGGAGCCAAAAACCTTCCACGGCCATTGATTACAGCCGCCCCGTCGCGCGCCACGTCTATGCCCGTAATGAACCCGTTTTCGATGCGCAGGTCGGCGGTTTCAACTTTTTCATCTAGAACGAGGCTTGCGCCCTCAATGAACTCGGCAATCATTAGTTCTTCTCGGCCAAAAGGTGCCAATGCCATGAACCAGGCTTTTCATGCACGCGATCGAACAGGGTGAGCATCTCGAACTCGGGCATAAGGGCAATCAGATCGGCGGCATTACAAAAATAGTGCGGATGCACTTTGTCGCCGGGACCGTCGAATATCCAAGTATTGCGGCTAACTTCGCGCCCAGGCGCATTCGCGCGCTCAACCGGCACACGGCGGGCCGACAGCATTGTTGCCATGAGGGTGCCGCCTGTTCGGGTAACGCGGGCAATCTCCATCAGCACGCGGCGCACAATTTCCTCATCGCCGTGATAGATTACGTTCCATGACAGCACGTGATCGAACTGGCCTGCTTCATAGGGCAAGTCTGTCATGGCGGCTAACGTGGTGGCAACCATAAGCCCCTGTGCCTGGGCTGCCTTATTAATTGCTGCTATAGCAGCTTCGGCGGCGTCTAATGCCGTCACCTGATGCCCCATGTCAGCAAGCGCCAGAGCGTGTCGCCCAATTCCTGCGCCTAGATCCAGTATGCGGCTACCCGGTGCAAGCGTGCAGGCATGATCAAGTACCCAAGGCTCCGCGGTGGCCCATGGCGATGTTGCATCCACCTGTTGCCACTGGGTGTTCCAATAATGATGCGCCGTGTCCGTTGCAACGTGTGTCATATTAACTTCTTTCTTATCCAGCCCGAACCTTGCTCAACAGTAATGACAAGCGCCAGCATCATCAGGATGATTGCCAGCGCCTCATCATAATTGAACAGATCAAACGCAACCTTCAGATCAACGCCAATGCCTCCTGCTCCAACCAGACCAAGAGCCGCCGAACCGCGCACAGATTTTTCCAGCGCAAACAACGAAGTGGCCGTAAATGAGGGCAAACAAGCAGGAAACACAGCCGATACGATTGTTCCCAAACGATTGGCACCAATGGCGCGCAAGGCGTCTTGCGGTCCCGCGTCGCTTTCCTCCATCGCTTCGGCAAAAAAGCGGCCTGCAAAGCCTATTTTATCTACCATGATGGCCATCACGCCCGCAGCGGGCCCAAGCCCAACGATGATGATAAAAATGATCGCCCAAATCAAATCAGGTACGGTGCGAAACAGTGCAATCACGGCGCGGGCCACATTGCGCACCCACGGATGCGGCGACAAGCGGTCCGTTGCCAGAATCGCGAACGGAATAGCCAATAAAAGGCCCAAGAAACAGCCCGCTACCGCCATTTGCAGCGTTTCGAGCAGCTTCCAGCCGATCGGGATGATGCGGCTGAAATCAGGCGGAAACATCTGCGTCAACATGCCAGACGGCGCAAAAAGGCGCGCAGCACCGCGGCTCAGCTTATCCAGCGCTGGGGCCGTGGCCATAAGCGACGAGGTGACCAACCCCAAAACTAACAAAATTCCCACATATTCGGACAAAGAGCGGTGGCTGAAGCGTGGTGGTGGCGAAATGACAGCCGACACAGAAAGGGTGGTCATGCAGGCTCCTGATGATCAAAGAAACGCCGCAAACTAGCGGCATCGGCCTGCGAGGTTGGCAAATCCAATGCAATGCGGCCTTTTGCAAGGCCCAAAATGCGGTCTGAAAACTCGAGCGTATGTTCAAGTCGGTGCGAGATCATCAATAGCGACAATCCTTTTTCACGCACAAGGCTCAGCAAAAGTGCCATGACTTCCTCACCCGTTTGCGGGTCAAGGCTTGCATCAGGCTCATCAGCCAGAATGAACGCAGGGCGCTGCATCAGCATGCGGGCGATGGCCACGCGCTGCTGTTGCCCGCCCGAAAGGCTATCCACGCGCGTCGCGGCACGATCGGCAAGGCCAACGCGATCGAGACATTGCATGGCCTCACCGCGCACATCGGCCGGAGCCAAGGCCTGAAACCACGCTCGCGGTCCAGACAGACGCGACTGCACACCGTGGATGACATTTGATAAAACCGATAAGCGCGGCACCAGATTATGGCGCTGCCAGACAATCCCCACCTGCGCGCGAAACGCACGCAAATCGCGTGGCGACAGCGCGCGAACATCGCGGCCCAGCATTTGGATTTGGCCCGCACTTGGCTCGATCAGGCGGATCAAACATTTCAGCAGTGTTGATTTCCCCGATCCATTGGCACCAATCAGTGCGGTTGACTGACCCGGCGCGATCGCAAAATCCAAACCGTTCAATACCAAGCGGCCATCAAAATTCTTTACGAACCCACCAACAACCAAAACCGGCTCCACATATGTGGAGCCGGCTTGTGAGCATTGTGGCGCTGTGGGCGCGTTCATTCGCTGGTTACTCGACGAATGCTGTAAACTCAGTGATACCTATGTTTTCATACATTTTGCGCACGATATCGTAATCAGCATCCGTCACCGTCGCGCCGAAGCTTCCACCGATATACTTGGCGTTCTCTTCCGTTTTCGTCAGCGCAGCAAGCAGCGCGTCACCATTCTCGGCAAATGTTTTGCGAACAGTTTCGACCACTTCTGGCGCAACGGTCGGAGAAACCAGCAGTACGTCATTCGGCAAAGTTACACCCTTTGCAATGGGGCGGAACTTTTGATCCGGGAACTTTTCGGTAATGCTGTCGATATGGGTGCGGTTCAAGCCAATCGCGCCAATATCGCCTGCAATCAATGCCTCGACAGCCACGTTACGCTTGAGGAACACAGGCTCGTAATCAGTGCTGTAACCCAGACCAGCTTCAGACATGAGTGTTACCGGGCCCAAGTGCTGTGAAGTGGAGCCGATTTCGCCGAACGACACTTTCATGCCCTTCAAGTCGGCGGGCGTCTTAACAGGGCTGGCGTCCAGCACAACCAGCGTTGAATAATAGTCAGGGCGCGTCCATGTCACAACGGGCAGCGCCTTCAAGCGCGCGTTGAAGACCACGTATTCTGCAGGGCCGGTCAGCACGAAATCAACCTGATCAGCGGCCATTGCTTCTACAGCTACGGTGCGACCCGAAACGGGGAAAAATTCGACTTTCAAGCCAGAAGCCGCTTCAAATGCATCTTTGAAGGGGCCCATCTCGCGCTGCACCGCTTCTAGACCATCAATATCCGTAAACGCAAAGCGGATGGTATCCTGAGCAACGGCGCTAGTGGCTGCGAAGACGCTCATGGCAACAAAGCCAGCAGCAAGAATATTCTTCATAAGGACTTCCTATTTTATGTTTACCTCCCTGCCGATTAAGGATCGGATATGACGAACGAAAGACACATATGCGAATTATTTGTAAAAGACTGCCCCGTAGGCATTGACAGACTAGTGCCACAGTGGGCGCGGCAGGCTTATGAAAATCGGCAGGACGAGCTAGTTGTCTTGCATCGCAACTGCCGATAAAGGATATTTAATCCACAGCGTGAACAAAGATATATCCGCCACCTCTACTTAGATGACGCCGTTCCAGTCCAACTCAACGAAAACTGGCTGGTGGTCGGATGCGTCTGCTGCCTCATCTATCCAGCCACGGCGGACCAAATCTGCCAACTCCAACGTGACGAAGATGTGGTCGATCCGCTTGGCTTGCTCAATGTCATTGGCCGGATATGTAATACCGGTATTCTCGCTCAGTCCGGCGAGGGTGAGAGCGTCGGCGAACAAGCCGTGCTCTGCGAGGCGGCCATAGTCCGGGCCAACCGGCCCGACCAAAATCGCGTATTCGGGCGAACTGGGCATCATGTTGAAGTCGCCCAGCAGGATCGCCGGACGGGGCATCGACGGAACCTCTTCCTTCTGGATTGCCATCCAGTCAGCTCCATATTCAGAGGCCGGAACACCGGGTCCGGTGATGGGCCCGCCCTGCATGGGCGCATCGGTGACGATGTCCATGACGAGCCGTGTTTGCAGCAAACGCTGGCGCTCCGATACATAATTCAGGTGAGTGACATATACCCGGAACGATCCAGCTGGATGGCCAATCACAGCTTCGAGCAATGCGCTGCTGTCATTCAGGTGGCCGTGGACCGGATATGAGGGCAATGGATATGTGCGCGCCGTCAGGACAGGCCAGCGCGAGATGACCAGCACTCCATATTGCCGGCGGCGACCAACAACCCGTCCACCCTCGCCAAGGTTACTGCCGTCGATATCCACGGAGGGCGCGAAGAACAAGTGCCTGTCCGGAAACAGCTCGGCTAGGCGCTGCACTTGGTCGGCATACTCCATCTCCCGCCAGTTGCGCTCGACCTCCTGAAGTCCAATGATGTCAGCGTCTGCCACGACCCGCGCAATCCTACCAAGATCGACCACACCATCGCGACCCTTTCCCCACTGAATATTATAGGTAGAAACTAGCATTTTCCCTGTCTCCTTTTCATTTGCGGGGAGGACGTTTTATGTCATCATACTTTCATGACAACTAACCAACGTTGCCGCAATTGTAATTGATAATGCCTCTTTCAGTGATGGATGCGGCAGCAAGTGGAGGAAGCGCCATGATTCGTTTTCTGATTGCCGCCGCCCTGATTTTGGCTGCATTTACCATTACCGTAACGGACGCCGCCGCCGAGAAAGTATTCCGGCGCGCCAACGACCTCAGTTATGGTGGCAAGGAAAGCCTAGACCCCATCTCCGCGAACCGCTTCTATGAAGTGAACGACATGCTGTATTCCCGGCTGGTCCGCCAGGATGACAATGGCGAGCCCGCGCCGGAACTCGCGACGGCATGGACCTCCAATGCCACCGCCACCGAATGGACCATCACGCTCCAGTCCGGCGTTACCTTCCATGATGGCAGCGCCTTCGACGCCGCTGACGTGAAGTATACGCTGGAGCGGATCAAGGACCCCGCCCTAGAATCCCCTCTGGCCTCAGTCCTCGACTTCATCGACCGGGTGGACGTGGTTGATCCGGCAACCGCTAGGATCATGCTCTCTAAGCCGCACGCGGGCCTGCCGCTGCTGCTAATGGACTACCGGGCTAGGATGATCCCGGAAGGCTCTGGTGCGAACATCAGCAAGACCGGCATCGGCACCGGGCCCTTCAAGATCGAAAGCTATGATCCCGAGGGCCAGACCGTACTCGCCGCCAATGATGCTTATTGGGAAGGCCGTCCGAAGCTAGACAAGGTTGTTTTCACGGCCATTCCAGACAGCGAAGCGCGCAATCAGGCCATGCTGGCCGGCCAGTTGAACTACAACACGCTTACCCTCGACCAGATATCCCAGTACAAGGATAATTCGGCCTTTAGCGTGCAGAATTATCCGGCCGGGGGCTGGTTTGGCTTGGTCTTCCGCACAGACACTGCACCATTCACCGATGCCCGCGTCCGCAAAGCGATGCGCATTCCCGTAGACCGTACCGAGATGCTGAAGCTCATGGTAGGAGAGGGCAACGGGGTGACGGGCTGTGACCAACCGGTCAAGGCGAATGATCCGTTCCGAGCTCCGCTCGAATGCCCGCCGGATGCGGAGGGGGCGAAAAAACTCTTGGCTGAGGCCGGATATCCCAACGGTATTGACATTGAAGTTCACACTGCCGATCTGGAACCGGGAATGGTGCAATTCGCCGAAGTCTATCAGCAGCAGGTAGCGAAAGCCGGCATACGCGTGAAGCTGACACTGGCCCCCTCTGACGGATACTGGGACGACGTGTGGATGAAGGTTCCCGCCGCCATAACATCGTGGAGCGCGCGGCCTGCCGATCAAATCCTCAACGAAGCCTACCGGACTGGCAGCGCTTGGAACGAGAGCTATTACTCCAATCCGGCCTATGACCAAATCCTCGACAAGGCCCGCGCAACGCTTGACTTCACCGCAGCCCGTGCGCTTTATCAGGACGCGCAGCGCATTCTTTTCGAAGAGGGCGGAACCTTTATTCCCTACCAGCAGAACGGTTTGCGCGTCCTTACCGCCGATGTTCAAGGGGTCAAGCCGCTCGATGAGGACTACATCCGCTGGCACTTGGTTGATCTTATCCCAAAATGAGCGAGGCTTAAAGGCTTCAGAATGCTCAGTCTGATCGTTCGGCGTATCGCAAACTCCGTTTTCACGCTGGTCCTGATTTCGGTGGTGGTGTTTGCAGGACTTGAATTGATGCCAGGCGATGCCTGCACCGCCTATCTCGGGCGCGAGGGCAAGGGTGCGGCTTTAGATGCGTGCCGCGCGCGTATGGGTCTTGATGCATCGCCCGCCATACGGTTCGGCCAGTGGGCCAGCAGCATAATGAGTGGTGATCTCGGAATCTCGACGCAGCGTGACAAGCCGATTACCGAAATCGTCGGCTGGCGCTTGCGCAATACGCTCGTTCTCAGCGCCGTGGCTGCGCTGGTTGGCATTCCGCTCGCTGTGTTTCTGGGAATCTTCGCCGGCCTCCGCCACGATGGTCCATTTGATCTCGCCGCCTCGGGAGTTGCACTCGTGGCGATGACCATTCCCGAATTCGTGTCGGCCAGCTTGCTGATTATGGTGTTCGCCGTGGGGCTAGAGTGGACGGCAGGCGTAGTCACCATAGGCTATAAGGCATCCTTGCCAGAAATGGCCGCCGCCGCGGTCCTACCGGCTTTAGTGCTGAGCATGATACTATCAGCGCACATCATGCGGATGGTACGAGCTTCCGTCATCGATGTCTTCAAGAGCGATTTCGTCCTCATGGCGCGTCTCAAGGGCGTTCCTCGGCAGCAGATCATCTGGCGGCACGTGGTGCCGAACTCACTGTTGCCAGTGATCAGCGTGATCGGCCTTACCATTGCCTGGATGCTCGGCGGCGTGGTGATCGTGGAAAGCATTTTTAACTATCCAGGCCTAGGTAGGCTCGCAGTTGATGTAGTAGGCGATCGAGATCTTCCGCTGGTACAGGCCATCGCACTTTTGTTCGGCATCACCTATGTCATAACCAATATGGTGACCGATATTGTCGCCCTTATGCTTAATCCTAGGCTCCGGACTTACCGAGCATGAAGAGCGGATTCGCCACGCTCAGCGCCATGCTGCGTCAACGCTCGGGGGCGGTGGGAATAGTGCTCGTCATAGTCCATCTGTTGATCGCGCTTTTAGCGCCAATCATTATTCCCCACGACGCAGTAGCGCAGGATGCGGCGGCGATCCTTGAGCCGCCCTCTTTTGCCCATCTTTTTGGAACCGACCGGCTTGGCCGCGACATATTCAGCCGTACACTGCTCGGCGGCCGTGAGGCTATAGTGATTAGCACGCTCTCCACGATCTGCGCCATGGTGTGGGGCTGTCTCCTTGGCATTATTTTGGCACTTGCGGGTGGACGCCTCGATGCCTGCGTTATGCGGGTGATTGATGCCATGGTCGCCATTCCATGGATCCTCTTGGTCATGCTGTTCGTCGCCGCACTTGGCAGCAGCACCGTGGCACTCATTCCTCTGCTTGGTTTCTCCTACGGGCTTTCAGTCATCTATCTTGCACGTAGCGCCGCGCTGGATTTCGTCGCCCGCGATTTCGTGTTGGCCGCGCAAGTCCGCGGCGAAAGCCGCTGGACCATCGCCGTCACAGAGCTTCTCCCGAACATCCGCGACAGTCTTGCTGTACAAGGTGCGATGCAATGGTCGTGGATCTTCCTTGCCGTCAGTTCACTGTCGTTTCTTGGTATGGGTGTTGCCCCTCCAACGCCTGACTGGGGTCAGATGATCTCAGACGCGCGCGGTATCATGCGAAGTGCCCCTTGGGCGGTAGTCTGGCCGATGGTCTTTCTCAGCAGCCTGATCATCGGCGTCAACCTGTCGGTAGACGCCTGGGCTAAGGTCCTCAGCATCGGCCAGCTCGGACGGATACCACAACCATGATGCTGCTGAACATCGACCGTCTCTCAATCGCCGCAGCCGCCCAAGGCGCGGGCGCGTCGCCGGTGATCGATGACACAAGCCTAAAGATCGCAGAAGGCGAAGCGATCGGTATCGCGGGCGAGTCGGGCTGCGGCAAGAGCACGCTGCTTTTGGCGATGATGGGCCTCGTAAAGGACGGTCTACGCCGCATTAATGGCAAGGTGAGCTTCGCCGGAGCGTCGCTGCTGGACCAAAATGACAGCGAGCTGGAGGCACTGCGGGGTGGCAAACTGGCCATGGTACCCCAGAATGCCGGAACCGCCCTGAACCCCTCCATGCGGATCCAAGACCACATAAATGAGGCCCTTCGGTTGCACACCAGATTTTCAGCTGCCGAGCGAAAGTGGCAGACCGTTGAGCTGCTCCGGCAAGTGCGCATTCCTGATCCAGAACGACTGGCAAAGCGATATCCGCACCAGCTTTCGGGAGGGCAGCTGCAGCGCGTGGCAATCGCCATGGCGCTGGCTGGCCAACCGCAGGTCTTGCTGCTCGACGAACCAACATCTGGGCTCGATGTCACAACACAACAACACATTATTGAACTTCTGAGCGAAATCCGCAGTCAGCGCACAATGACGGTGGTTTGTGTCAGCCATGATCTGAGCGTGCTGGCACAGCTGTGCGGCAAGCTTGCCGTTATGTATGCCGGGCGCATTGTTGAGTTTGGCGAGACGGACAAAGTTCTTGCGGAACCAAGTCATCCTTATGTGAAAGCCCTTGTGGAAGCGGTTCCCCGCCTGTCTGGCGTATCGCTTCCGCAGCCGATTGATGGGTCGCCGCCGGGCTTGTCAGAACGGCGCGCGGGATGCAGCTTTCTTCCGCGCTGTACGCATGGGGACCCAGGCTGCGCGGAGAGCCATCCACCGCTACAGAGGCTTCGGGCAGGACATTTCGTCGCCTGCCGCTACCCAATGCTGACGGCGGCGCCAAAAATCTTCAGCCCCTTACCAGTTATTGCACGGTTAACGGCAAAAGAGCCTGTTCTCCAACTCGAGAATGTCACTGTGAGCTATAGCCGCGAGATCTTTCCAAAGTGGCTCGCGCGGCGGCAGCCATCACAGCCAGCAATTAGCGACCTTAATCTCGAGTTGATGCAAGGCGAGATCCTTTCGTTGGTAGGCGAGTCTGGAAGCGGCAAATCGACGGTATTGCGTGCCATCTCCGGTGTATGGCCGCTCTCCGACGGAAAGATTGTGTGCGGTGGAGCGGCAAATGAAATGGAAAGGCGCCGAGTCATCCAACTGATCTTCCAGAACCCCGACTCTTCGCTCAATCCTCGCCATAATGTGGCAGAAATCATAGCGCAGCCCCTGCGTCTCTACTTCGGCATGAACGACCCCGACGTTCGTGCCAGCACCACTGACCGCCTTGCCGAAGTAGGTATTGGTCCAAACTATCTGACACGCTACCCAGCAGAGTTATCTGGCGGCGAACGCCAAAGGGTCGCGATTGCCCGCGCACTTGCAGCGCGACCGTCGATCCTGTTGTGCGATGAGATAACCTCAGCCCTGGACGTGTCGGTTCAGGCATCCATCTTGCATCTGATCCGCGATCTGAGCAGATCACAGGGGGTTGCTGTGCTTTTCGTCACCCACAACATCGCAGCCGCTGCGGCCCTAGCCCACCGGATCGCCGTTCTACATCAGGGCAAACTGATTGAAATAGGAACAACAGCCGAAATCTGCAACTTGCCCCGCACCCCATACACTAAGGAACTTGTGAGAGTGGCAAGAGCCAGTTCCTTTTGACTTATCCGGCAAAAACCAAAGGCCCAAATCATACATCGATTTCCAACCCGGAGACGATTTGAGGATTTCAGCCAAAAACCTGAATACTCAGCCGTCTCCGATGTATGATTGCCGCCTCAAGAACCCCGATAATCAAAGGCTTCAGGCGCTTTTCGCGCCCACTTCCCAAATCATACATGCACGCTTGAAAGGATTGGCTGTGCTCGCAGTCCGGAGTGGATTTTTCTCCGGGTCAGCACGCAATAACAGGGAAAATACAGGGAATTTTGGCCAAATCGAGCAAAGCAACTAAGGCGCTTCTGGGCAGATACGCTTTAAATTAAGCCTTATTTGAACAGTTGCCCAATCATTGGAACAGGGAATTTGCGCGATAGGAACAGGGAAGGGATTACGCGCTAAGGGATCATCAACGGTCTAAATTGGGGGCCGCATATAGCCGCCATCGATGACGCAACATTAATTGATATTTTTTCCCTGAACCATTTCATCATTATTGAGCACATGAATGATTGGTTTATGCTTGTGCGTTAATTTTGGTTCCAGAAATTAACAATAGAACCTCACGTGAAGCGATTTCCCTTAACGCCGTCGCGGTCGGTTACTCTTTCACTGTCAATGTTCGACTGGCCAGGGCTTTGCCATCACATCTTTTGCCTTAGTTCCGTCCCTCTTAGTTTTTAAATCCATACATGAGGACGTATCACTTTTCAGGGGGCAGACCACTGCCGCAGCTTGGCGACGATCTCTTCTGGCGTGTGCTTCTTTCTTTGCATGTTCTAGTCCTCCTTGATGCCATGAGACATACTTCAAGTCGGACCACTTCAGTGGAGGTGGATCAAATTTGCCTGTCACCTTAGAAATCAGACTTTTGCGAGGTTCCGGTAGTTGCCTTGAAAATAGGTGAGCGGTTCGTCATTCGCCGTTCGCAGGCGCTGAACATGACCTATGAAGATGGTGTGGGTTCCCGCGATGATACGGTCAGCGACGATGCAGCAAAAGGATGTAGCGCCTGCAAACACAACCCAGGTATCTTCCGCGTGGAAATCGATGCCATCGAAACGGTTTTCCACCACACTGTCATGAACGCCTGAGAAGCGTTCAGCCAGATGCTGGTGGTGATGCGACAGGACATTGAGGCAGAAAGTACCATTGGCAGTCACCGCCGCCGCAATTTGACTGGCTGACCGGAGGCAGACAAGCAGTTGTGGCGGGTCTGCGGATACCGAGGAGAAGGCACTTACCGTTGCACCATTGTGCTTTGCATCTCCAGTGGTGGTGACAACCGCAACACTATTGGCTACCTGCCGCATTCCCTTGATGAACAGGTCGCGAGAGACGATATCGAGATCGCTTTGGATCATGGACATGAGGCAGTCCTTCCTTTCTCCCTTCTAGCGGCTGATCCGCGCAGGATCGCTGCTATCGGCTCCAATGTCGGCGAGATCCTGATAGCGGTCGCCGATACGGTGATGCGGGCGCCCACCAGTGGCCGCACCCAAGGCAGCGATCAACTCATCATCTGCCGGTGCATCCGCAATCGAGAACTGCACCGTGAGATAGTGTGAGCGTCGGCCCGTATCGTGCTTGTCCATCAAAGGTATCTGGATCTGGGTATTGGCGGGGCCGCGCGTATTGGTGAATCCAAGATAGGTCTTTGCATCCAGCGCTTTGCGGAAGAAGTTGCCGTAGTGAAGGGTGTGGATGAGGGCTGAGGCATGTTCCTGTTCGCAATCCAGACCCGCCATAGCCGCTTTGCCATAGGCCTCGATCCTATCTGCGCTTCCAGCCATGGCCAAGATCCTGTCTGTGAGTAGCTTGCCGAGCACAGGCGCGAAGGCGCGGATCTCGGGCTTTAGATCCTCCACATAGCCACGCCCAGCCCAAGGATTTTTTACCACGGCAGCTACACCCAGCATCCGCAATGGTGGATTGGCTTTGCGCTCACCTTCCAGATGAATTTCCTCTTCAAAGTTCACAAGCTTTCTGATCTTCAATTCCATGACAGACTCCAGCATTCAGGTGATGGGCTTGGCAGGTTTGAGCATGCCATTATGCTCACCCAGCCTCGGTGGTGTTGACAACTTCACGCCAGGTGTAAGACCAAAGCGCACCGGATTGGCGGCAACCTTCCAGCCCTTCAGGTCTGGTTCAGCATGAGGAACTTCAACGATCATGTTGCGTGCTGCCACATGCGGATCAGCAAAGATATCGCGAGCATCGTTGACTGGCCCGAATGGCAGCTTGCTGCCAAGCAGTCTCAAAAGCTCCGCTTTGCTGCGAATGCGCGTCCAGCCGCTCACAATTTCATTGATCTCAGCTGCATGCGCGCGCCGGCCAGATTTGGTAGCGAAACGCTGATCCAAGAGGAGATCCGGCCTTTCCATGATGCCGACAAGCTCTCGCCAGAAAGCATCGTCAACAACGCCGATGGACACCCAGCCGTCACAGGCCGGGAAGACCCCGAAAGGTGCCAGCAGAGGATGGCCATTGCCGGAAGGCTCGGCAACCTTGCCCTCCATATCATAGATATAAACAAGCCGTTCACACAGGCTCAGCATCGCGTCATACATGGCGATGTCCACAAATTGGCCACAGCCAGTTTTTTCTGCATGGCGCACCGCTGCGATGATCGCAAAAGCGAGCATCATGCCGGTAAAGACATCGCCGATGCCAGGCCCGGTCTTCATCGGGTGTTCGCGGTCTGCCCCGGTCATGCTCATCAGCCCGCCCATCGCCTGGGCGACCACATCATAAGACGGCCAGCTCGCATAAGGACTTTCGCCACTGCGCGGGTCGCCAAAGCCGCGAACCGTTGCATAGACAAGGCCCGGGTTCAGCTTTGCCAATTCCTCGTATCCAAGCCCAAGCCGTTCCATCACACCGGGGCGGAAATTCTCAACCAGAACATGCGAGGAGCGCACGAGATCCCACACGATCGCTTTGGCGTCCTCGCTCTTGAGATCCAGCATGATGCTTTTTTTGCCACGGTTGAGACTGACAAAATAGCCTGCCCATTCATGATGGGTATCGTCTGCGCGCCACGGCCCGTTGCTGCGGCTGGTGTCGCCCTCTGGACCTTCTATCTTGATGACTTCAGCGCCGTGGTCAGCGAGCATCATGGTGCAATAAGGACCCGACAGCATGCGGCTGAAATCCAGAACACGGATGCCCGCAAGTATGCCCTGCGATGCCTCAATCATTTTGCACCCGCGCCATAAAGCTGAGTAGTTTCGCATTGAAGATATCCGGTGCTTCCGCCAGCGCCATATGACGCAAGCCCGGCAGAATCACCAACTCGGCGCCGGGAATTTCGGCTGCAATGGCGCGGCTCATGGCAGGTGAATTGCCGTGGTCCTCTTGACCCGTCATGACAAGCGTGGGGGCGGTGATGGGCGGGTTGGGTGCCACCAATTCTGCCACACCATCGACCAGAACTTGGTAGATGGGCGCATAGATCTCCTTGCGGTTGGCAAGTATCCAATCCCGCACCTGCGCCATAATCATGGGGTGGCTGAGGCGGAAACTGTCGGTAAACCAGCGTTGAAGGGCCGCCTCCACCGTGGCAGCGGGACCATCCTTTGCCGCTTGCTCCACCCGCGCCTTGATCGATTCCTCAGCCGGCCTGTTTCGCTCATGGGCGGAGTGCAGAATGCCAAGTGCTTCTACGCGCTCATGATGATCCATGGTGAAACGCCGCGCGATCATGCCGCCCAGAGAAAAGCCAAAAATCGATGCGCTTGCGATTTGGAGATGATCGAGAAGCGCGGCAAGCTGTTCGCTGAGCAAGGTGAGGTTAGGCGTGCTAGGCGGCTCAGCGCTCTGGCCATGACCGTAAATATCAAATGTGATCACGCGATGACTTTGCGCCAATGCAGGCACCTGCCATTGCCATGAATGACGGTTAAGGCCAAGACCGTGGATGAGCGCAATCACCCGGTCTTCATGGCCAAAACTCTCATAGGCGGTACCTTGCGCTGTCAAAGGCATATCAGCCTGCCATCGGCTTGTAAGCGATGACCTCCACCTCGACGCGGACATCGACGAGCAAATCACTTACGACAGCAGAGCGGGTGGGCGCCTCATCGGGGAAATACTCACCATAGACGGCATTGAAGCCGGGGAAATCGGCCCGCTCACGCAACCAGACCATCGCCTTCACGACATCCGAACGCTCGCAGCCTGCTTCCTTCAGCAAGCCGGTGATGTCATCGAGCACAGCGCGGGTTTGTTCCTCGATGCTGCCGGTTGTCATGATTTGCCCATCTTTGAACGGCAATTGGCCGGTCAAGAACACAAAATCACCGGCGCGGATGGCCCGTGACAGGGATAGCCTGCTGCCGCCAATCACCAAAGGCCCGCCGATTACCTTCTTGGCTGACACCCAAACCTCCACCCTAAACCTTAAAAACCCTAAACGAGCAAGGCTTTGCGCCTGTAAGAAATTTCCGACAGCCCTGGGCGAAAATCTTGCATCACAATTCCAACTCAAACGCTAATTTGGAGTAAAGTTGAGGAGGCCGCGCCATGACTGCACTGCAGCGCTACCAGATGTTCATTGACGGAAAATGGACAGATGCGTCAGACATGCGTTCCTTTACCTCCATGAACCCGGCGACGGGTGAGGACTGGTCGGAAATTCCTGAGGCAACCGCCGCGGATGTGAACCGAGCTGTTGAGGCAGCCCACCGTGCCTTCACCTCAGGTGAGTGGGCTGCCGCACTCCCCACCGCACGCGGCAAATATTTGCGTCGCCTTGCCGAATTGTTGGCGCAGAAGTCAGAGGAACTGGGCCGCACCGAGACCATCGACACCGGCAAGATGCTGAAGGAAACGCGCTGGCAGGCAAAATATATAGCTGAGTTTTTTCATTTCTATGCCGGTGCTGCCGACAAGGTGATGGGCAATACGCTGCCCATCGACAAGCCTGACATGCTGGCCATGACGTTTCGTGAGCCACTTGGCGTGGTGGCCGCGGTGGTGCCGTGGAACTCGCAGCTCTTTCTTGTGGCGGTAAAAATTGGACCGGCCCTCGCGGCGGGCAACACCGTGGTGCTGAAGGCCTCAGAACACGCTTCCGCCCCAATGCTTGATTTTGCTCGGCTTGTTGAAGAAGCGGGTTTTCCACCCGGTGTTTTCAATGTCGTGACAGGCCATGGTGACCCTTGCGGGAGGGTACTTACATCTCACCCGCTCGTGCAGCGCATCTCGTTCACGGGTGGGCCTGAATCCGCACGCAACATCATCCGAAATTCGGCTGAGAATTTTGCCCAGGTATCACTTGAACTGGGTGGAAAATCGCCATTCATCGTCTTTGATGATGCTGACCTGGAAAGTGCCGTGAACGGTTCGATCTCTGGCATCTTCGGGGCCACCGGACAGTCCTGTGTTGCCGGTTCACGGCTCTATCTGCAGGACAGCGTTGCTGACAAATTCCTAGACATGATCGTCACGCGCGCGCGCCAAATCCGTATTGGTGATCCGCTGCTGGAAGAAACGCAGATGGGTCCGCTGGCCACCAAAGGCCAGCTTTCACGCATCGAAAAAGAAGTTGTTTTCGCGCAAGAGCAAGGTGGCCGGCTGCTGACCGGTGGGCAGCGTCCGCCTGGATTAAGCCATGGGCTGTTCTACGAGCCGACCATCATTGAATGCCGCAGTCAGCAGGATCGCATTGTTGACACCGAGCTTTTTGGGCCGGTTCTCAGCGTACAGAGATTCAAGAGTGAGGACGAGGTTATACAGCTTGCCAATGACACCAAGCACGGTCTTGCCGCCGGGGTTTTCACCAAGAATGGTGCGCGTGCGCTGCGGGTTACAAAGCAGTTGCGCGCTGGTATCGTTTGGGTGAACACCTATCGCGTGGTTTCGCCCATCGCTGAATTTGGTGGTTTCAAAGAGTCCGGTTACGGTCGCGAGAGCGGGTTCCAGGCGATATATGACTACACGCGGCCCAAGACTGTATGGATCAATACATCAGACCAGCCGCTCGCCAATCCCTTTGTGATGCGTTAGCCTATCTGCATCAGCACATCGACGGCACAGCTGGCATCGCTGCCCACAAAGAGTGGGTTTATCTCCACTTCGATGACTCTGTTCTTGGGTTCGACCGCAAAGGTAGCCAGGCGCTCGAGTGTGTCGAGCAGTGCCTGCCGATTCGCGGCGGGCCTTCCACGGTAGCCATCCAGCAAGCGGCTCATTTTCAGACGGGAAAGCGCGCGCTCCATATCTGATCGGGCGGCAGGCAAAAGCACCGTGCGGGCATCTTCCAGGAGTTCTACCAAGATTCCGCCTGCTGCCAATGTCATGGCCAGACCAAATTGTGGGTCACGCCGGATACTGACCATAAGCTCTGCAACCGGGCTAGCCACCATGGCCTCGGCGAGAAAAACATCGGTGAGCGCGCTGGCATTAAACGCCGTGACATCGGCCCTCATGCGCTGCACGGCGGCAGTAACTTCATCGCTTGAGCGCAGTCCCAGCTTGACGGCACCGGCCTCTGTCTTGTGTGGAAGCCTTGCGCTCACCATTTTCAGGGCTACCGGAAACCCAAGTTTCTGCGCGAGGCCAGATATTTCGCTTCCGCTGCCTGTAAGACTGCGTGGCACCGCAATGCCGCTGGAAGCCAGCAGCTTCTTTGCCGCATCCTCGTCCATAAGATGTCCGCTCACAGCAGGCAGCGGCGCCACCAGCGCGGCAGGCGTGTTTGCGGTGATCTCGGCACGGCGAGCACCATGCCAGACAGCACCCGCAATGGCCGTCATGCACGCATCGATTCCCTGCATCGGGGCCACTCCATGCGCCACCAAAAAGTCACGCGTTTCCTCGTCTAGGTTCTCCGAGATGGTGCTGCAAACAGCAGCGGGCATATCTTGGCTTTTCGCCGCCGCAATGAATGAAAGCGTGTCATTGCGGTAATATGGCTTGCTCGCATCCAGGCCTGGGGCGGGGTAGTCCTGTACGATGACCGCCGCGTCGTGTCCTTGCGCAAAGAGCGTCTCAAAGACGGGCTTTGTTTTTTCTGGAATTCCCCAAATTGGTGTTGTGTAGTCGAGTGGATTAGAGACAGTGGCCGTCTGCGGGAGCTGCGCGCGAAGACCAGCAGCGGTGTGCGCGCTTGGGGGCGTAAAGCGCAAATCCAGCTGCTCGGCATAATCCGCCAACATAGTGGCACCACCGCCAGAACAGGTCAGGCCAGCAAGACGCGGTCCTTTGGGCACTCCTGCGACACAGAGAAACTTTATCGTCTCCAGAAACTGCGCCGGACTGTTGACGCGGATAATGCCCAGACGGTCAAACAGTGCATCGTAAAGTTCTTCCGTGCCTGAAAGCGAACCGGTATGGCTCACGGTAAGACTTGATCCTAACTTGGAACTACCGGTTTTCAGAGCCACGATCGGCTTTCCGAGCGAAAGGCTTTTCAATGCAGCCCGCTCAAAGGCTTGAACATCTTTGAGCCCCTCAATGTGAAGGCCGATGGCGCTTACTTCAGGCTGATCGGCCAAAACATCAACGAAGTCTTCAAGGCGCAGTAGTGTCTGGTTACCGGCTGACACCATATAGGCCAAGGGTACGCTGCGTTGGCTCATAGTGAAATCTGAAGACAGCATGCCAGACTGCGTGATGATGGCAGCGCCACGGCCTGGGCAGGAGCCGCCATGGGCGAAAGGCCAAAGCGCTACCTTGTTCACGTAGTTGATGAGGCCATAGCAATTGGGACCAACAAGGGCGAGATCTCCAGCCGCTTGGATCAAAAGAGCTTCAGCTTCCGCCCCCTCAGCTCCAGTTTCGCCGAAGCCTGCCGTGTAACAGACAACACCACCCGCGCCCATCGCATTGAGTTTCTGAAGCGCCTCGATGGCAGCAAGTTTCGGAACAGCGAGAAACACAGCGTCTGGCGCTTGCGGCAGCTCGTCAATGGATGCAAAGCAGGCATGGTCACCAATGTGGGTGCGTTTCGGGTTCACCGGCCAAAAAGGACCCGTAAAGCCAATGCGCTTGCATTCGGCTGCTACCGTCTCGGCGTCGCGCCCGCCGATTACCGCCACGTGGCGCGGCTTTAGCAGGCGCTCAAGATGGGTGCGAGTTTTCGGCGTCATGCGCCCAGTGGCCGTAAGATAGCGCGCGAGATGATGTGGCGCTGGATTTCCGACGTGCCATCCCAGATGCGCTCTAGCCTTGAATCACGCCACAGGCGCTGGATGGGCAGTTCCTCCATCAGTCCCATGCCGCCATAGATCTGCACGGTGCTGTCAGCCACACGGTTTAACATTTCCGAGCAGTAGAGCTTCACCATGGAGATGTCCGCCTCCGTGAGGATGTCCTCATTGGCGCGGCGCACGGCATCCTCTACCAACAGATCAGCGGCGCGCAGCTCGGTTGCCATATCGGCCAGCTTGAAGCCAGTGCCCTGAAACTTGCCGATGGCCTGGCCAAACTGCTTGCGGCTTGCGGCCCATTCGACAGCCAGCCCCATCAACCGCTCAGCCTTACCACAGCAAGAGGCACCGACAAAAATGCGGCCATAGGTGAGCCACTGTCCGGCGTGCTCAAGGCCCTTTCCTTCTTCGCCAAGGATCTGGCGTTTATGCAGGCGTACATTGTCAAAGCTGAGTTGGAAAGTCTTATAGCCTCGGTAACTGACGCAATGCGTTCCATCGCGAACATCGAAGCCTGGCGTGCCGACATCCACCAAAAAAGCAGTCACGCGCTTGCGCGACCCGCGCTCGTTTTCGTCCACGCCCGTCGCCGCAAAGACAATGGCAAAATCTGGCATCACGGGCCCGGAGATGAAATGCTTGGAGCCGTTGAGTATCCAGTCATCGCCATCGCGCTTGGCATTGGACTTCATCCCCATGACATCCGATCCAGCCTCAGGCTCGGTCAAGGCGAAAAGCTCACGCTTCTCTCCCTTGACGCAAGGATATAGGTAACGTTCGCGCTGCTCCCCCTCGCAGGCGAGCAGAAGTTCCGTGGGGCGCGCCACCCAACTGTGCAACGCATGGCTGGTTTTGCCAAATTCACGTTCCATGATGACTTTAGCCTCAAGGCCAAGGCCACCGCCGCCCACGGCCTCGGGAAGATTGGCGGCATAAAGCCCAACCTCGTGGGCACGTTTTTCGATCTGGCGACCGATCTCCAAGGGTACCTCGCCCAGCTTGTCGACGAGATCCTCGTGCGGGTGAAGTTCGGCGCTCATGAAAGCCTGCACCGTTTCCAGCAGCAGACGATTTTCGTGGGATTTTACGAGACTCAAATTGCTCTCCACAGGGTTTAACCGACCTCCTCACCGCGCTTGGGCGACAAAATCGCATAGCCGATGAGAAAGACGAGGGTTGTACAGATCAGCACGACCGCCGCAGCGGCGACTGTCGGATCCGTATTCTCGCGCATGCCATTCCACAGCCGCCGCGGCAGGGTGAAAACATCAAACTTCGAGATGAAAAGCGTAACCACGATCTCGTCCCAAGACAGGATGAAGGCAAACACTGCGCCAGCTAGAATGCCGGGTCGGATCACCGGCAGGATCACGCGGCGCACCGTTGTGGGCAGGGATGCCCCTAAGCTGCGAGACGCCTGCTCCAGCTTCAAGTCAAAATTAGCAAGGGCCGCCGATACCGTGATCACCACCATCGGGATAGCTAGGATGGAATGGGCAATGATGACCCCAAGATAGCTGTCAATGAGGCCAAGCGGCACCCACCAACGATAGAATGCCATGGCCGAGATAATCGGTGGTACCATCAGCGGCAAAAGCAGGAAGGCGCGGATCGTTTCGACGAAACGCCCCGAGAGGCGCCAAAGCCCAATGGCTGCCAATGTGCCCAAAAATGTAGCCAGTGCCGAAGAAACCAAGGCAATCAGCAGGCTCTGGCCGAAACTGGACATCCATTCCGGGCTGGTCAGCAGGTGCTGAAAGTGCTGCAGCGAAACGCCTTCCCAAGGTAGTGAAAGGTAAGTTTTCGACGTAACTGAAACTGGAAACGCAACGAGCGAGGGAAGGATCAGAATCGACAGAATAACCCACGCCGCCAAGTTTGTGAGCCGACCACCCAGAGAACGCTTCATCGCGTGCCTCCACCGAAAACGACCGACAGCTTCATGAAGCGGTTCAACAAGTACATGAGCGCCAGCACGCATCCAATCATCAGTGTGGCCAGCATCGCTGCGGTGCCCCAGCGCACGGTAACAAGCAACTGCACGGAAATATATTCGGCAATCATCTGGACTTTGCCACCCCCCAGAATTGCCGGCGTGACGTAGAAGCCAAGAGAGCTGATGAATACAAGTAACGAAGCCGCGATGATGCCCGGTTTGGTCAGCGGCAGGAAAACCCGCACAAAGGTCTGCGCGTGGCTGGCGCCAAGGCTGCGGGAGGCGCGCGCAACAAGCGGATCTATGCCCTGCATGTTGGCCAGCAGCGGCAGTATGGCGTAAGGCAGCATGTATTCTGTCATGCCGATAAGGACACCCAGCTCGTTTCGCGCCAGCGCGAGTGGCTCTTGAATGATGCCCACGCCAATCAGAAAGTTGTTGATCAAGCCATTGTGGCCCAGCAGCATGAGCCATGCAAAAGACCGCACAAGCACAGAGATCCAGAAGGATATAAGTAGAATGGACATCATGCGCTGGCGCACGTGGGCAAGGGCATGAACCATGGCGTAGGCGACGACATAGCCTAGCAATACGGAGCTTGCGGTCGTGATAAGACAGAGGCGAATGGTGCGCCAAATCAGGATGGCAACGCTATCGCCCTCGAAAATTTTGGCATAATTGCCAAGGCCGGGCTTGGGGTCGGTGACGCTTAGAAAGAGCACATTGATGATAGGCGCAGCATAGAGCGCCAGCACGAGCAATCCTGCAGGTGCCACCAGAAGCCAATATGGGTTTAGGCGCTTTGTCATAACCAAATGGGTTTTTTCAGCAAACGTAAATGACATGCGCCTGCGGACAGGCGCATGTCATCAATCGTTGCAATCAACCAATGGCTTCCAGGAAGGCGTTCACAGCATCACCGCCCTGTTCAGCCCACCAGACGGGGTCGTTGAATATGACCTTGTCGATGTTCTGCGGGGAGGTCACGGCATAAGGCTGCATGGCTTCTGAAATTTTGCCGAATGCCTCAGGATTTGAAGGCGTCATGCCAAGGCAGTCGAGGATGGCAAGTTGTGAGTCCACCTGAAGTCCTTGAGCAATGAATTTCATAACATTGTCGCGCCCGGCAGGGTTGCCGCGCGGCACAATGTAAGCGCCGGGCATTGCGATGGCCTCGTTCATCACGAGCTTATAGCGGCCGTTGGTTCTCTCCTCGATCGCCTTACCGCGGTTTTGCCAAACCATGCCCATCACGACTTCACCATTGACGATCATGTCATGGGCTTCAGAGCCAGAACCCCAATACAAGCTATCAGCCTTTATGGCTTTGATCTTGTTCAGGGCGCGCGGCACGTCGCAAGGGTATACTTGATCTTTGGCAACACCATCAGCCAAG
>CAJBCQ010000256.1 GCA_903951595.1 uncultured Hyphomicrobiales bacterium | reverse complement strand
GCCTCGTGCCAGTTCATGTCGGCGGCCAGCCGGAAGGCGGCGGCTAGGTCCACCCGCATCTGCCATTCATCGGAATTGCCGCGCGTATTCGACTTGAAAGACGTGACGTTGCCCATAGGTTCAGCCCTTGTTTTTGGTGTTACCGGGCAGGATGACGCGATTTTTGTGGCTTGGCAACTCATCCTGAAGAATTGCCAGCTTAACAAGCCGCACCGTCATCACTATGTTTCCCCCATGCGTAAAAACCTACTCGCTTTAGCCTTTCTGCCAATTTTCAGCCTGATGGCACTTGGTCAGTCGGCGCTGGATGATCTGTCGCTCGAAAAGAAGCTCACGCTGGCCAAGGCGGGTGATGAGGAGGCACAGATTGCGGTGGCGCAAGCTTATGAGCAGGGCATTGGTGCCAATCTTTCCAAGGTGGAAGCTGCCAAATGGTATCGCGCGGCGGCCCAGCAGGGCAATGCGGAAGGCCAGTTCCGGTTGGCGCGCCTCGTCCATGAAGGTGGGGAGGGTTTGAAAAAAAGCCCGGAAATTGCCGTTCAGCTTTATAAAAGTGCTGCCGATCAGGGGCACGCTATGGCGCAGAACTGGCTGGGTTATTGCTACCAGCGCGGCATCGGCATTGCCGCCAAGGATGAGACGGCGGTGGAATGGTATGGCAAGGCCGCTGATCAGGGGCTTGCGGTTGCTCAGAACAATCTGGCGCTCATGCACCTGAACGGCAAGGGCACCCCGCGCGATTTCGCCAAGGCCTTCGCGCTGTTCAAGCTGGCGGCAGATCAGGGCGATGGCTGGGGCCTCAACAATCTGGCGGGCATGTATGAAATGGGCTGGGGCGTGGCGCAGGACCCAAAGCAGGCCTCGGCCCTTTATCGGAAGGCGGCGGAGGCGGGAAATTCAGCCGCTGGCGATAATCTCAAAAGGCTCACCGGAACGGTTGTCACACCGGATTGATAAGCTTTTGTTAACCATGATTGCGAACCCATCCTTTACCCAAGAAAGATGTAATCGCCCCGCGCGCTAACGCGCCTTGCGAGGGAGGTAACATGATCATGTCAACGGGCCGTTGGGCCAGCCTTCTGGCCTGCGCGTTGCTTGTCGTTTCCGGCCTCGCTTTGTCCGGCTGCTCCAGCAAGCGTGATCCTTTTGCCGGCGTAGCCAGCCCCATGTACAAAGGCAGCGGGCAGGTTCCGCTGGGTGGCGGTCGCTCTGTTGTCGGTAAGCCTTATTCGGTCGCTGGCTTGCGCTTCGTGCCGCGTGCTGATCCTAAATATGATCGTAAGGGCGTTGCCTCTTGGTATGGCAAGCAATTCCATCGCCGCATGACTTCGAATGGCGAATGGTTTGACATGAACCATCTCACTGCCGCGCATACCACCATGCCGCTTCCTAGCTATGCCAAGGTGACGAACCTTGAAAATGGCATGGAAGTGATCGTGCGCGTGAATGATCGTGGGCCGTTTGTCGGCAATCGCATTATCGATATGTCGAAGCGGTCTGCAGAAGCCATTGGCTTCAAGGAACAGGGCACGGCTAAGGTTCGTGTTCAGTATATTGGACCAGCGCCGAATGACGACACCGGCCCGCATCTGATGGCGATGAACCAAGAGCTTGAGCGCGGCACACCGCTGCGGAAAATGATCGCTGCCGCAGACCGCAACCAAGGCCAAACGCAAGTTGCACAGGCGCCCATTGAGACGGTGGAGGAGCCGGTGCAGGCAGTCTCTGCGGATGACTATTATGTGCAGGCTGGATTGTTCGCCAATCCCAACAACGCCTTGCGCGCCAAAACGCGCTTGAGCGGATTAGGCCCGGTGCTGGTGACGCCCGTTTCGAACGCCAGCGGCAGTTTTTACCGCGTGAGCGTTGGCCCTATGCCGGAAGCCAATGCCATGGCCGCCTTGGCGGATGTGCATGCCGCAGGGCTTCCCGATGCGCGCTTGGTAGTGGCGCAGAACTGATCCGTCGCCAAACGGTTCCCATTGCAGGATAGCCCTGTGACAGGCTATTTTGCTCAGGTTGGGCCAAGCGCGAGAGGGTCATGTCGTGTGGGGTTTCCGAAGCCTTCTATTCATGTTTGCGCTGATTTGGATCAGCCTACCCAGCCTTGCCGCAACGGCACTACCGCCGCCTCCGCCGCCTGCGGACAGCCTTGCTGAATATGTGATCCTGATCGACGCCAAGACCGGGCAGACACTCTACGAAAAGAACGCCGACACGCCATTTCCGCCCGCCAGCATGAGCAAGCTCATGACCATGCTGATGGTGTTTGAGGCTCTGAAATCAGGCCAATTGACGCTCGATGAGCCCATCACCATCAGCGTTGACGCATGGAAACGGGGCGGGGCTAGTTCTGGCGGCTCTACCATGTATGCCGATGTGAACTCGAAGGTTCGGCTTGTGGATTTGATGCATGGCGTGATGATCCAATCCGCCAATGATGGTGCTATCGCCATTGCCGAGCATCTGGGCGGCAGCGAAAGTGCTTTTTCGGAAATGATGACCCGGCGGGCACGGGAACTGGGGCTGAAAACCGCTACTTTCCGCAATGCCACGGGCTTGCCTGAGCCAGATCACAAGATGACGGCGCGCGAATTGGTGCTGCTGTCGGAATACATCATCCGGGCCTTTCCGCAGTATTACAAATTCTATTCCGAACCGGCATTCACCTGGAACAATATCACCCAACCCAACCGCAATCCGCTTTTGCAGGACTATGCCGGGGCGGATGGGGTGAAAACGGGTTATATTCAGGAAGCCGGTTACGGCCTTGTTGGCTCTGCCATGCGCGAGGGCAGGCGGCTTATTCTGGTTGTTGGGGGCCTTGAAACCATTGCAGATCGCAAGGCGGAGGCCCGCAAGCTGCTCGATTGGGGTTTCCAGCAGTTCCAAAGGGTTGAGGCCTTCAAATCCGGCGAAAAGGTAGGGCAGGCGCGGGTTTGGGGCGGCAAGGCGAGTTACGTCAATTTGGTCACGCAAAGCGGCATGCAGTTGATGCTCTCGCCGGATGAGCAGAAAGCAGCTTCGGCGGAGCTGGTTTACAAGGGGCCGCTCTATGCCCCTGTGGCCGCTGGCACTGAGGTGGGCGAAGTGCGGGTGAGGGTGCGCGGTGCCGTGATTGCCCAAAGCCCAGTTTTCGCCGCTGAGGCGGTGGACGAAGCGCCGGAAATGTGGCGTAAAGCCTTGGATCGGCTGCTGATCTTCTCCTTCGGCAGCTAAACCAATCCGGGGCGAGGTTTTAGGCATTGTTCATCACCTTTGAAGGCGGCGAGGGGGCTGGGAAATCGACCCAGATCCGCCTTTTGGCGGCAAGGCTGGAAGCCTTGGGCCGCAAGGTTTGCCTAACGCGCGAACCGGGTGGGGCACCGGAGGCTGAAGCCTTGCGCGAGCTTCTGATCCATGGCGGCACGGACCGCTGGTCGCCGGAGGCCGAAGCCCTTCTCAACTACGCCGCCCGCGATGCCCATTTGCGCCAGACCATCCGTCCGGCCTTGGCGCGGGGTGAAGTGGTGTTGTGCGATCGGTTTATGGACTCAACGCGGGCCTATCAGGCCTATGCGGGGGGTGCGGATATGGGGCTGGTAGACGCCTTGGAGCGCGCGATTTTGGGGCCAACGCGGCCGCATCTCACGCTGGTTTTTGACCTTGATCCGGCATTGGGCTTGGCGCGCGCGCAAGCACGCGGCGGGGCGGATCGGTTTGAGCGCAAGGGGCTGGCGTTCCATGAAAGACTGCGGGAGGGATTCATTGCGATCGCCGCTGCTGACAAAAAACGCTGCGTGCGATTAGATGCATCGCGTTCGATTGATGCAATCGCGGCTGAAATTGCCTCCATCGTGGAGGTGCGGCTGTGAGTGAAGATGTCGATCCGCGCGACACGCCCATCCATCCACGCAAGCGACTGAACCTGATTGGGCATGAGGCGGCGGAAGCCAAACTGCGGGCTGCTTACGCCTCGCAGCGCATGCACCATGCTTGGATGATCACCGGCCCGCGCGGCATCGGCAAGGCAACACTGGCCTATCGTTTCGCACGCTTTATTCTGCGCTATCCGAACCCGGAAAAACTGCCTTCTGGCAATGGTTTGGCGGTGCCGGGTGAGGATCCGGTTGCACGACAAGTTGCAGCTTCTGCACATCCCGATCTGTTCACGCTGGAGCGGGCATATGATTTCAAAGCCAAGAAGGTCAAAACCGAAACCTCGGTTGTGGATTCACGGCGGGCGGAAAGTTTTTTTGGGCGCACTGCGGCGGCTGGGGGATATCGCATTTGTGTCATCGACACTGCTGATGACCTGAACAATGAGGCCGCCAACGCACTTTTGAAGACTTTGGAGGAACCGCCGGATCGGGGCTTGTTTCTTTTGGTCAATCACTCCCCGGGTGCTCTGCTGCGCACAATCCGCTCTCGCTGCATCAGCATCGAATTATCACCACTTAGCACCCAACAGGTCGTTCAGGCCTCCACGGAGACGGGTATTCTGACGCAAGAGGCCGAGGCGCGGCGCGGAAAGAATGATTTCTGGGAACTACCTGAGATGGCGGTTGGTGAAGAGTTGCAGGAAATTGCCGCCATTGCTGATGGCAGCCCTGGGCGGGTGTTGGACCTGATCGATTCCATTGGGGCCAAGGCCTTCCAATCCTTCCTCACCCTTGCCGCCAAGTTGCCGAAGCTTGACCCTATCAAGCGGTTCGATATTGCCGAGATGATGACCGGGCGGGCGCAAGATCGTGATTTCACCCTGTTCTGCGAACTTTTGGGTCAATGGGTTGCCGATACAGCCCGCCGGAATGCGCTGGAAAACCGGGTTTCGGCAGGGGCATGGGCTGAGGCGCATGGGCAGATCGCCCATTCCATTCGGGTGGCGAATGCCCTAAATCTCGACCGCCGTCAGGTGATCCTTGAAGCATTCAGCGCCATCGAGACTGCGGCTGGCGTTTGACCCCTTTTTCTGATTGAGCAACATGGCCGACAAGCAATTCTACATCACCACCGCAATCTCCTACCCCAATGGCGCGCCCCATATCGGCCATGCCTATGAAGTGCTGGCTACCGATGCGCTGGCTCGCTTCAAGCGGCTGGATGGGTTTGATGTCATGTTCCTCACCGGAACGGATGAACACGGCCAGAAAATCCAGCAAACCGCTGCCCGCCAGAACCGTACGGCGCGGGAATTGGTCGATGAGATGGCACCCCTATTTCAGGAAATGGTGCGCTCGCTCGGCTGCTCTAACGATGATTTCATCCGCACCACGGAACCGCGCCATTACGCCACCGTGCAGGCCTTGTGGAAGCGCATGGAAGCGGCGGGGGATATTTATTTATCGAAATATGCTGGCTGGTATTCGGTCCGCGATGAGGCCTATTACGCTGAAGATGAGATTGAAGACCGCGAGGGCAAGAAATACTCCACCAAAACCGGAACGCCGGTGGAATGGGTGGAGGAAGAAAGCTATTTCTTCAAGCTCGCTTCCTATCAGGAAAAGCTGCTGGCGCTTTATGAGTCTCAGCCCGATTTCATCGGCCCCAATGAGCGCCGCAATGAGATTTTGAGCTTTGTGAAGGGCGGCTTGCAAGATTTGTCCATCTCGCGCACCACCTTTGACTGGGGCATTCCGGTGCCGGATGCGCCGGGGCACATCATGTATGTGTGGGTGGATGCGCTGACGAATTATCTGTCGGCCACGGGCTGGCCGGATGCGGGTGCTTCGCGGGCGAAATATTGGCCGGCCGATCTGCATGTGATCGGCAAAGACATTGTGCGCTTCCATGCCGTCTATTGGCCCGCTTTTCTCATGTCGGCAGGGCTGCCATTGCCCAAGCGGGTTTACGGGCATGGGTTCCTGTTCAACAGGGGCGAGAAGATGTCGAAGTCGGTGGGCAATGTGATCAGCCCTGCTTCGTTGATCGAGACTTATGGCGTTGACCAGGTGCGCTATTTCTTCTTGCGTGAAGTGCCATTTGGGCAAGATGGCAATTATAGTCATGAGGCGATTATCAACCGCATCAATGCGGATTTAGCTAATGATCTCGGCAACTTGGCGCAGCGTTCTCTGTCGATGATTAACAAGAATTGCGAAGGCCGCGTTCCCGTGCCGGGTGCGTTCACGCCGGAGGATCATGAGATTTTGGCCGCTGCCGATGCCATCCTTGCAGAGGCGCGCTCGCATCATGATGTGCAGGCGATCAACAAGGCACTCGATGCCATTTGGCGCGTGGTGGCGGATGCCAATCGCTATTTTGCAGCCCAAGCGCCGTGGGGGCTGAAAAAGACGGATCCGGAACGCATGGGTACGGTGCTTTACGTGACGGCGGAATTATTGCGGCAGTTTGGAATTCTCACTCAACCTTATATGCCAACAGCCGCGCCGAAGTTGTTGGATTTGTTGTCAATTCCTGCTGACCAGCGCAGCTTTGCAAGCCTTGCGAAGCGGCTTTCTGGCGGCGTTGAACTGCCGCCGCCTGCACCTGTTTTCCCGCGCTATGTGGAGACGGAAGCTGAAGGATGAGCTTTCCGATTGTCGATAGCCATTGCCATCTGGATTTCGAGCAGCTTTCCGACGATCTGCCGGGCGTGATTGCACGTGCCAATGCGGCCGGTGTTGCCATGATGGTGACGATTTCCACCCGCGTGCGGCGCTTCCAGCGACTGCTCGACATCGTGGAAGCGCATGAGAATGTCTATTGCACCGTTGGCACGCACCCGCATCAGGCAGCGGAAGAAACCGATGTGACCGTGGATGAATTGGTCCGGCTGGCGGAGCATCCCAAGGTGATAGGTATTGGCGAAGCGGGGCTTGATTATCACTATGACACCAGCCCCCGCGACATCCAGGCGGCGAGTTTTCGCGTTCACATTGAAGCCGCGCGCCAGACCGGGCTACCCCTGATTATCCATTCACGCGCGGCGGAGGAAGATACGGCTTTGATATTGGAGGCGGAAATGGGGAAGGGGGCATTCAAGCCACTTCTGCATTGTTTTTCCTCCAAGCCTGAACTGGCGCGGCGTGGATTGGTGATTGGGGCATATCTGTCGTTCTCTGGCATTTTGACCTTTAAGACGGCTGAGGAAATCCGGCAGGCGGCGGAATTAGCACCGATGAATCGGTTGCTGGTGGAGACGGATGCGCCATATCTGGCCCCGGTGCCTTATCGCGGCAAAACCAACGAGCCTGCTTATACGGCGTTCACGCTGGCGAAATTGGCCGAGGTGAAGGCGGTTTCGGTGGATGACATGGCGCGCGCGACGACGGAGAATTTCTTTCGGCTTTTCACCAAAGCGCGCAAAACGGCGGCATTCACATGAGCTATTCCGTGCGAATTCTGGGCTGCGGGTCCTCGGCTGGTGTGCCGCGGATTGGTGGGGATTGGGGCGTTTGTGATCCCGCAAACCCCAAAAACAGGCGGCGGCGATGCTCGATTTTGATCTCGAAAACGGGGCCGGATGGCACCACACAGGTGCTGGTGGATACGTCTCCAGATCTGCGTGAGCAGCTTCTGGATGCTGGCACGGGCACGCTCGATGGTGTGGTTTTCACCCATTCCCATGCCGACCATTGCCACGGCATTGATGAGCTTCGGACGGTTTATTTCAACACTCGCCGCCGTGTTCCGGCCTATATGGACGCGCGCACTTCGGCCAAGATTACCACGGCCTTTGATTATTGTTTTATGACGCCTGTGGGCTCGAATTATCCGCCCATTGTCGAAGAACGCCGCATTCATACGCTGGAGCCGTTTGCGGTGGCTGGGGCTGGCGGTGCGGTGCCTTTTACGGC
>CAJBCQ010000255.1 GCA_903951595.1 uncultured Hyphomicrobiales bacterium | reverse complement strand
ATTATTCATATAAAAATAGACGCTTGCCTGTGTAAGCGTTCGATTGATGTAGTTCCCTTATGTCATTGTTTTTGAATACGATTTTATGGATATTTCATAGAAATAGTCTGCGCGTTCGAATATCGTGTAATTTAGGCTTGAGATTGAACGTTCAAATTCAGTTGAAGGTGCGGTCAAGTTGAATACTGAAGTTTAGCGATAGGAGTGCCTGCTGATGAGAAACAAGCATGCCACAATGGGAACAGTTGCAGATGAGGCTGCCCGTCTCATCAAAGAACAAGAGGGAGAGTTACCCTCGGCACGTGAACTTTCCAAAGCCACGGGCTTTTCGGTAGGTACCATTTACTCACACTTCGGCTCTTTGCGAGGCATCATTGGATATATTGTCTATCGGCGCCAATGTGCTGCCATCGAGAAGCTGGAACGAATTCTTGAGGCCCATGATCCGAAAGCAAGCGTTTCCTTGCTTCTTGATAAGATCATCGATAGCTGTTTTCACTCTCTAACGAGTTTCAATCCGAAACTGGCGCGTAAAGTTATCAAGATCGCGATGGATGAAGCAGATCGCGCATCGGATTTAGACCGTGTTTCAGATCGTCTGGTACCGTTTATTGCTTTGGCAATGGCGCGGGATGAGACGGGTACTTTTAGAGCATTGCCAGATGATGAGATCCTTTTCTCGCTGCGTGGCATGATCGCAATCCTCCGATCGCCTTTGCTGGAAAATAGTCCGTTTTTTGCAACGCCAGGCCATCGCGCCCTCGCCAAAAACTACTTGGCCAGAATGTTTCTCAAGTAGGCATGAAGGAATATGCTGTTGCCTTCGGTAGGGTCTCATAAAGAGCCTAGCTTGTAAGGAAAATTCGCACGCCCCATTGGCCTGCCCTCTGAAAAATAACCCGCTCTAAAATATAGATTTAAGAACTAAGAAGGATGCAACTAAGGCTAATGATGTAATGGCAAGGCCCCGGTCAGTCGAAGCTTGACAGTGCAAGAATAACGAACCGTCACAGTGATAAGGGAAGCAGCTTTACGTGAGATCCCGTTGTTAATTTCCGGGACCTAAATTAACGCTCAACAACAAGCGAGTCATTCCTCAGCTCAATGACGATGAAATGCATCAGAGAAATAAAAACTGAATTAGGGTTGTGTCATCGACGGCGGCTATACGCACCCCAATTTAGACCGTTGATGATCCATTAGCGCGTATTCCCTTCCCTGTTCCTATCGCGCAAATTCCCTGTTCCATAAAACGGGTAACTATTCATTTAGAGCTTAATTCAAAGCGCATATGCCCAAAAGCGTCCTAATTGCATTGCTCGATTTGATCAAATTTCCCTGTATTTTTCCTGTTAGTTCTTTGAGGCGGTGAGATTATTGCACTCCGGACTGCGCTATCAGCCAATCTTTCAAGTGTGCATGTATGATTTGGGAAGATGGTGCAAAAAGCGCTTGAAGTCCTTGATTATTGGGTTTCTTGAGGCGGCAATCATACATCGGAGACGGGCAAGAATTTGGATTTTTGGCCTAAATCCTCAAATCGTCTCCGGGTCGGAAATTGATGTATGATTTCGAGCTTTGCAGATCGTTGTTATCTGAGTTTTCCCCTCATCTTCATGGACAATTGTATTCTCGGCCTGCCCGACACCTTCCCCAATGAAATTTGATCCGCATTGCTGGCAAGCGCAGCTTGCGTTCCTTGGTAGGCAACAACACGCTGCCCCTCGCAGCCAAGGAATTAGTGAGCTCAGCAGACTTAGACTGGCTATCGCCGTGAGGCTGACTGCTTAGCAATGAGCATCCAACCATCGCCGCAGGCCGTCATCAGGGTCACTGACCGGCCTTGGGCAAGCCTCTTGGAGGTCCGACGACTTCTATACAAAACCCGCATGGCGCGCGAGATTTTGGTGCCGTTTTTCACCCAAAAAATGTCGCAAAATAAAAAAGGAATTGAAAAGACCGAGGATTAGGGCATTCTCATGAATGTAGAAAAGCAAATGGTCATTTTGTCGCAGAATGCTTCGAAAAGACCCAGCAAAAACAATTGGGAGGAAAACATGCTGAATCGACTGAACCGCACGCTCTTTGCGGCTGTTATCGCGGGCGGCCTCGCCGGGCCGGCCTTGGCTGAAGACTCCGCCGAGCCCATTGTCATCCCCACCCACAACTGGTCCAGTCAGGTGGTGATGGCCTATGTTATTGGTGGCATCTTCAATAGCATCGGGGACAAAGTTGAATATGTGCCCGCTGACACACAAGCAGTATATGAAGCCATTCGTAATGGCGATGTCACTATCAGCCACGAAGTTTGGCAATCCACTTTTGGCGCTTCTTTTTACAACGCCATGCAAAAGGGTGGCGTCATAGATGCCGGCACCCATGCGGCCACGACATTGGAAGAGCTTGGCGTGCCGCGTTACGTTATCGAAAAGAACCTCTGCCCGGGTCTGCCAAATTGGGAAGCCCTCAAGGAGTGCGCCGCTGTATTCGCGACAGCTGACTCAGATGGCAAGGGCCGAATTCTGGAAGGACCCCAGAGTTGGCATGGCGATTTGATGCCGGACCGTATCAAGGCACTCGGTCTTGATGACAAATATGTCGTCAAGTTTGCCGGTTCCGGTGACGCGATCTGGGCTGAACTTGCCTCGGCCAAAAAGGAAGGCCGCGGCATCATTACATTCAACTGGACGCCAAACTTCACCGATGCCGACGGTTTCGATTTCATCCAATTCCCAGCTTATAAGGATGGGTGCCGGAAAGCTGACGGTGGCGATGGCAGCTGTGGATCGCCCGTGGGCTGGTTGAAGAAGGCTGCGAACTACAAGTTCCCCAAGACCCACCCGAAGGCCTACACTGTTTTCACGAAGGTATCTTTTACCACTGAACAGATAGGCCAGATGGCCGCACTCGTCGACATCGACAAGATGAGCCATCAGGATGCAGCCAAGAAGTGGTTGGCTGATAATGAAGCCGTCTGGAAGCCCTGGACTAATTGATACCAAGGCAAAGCATCTGCCAAAAGCGGGTGCATATGCAAAGCGCTTACCCTCAAAGCATGGCTTTGAGGGTGAGACCTTGGTGGCATTGCGATAAAGCCGCATGAAATACCGTTTCGAGAAAATGGGCCATGATCAAAAAGAAACATGCTGTATCTTCCAAGCCGGTGATCAAGTGTGAATCCGTATACAAGATTTTCGGGAATAATTTACAAGCGTTGCTGCGCAAGTCCGGAGGCGTAATCGATACCAAGTTTTTGCAGGATTCCGGCTGCATTATTGGCGTGAACGACGCCTGTTTTGAGGTCCAAAAGGGTGAATTGCTTGTTGTCATGGGTCTGTCCGGCTCAGGCAAATCCACCTTGCTGCGTTGTATTTCCCGATTGACGGAGCCTACCGCTGGCCAGATTTGGATAGATGGGCAAGACATCACGCGCATGTCCCAAAAACAGCTTGTGGACCTGCGCCGTAACAAGATGGGGATGGTCTTTCAGAGCTTTGCCCTGTTGCCGCACAAGACAGTGTTAGAAAATGTGGCGTTTCCCCTTCAGATCAAAGGTCAATCGACACCTGATAGCATCAGGCGCGCCATGGAAATGATCCAATTGGTCGGCCTTGGTGGGCGTGAAAATTACTATCCGCGGCAATTATCCGGTGGCCAGCAGCAGCGCGTGGGCATTGCACGATCCTTGGCTGTTGAACCAGACATCTGGCTATTAGACGAGCCGTTTTCCGCGCTGGACCCGTTGATCCGCAAGGAAATGCAGGACGAGTTTTTGCGCCTCCAGGGGCTACTGCAGAAAACCATTCTTTTTGTGACCCATGATTTTGATGAAGCCCTGCGCCTTGCAGACCGCATCGCCATTATGAAAGATGGCTTAATCGAGCAGATCGATACACCAGCCAACATTGTTCTTAATCCAGCCACTGATTATGTCGCCAAATTCACCCGCGACGTGCCGCGTGAGAAAGTGCTCAGCTGTGCCAATCTCATGGAAGCAGCAGGAAAATCGCAGGTGAGTTCAATAAAAGTGAACCAGCATGCTCTTATCGAAACGGTGGCCGAAGCGGTGCTGAACGAAAGCCGTCCGGTGCAAGTCGTGGATGACGCAGGCACCCGTGTCGGAATCTTGAAAAGAAAAACGATCATTCATGTCCTCTTCGGGGCGCGCCGCGCTTAGCGGCTGGTGAGATAGGATGGCTTTTTGACATGCGCGCACGTCTTATTCACTCGACCGGGTTCCAGTTGGTCACGCTTGGTTCTATATTTCTGGCGTTGTACTTTACCATTCCCGCCCAAGAAGGAAATTACCTCTGGCGCTTGCCGCACCTGATTGCAGGCTGGCCGGAATGGATCAATAAATCGGTTGATTTCTTGTTATTTGAATGGCTGCCCATAGATATATACGACCCCGAAATCGATGATTACGAAAAGTCACCCTTGCTCAAGGAAGCGACGCGCGCATTTTCAACCGGCATTTTGTTTTGCATTGAGATCGTGCGAGAATTGCTGTTGGGCGGCGTCAAAACGATCGTCGCTTTCACGGGTTGGCAATATGCCAGCGAACACCCAGAGCTTGCCTGGCCTGCCTTGCCGTGGACCATTGTTGCGGCAGGCACCGCATGGCTTGGCTACGCGCTAAAGGGTCCATGGTTGGCGACATTTGGTGGGCTTAGTGTCGTTTACATCGCGGTTTTCGGGCAGTGGGAACCAGCAATGCAGACGCTGTCACTGGTCTTGGTCGCAGCACCCATTTCTCTCATTTTGGGTCTGCTGCTTGGCATTTCCGCTTTCAAGCATCGCGCCCTCGAGGCCGCGCTGGGACCGCTGCTGAACATCGCGCAAACCATGCCGCATTTTTCTTATCTGGTACCGGTCATGGTGCTGTTTGGCGTTGGTGACCATGCAGGGGCAATCGCCACTATCATTTTTGCTACCCCACCGATGGTTCGGTTGACAATCCTAGGCCTGAAGAATGTGCCACTTGAGATTGTTGAAGCGGCAATGATGAACGGCTGCACAAAGCGGCAGCTGATGTACAAAGTCATGATCCCCGCCGCCAAGCGCGATATTCTGATTGGCGTCAATCAGATGATCATGCAGTGCTTAGCTCTGGCCGTGATTGCTTCTTTTATTGGCGCCAAGGGCCTTGGTGACAACCTACGTTTGGCGCTCAATGGATTGCGTATTGGTCAAGCTTTGGAGCTTGGCATCTGCATTGTGTTAATCGCCGTGGTGCTGGATCGGCTTTCTCTGGCTTGGGCCAACCAGAAAACGGACTATTTTGCTGATCAGAACTTCTGGGTCCGCAGCAGGTTTAGTTTGATTTTCGCGGCCATATTCATTGGCGGTATGCTGCTCATTCCAGTCGGCAAGCTGCTATTTTCGGATGGAGTAAACTATTTTTATCTCATCCCTCCATCCGCTGGGATCACCACCGAATCTTTCTGGCAATCAGGCGTCGATTGGATGGTCAGTAATTGGTATCAGGGGCTGCAGGGTTTCAATCGCGGGCTGATTGTGAATGTCTTGGTGCCCATGAAAGCCATGTTCCTTGGCATGCCAGTGATCGCCACATTTGTGCTGACAATGGGCATTGGCTTCATGGTTGGCGGTTGGAGATCCATGTTGACGGTCGGTCTATTTCTGCTCTTTATCGCCCTCACCGACTGGTGGGACAGGGCGCTGATCACGGCCTATATGGCAACTTTTGCAGTGATTGTATCCGTAACAATCGGCTTTATCGTCGGGGTTATTTCGGCAGGCAGCGACCGGGCGAGCAGGATCGTGCTGCTGATTTGCGATACGTTCCAGACATTCCCCTCGTTCATCTATCTTATTCCAGTGATTATGCTGTTTGGCGTCACGGATACTTCCGTTTTGATCGCCGTCATCATCTACGCCACCATCCCTGCTACACGCTACACGGTGGAGGGGCTGCGGGCCGTGCCGTCTTCCTTGAAGGATCTTGGCCTGATGTCTGGTGCAAACTGGCTGCAGCGTTTCGTCAATATTGAACTGCCGCTGGCGCTTCCGCATATCATGCTGGGCATAAACCAAACCGTTATCTTTGCCCTGTTCATGGTCATCATTGGCGCGATGATCGGCACGGATGATCTGGGTCAGTATATCTTGAAAGCACTGTCTGATAAGAATGGTATCGGCAATGGCTTGATGCTGGGTCTTTGTGTGGCATTCATGGGGTTGGCGGTTGACCATGTCATCCAAACATGGGCGCGAAAGCAGCGCGCGTCACTGGGCTTGGCCTAGTTGAATGCTAAGCCTCCAGCCTATTCTTCAAACGGGCACTGGAGAGAAAGCCAAGTGCTGTGGCCGAAGAAAGGGCGGCAAGCGCCGCCGCAACCCAGAGCGCGGTGCTATAATTGCCCGTGACAGCGAAGAATTTTCCGGCAAGCCAAGGTGCAACCAGACCCGCCAGCCCCCAGGCCGTAAAGACGCGGCCGTAAATCTGGGAACTGTTCTTGGCCCCAAAAACCTTGGCGATCGTGGCAGGGTAGGCGGCAATAATGCCGCCATAGGTAAACCCAACCCCGGCAAAGCCGGCCAGCATCACAGCCGGGCTGGGTGTCAGGGCAAGCGCCCCAACGCTCATCGCGGATAGAAGCGGGAAGGTGGAAAGAAGCCATTGAGCCGAAAAGCGATCCATCAAGCGCCCGGCAATCAGGCTGCCTGCCAAATTAGAAGCGGCAATCACCGCAGGGGCTATCCATGATGCGGCTTCGAGCCGTTGCGCGCTGGCAATTCCCGCCGCATGGCCGATGATCATTAAGCCGCCCGAAACGCCAGCACCATAAGCAACCCACAGCAAAGCGAAACCGTCAGGCGGAAGAGATGGTGCCGTTCGGCTGTCCTGATTAACTTGAAACTTGAATTTGGCTATCTTCAAAAGCGCGGCGGACGCTATTGAAGCGAGGAGAACGGCGGCTCCCAAGCCGAGCATCGCCAGTTGAAATCCGCCTGAAGTCACCGCGTATGAAAACAAGGCAGGCGCAAGTGTCGCGCCGAGCGCGTAGGCGGCAGTGACGATACCCATCGCCTTGCCTTCTTGCCCCTTATTGGCTTGAGCCGCGATTTGAAGCCCAAAGCCATATCCAAGCCCGTTCGCCCCGCCAAACAGCAGGCTGTAGCCGATCCATATCACCGGCAAGCTGCCAGCCATCCCTGCAACCCACGCGCCAGCTGCGCCAAGCAATCCGACACCCAAGACAAAACGGCCTGCGGACCATATTGCAAAGATCCTGTGGCCCCAAAGCACCGACAGCGTCAGCGCCGCTAGTGCCAAGGAATAAGTTGCGCTTACAGAAGCTCGGGATACGTCAAGCAACCTTTCCAAGGGTATTAAAAGAACCGAGAATGCGTGGATTGAACCAAGCACAACAGCCAGCACCGCCGCTGCGGCAAGCACACGCCTACCTTGATTGGATGTGTCTGCGCTGATGGCTCGGTTCACGGAATACTACCGTTTTGTTGAGTGACAAAAGCCTAGAGTATTTTGTTCATACCTAGCTGAATATATTTTTGCTATCTTAGCATTTGGTTTGTTCCCTGAAAAGTGAAGTTCCCGGATGTATAGCTATCGGGCCGATCCAGGACGGAAGAATGAATAAAAGGCATAGAGCTGAAGATATATTCTCTAGGCTCAGGCTAGTCATTCCTCAGCTCAATAACGATGAAATGCATCAGGGAAATAAAAACTGAATTAGTGTTGCGTCATCGACGGCGGCTATATGCGCCCCTAATTGAGCCGTTGATGATCTATTAGCGCGTCATCCTTTCCCTGTTCCACTGAACATGCCAACTTCTCATTTAGACCTTAATTCAAAGCGTATCTGCCCAAAAGTGCTCTAGTTGCTTTGTTCTGTTTTCTCAAATTCCCCTGTATTTTCACCATTATCGCTTTAAGGCGCGAAGATTATTGCACTCCGGACTGCGCTATCAGACAATCCTTCAAATGTGCTTACATGATTTGGGAAGAGGGCGCGAAAAGCGCCATATTCCGTTGATTATTGGGGTTCTTGAGGCGCTGATCATACATCGGAGACTGGCGGAGAATTCGGGTATTTGGCGGAAATCGCCAAGGCGTCTCCGTGTCGGAAATCTGCGCATGATTTGGGGTTTTCACAGTCATTTATTATCTGATTTTTCTCTCGGCCGAGCGAGATGAGCAGGGCGAAGCGTTGCCTTGCAATGAAACCAGCTAGTTCAACCATTCCCTATTCAATAGGAGTGATGATGTTCATAGCTCGCATATCGGCTAGCGATCTGCAAGCTGCACCTTGCCCTAGCTGACTTTGGCGATTGCCTCTGATGAATGGCATTACCTGACGCATACTTCTGTGACCATTGGCTTGCGAGAACGAATTCAATTAAGACCACTTCAGTGGGGGGATCAATTCTAGGGCAAGCAATGAACATACACCACGGCCATGGCCGACCGTCGAAACATTCTGCTATGGGCGGGTCTTGCAACCGGCCTAAAACTACGTAAAATTCGAACCCAACAACCTGCTCATTTGTTGTATGTTTGGCAATTATAACCTCGAACACGTGTCCAATTAAACTGATTTTCTGGCATTGGACAAATCAAACTATAGCCTCGAAAACGCTCTCCCCGAAACGATGAAGATGGAGCTGGCCCGTGGAGCACCAAGCTGACAAAAACAATCTGGAGGCAGCTCAGAAGTTTGCAGAAATGGCTGGCGTCAGTGCGGACAAGGCCAGCAAGCTCAGGCTCAAATCATCAATGGGGTTCAAGGTAGTATATCGACCTGGGTCATCTGATGTTGACGTTCTCTCCCATAGTTTTGAGAATGACATTTTCCTCAAAAGCGTACCTGAGTATCATCCGCACATCTCGCATACGGTGCTCGATGTCGGCGCGCATATTGGTGACTTTTCTCTGCTCATCTCTCAACAGGTGGCACGCGTCTATTCTATTGAAGCGCGACGAGAAACATTTGGATTGCTCAAGACAAACCTTTTTCTGAACAATGCCACCAACGTGATTGCTGACCATGTGGCGATCAGCGACAGGAATGGCTTCTGTTCGCTTTACCTGGCGAAGGAAGGTGAAAGTTGGGGCGACTCGACAACTTTCGACTTTAATGGATCCGCAGAGAGAGTCCCCTGCCTCACGCTCCAGCGTTACCTGTTCGAACGCAACATATCGCGCGTTCACTTTGCCAAATTCAATTGTGAGGGTGCGGAGTTTCCAATCCTTATGTCGGCGGATCAGTCTACGCTGTCAAATTTCGACACAATTCTTGTTCTGTATCATTGCGATCTTGTCAGTGGAGCGAGCCAAAGCATGCTTCAAGAAAAACTTTGGCAATGTGGTTTCACAACCTCAATTCGGAACCAGAGCGAAGATCGTGGCTGGATGATCGTTACGCGGCGCTAATGTGATCGGGGCAAAAACGACGCGATGAGTGAGCGAACTTCTCCGCGCCGACTTCGCTCCCAATCTGCTGGCGATTGCGCTTGGGCTTCGATAGGCGCTGGAGTAGTACAGCAAGTTCAAAAAAATAATCGGAAATTCATGCCCTGATGTGAGCTAACCCGGTGATGGTAGCCCAAGGGCAAGTCGTAACTCGATCACCGAAAAAGCAAAGGGCTTGGGAAGCAGCTGGCAAGTATTATGAGCCTCAAAACGCGTAATGCCGATTGCCGAGGCTCAGTGTTGCCCAGACTGCCAATTCTTGCTAAAAAACATACTGTGTTTGTCGTTAAAAAAGCGCACTGATCGTAAACTCAACCCAATGAGCAAAATAGCAACCGCAACTTGGTCGACTTTGCTTTTTCGAGGCGAGATTTAAGTGTGATTTCAGTAATTATCCCCGCCTTTAGGGCTGAGGCAACGCTCAAGCGAGCCGTTCTGAGTCTAGTTGGCCAGACCCTGTCTGATTGGCAGGCGGTGATCGTCTCGGATGATGGGGTTGAATATCGTGGCCTGCTCGCTTCTCAAGGCTTATCCGATCCACGGCTGACCTTTACCTCTACGGGCGGCACTGGCACGGGTTGCCATAATGCCCGCAATTTTGGCTTACCATTGGCAATAGGCGATTATGTGACGCAGTTGGATGCAGATGATCAATTTGCAACTTCGCGCTTTGCAGACCTTTTGCCACTTGCTGAACAATATGGCGCGGCCGCTGACAATCTCCTGATGATCCATGAGGAGACAGAGCTGCCGATTGGAACAACGATTGGGAAGATGAGCAAGGTGCTACACTTGACGCTCGCTTATTTCATGAAGCTGAATGCGCCTCTTGTGCCACTTATCCGCAAAGATCATGTCCTACCGCGCGTCATTGGGGTCGAATTCTCTGAAGATGTTATTGCCAACATCCAGTTGATTGATCGCATAGGCACAGTGGCGGTGACGAACACATCTTCCTACATCTATCGCATCCGGCAAGGATCGGTCGCCAATAGCGAAGGATCGAATTATAAATTTGAACGCGGATACACCGATTACATAACGCGTCTTGAAATAGGAGATGGATTTGGATTGTCGTCCGATAACCGCCTCATCGCTCGTGATGGGTTGATCGCAAAGCGCGAACTGAACCGTGCTTATATAGACGAGGTCAAGACTAATCTGGGCTTGAGTTTTTTTGAATTTTCTCAGAATTGGAAACTCTAAAATTCTTAAATAGGCAGAGTAGGGCACTTGCTATCCATCAAGCTTCGAAGCGCAGGAGAATTCCCAGCCTTCCATCGCGTATCTGCGCCGCCTCGGCCCGTCGCTGCACCGGCCTTTATGCCGAACAACACGAACACAGGTGTTCCGAGAGGTATGACGAGAGAGCCTCTCGCTTGGTGGGCAAACGTCGCTTGCCTAACAGTGCCAACCCAGCAACTGAGCCGGCTTCCCACCAGCAGCGGCTGCTGTTCTACAGCACTGAAGTCTGCGCCCTTGGCAATCATCGCGGCATAGTTCGCTAAGCCAACTCAACACGAAAGCGGTTTAGGAACACCTGTGGCCGATTTTATATCCATCGTCAGATAATTCTTAATCTTATTGTCTGGTGATATCGCGTACACGGACTATTCAGGTGCGGCCTGCTCTCCTTAAAATGTCATCCTCCATCGGTTCAAAAGCCATACCGCAGGGAGGACTATTTTTCTGGGGGGTAGTCTAACATCGACAAGATTATTAAAGTTAATAATTAAACCCACATTGCCAAGCTGGAGCAAAGTTTTTTTGGGCGTCATGCGTCATCGGACAGTCGAGGAGATCGACGATGGAAAGCCCTTCCTGTTGCCTTAGGTGCCCTACGCGCAGATCGTCAGTGCGCTCAAGGTCCACACCGGGCCGTCGATGGGCCAGCAATTCAAGGCTTTGCTTCCCATGGCGACTGGCAGCAGACCGCGGCACTACTCATAAACTGGAGCGGCCACATAAAGTTACCTTCTTTTAAGGGCGAGGTGAAAGTCCTTACTCATGGCCAGGTCACCGTCACCATCAACTTTGAAGTAAGCGATACTGGGTCCCTTTCATCGGCGGCAAGGTCACGCATCTGGCCAAGAACATTGGGTCTACCCATGTCCATGGCGGTGTTGTGCCCGGCTGTGGGCTGACCGACATGCCAGCAAATTGACAGGAAGATCGGCTACTTATCGCAGGTGGCCACGAACAGAGCACCTGTCAATGCGCCGCCTGCGTCCACAACCGGCGCATAGATGGAATCACATGTCCGACCGAACAGCTTGGCTTGTCCCTTATATGACTTCTTTTGAACCAGTTGCTCAAAGGCCGGAGAACCCTGGTCGAGCTTTGTATTCACTGCTGATGCACCATCTTCAGTTGTCAGGGTGGTCTTGTCTCGGATGAAGTCTTTCCCATCAAAGCGAAAAATAGTGCTTTCCTGCGCGGCCAGTGCAGCCGACGGCGTAACAAGGAGCAGGCTCGTGCCAAACAGGAATGTGGAGACCACAGCCCGGAGTTGTCGATTGGTGGTCATTGATGTCCTCGCCGTTTCAGTGACAAGATCGAGAAATGGAACAATCATAGCGTTAACCCAACTCGGCGGGATCGGTAAGTCCTCATCACTTGAAAAGCTTTGAGCTGACAACCACCGGGTGCCCTAGCTGTTGCTGCCTGAGCACTTCAATTTTGCCGTGATCAGGACGCAGCTCTCCCTTGGTTTTCGATTGAACGCATGACAAACCGACCGTTCACGCCGATGGCGGATCAGGCAATGGCAGCAGTTCAGCGAATAGCCGTAGGATACCGGCATAAAGCTTTCTGGGGATAGCGACCTTCTGCCATCTGGAAGGCAACATAGCGGCTGTGGTGAACAACCTTCGCGTCGATCTTGGTCAGCTTCTCTCTCAGACTGTTGGGCGATCAGTCGTTGAATGCTGTAAATTCATAGATGACGGGTGAGGCGAAGGCGGCATCGCCCCGGAATTAGCGATGCAGGTGCCGTTCCTGGCAACACTCGACGACAGGCTGTAGCATACGCCTCCACTCGTCTGCGCGGTGAACGTCGCCCGTGCGCAGGGCGCAGCGTTCGAGGTCGCCGAACTGATTGAACTCGAACAGCCGATGGCAGCACCTGCATTCCAAATTGGCTGACTTTGCCCCAAACGGACAGGAGCAAGATTTTGTACCAAGTTGAATTATAAACGATTGTGCTCATAACAGACTGTCGACACCGTCTGCTTAGGGCCGACGTTGCATCAAGCCCAAAATTGCGCAAACTGCGAAGCAACAGGCCGATCATCCGGTGATTGTCGTCTAAGATCAACACCAGTAAACAGATTTTGGAGACAACATGAGGCGCATAATCATTCTGACCGCAGCACTGCTGTGGTCCTTTCAACCTGCCGCTGCATCTGATGCACCTGCTGCGCAAGATGCCTTTATGGAGCTGAACACCGTCTCGCGAGAGGCTTACAGCGCAATCAGGAATGAGGTAATTCTTCCTGACTAGGCCATTTTTCTGGTTACAGACAAGTTGACCCTCATCCGCGGAGGCGAACTTGGTACACGTCCCATTGTGCCTGCAATTTATCGCGAACTCAAAGATATCTCCCATCTTCAACTGGGCGTTTATGACGCAGTTACCGGGCTCATCAAACATCAGGGCGCTCAACCGTGGATCGATCGCTTGTCGGCGTTGCGAAGGGCCAGACTGGATGCCAAGAGCGCTCTTGCTGGTTCTCTGCTCAATGATGTGCAGCGCAAGCGCCAGACTGCTTTCATAGACCAGAACATCGCATTCCTTGACGATGTGCTGTCTCGGCGTACCTCGAGCGTAGAGGCACTTACTGCCCATATGCGCGCGATAACGCCTGCAGTTCTCGCAAACGTGAATGATGCAGCCATTGCCCAAATCGACATGTTGGACAAGGCCGTAAAGGAACTCAGTAAGCAGCTTTCGGAGGCGGAATTCGCAAATGCAATAGCCGTTCTCACGGGGCCAAAGATGCCGCGCGACGATTTTCTCCCATCGCAATATTTTGCATTCGCCTTCAACGAACATCTGGCAACAACCAAGCGCATTGTCTATGTGGAAAGCATCTATGACGCCGAAGGCGCCATGGCGGTATTGCGTACCTTCCTGATCGACCGCCGCATAAGTGAATTGACCTTTGGAGATGCCAGCCGCTTGGAACGCGACGTACTGGGAGATGCTGCCACCGCGGAATTGCTTCGGCGCTTTGGCAAGCTCGGCCCGGTTCAGGAACAATAATCTATCACCTACGGCATCAGCACCCTGGCGAAGTTGATTCCGCCACGGGCTGGGCTGATTGGAAATATGGGCGCGCAGGCAATCCAGTTCACCCGACACATAACGGTTCAAGGTTTTGCGTACAAAAGGCATTGGGCTGAATATATAGCCACGAAGCTCCTGCCAGCTGAATTCTTGACAATGCAAGAATAACTGGTTGCTAGAGCAATAAGGGATATCGATTTATGTGACATGCGCTTGCTAAT
>CAJBCQ010000254.1 GCA_903951595.1 uncultured Hyphomicrobiales bacterium | reverse complement strand
CTCCGCCGTGGGGGAAGCCCTTCATGATCCCCATAACAAAATCGTCCCGGAAGATCTCCGAGAAATCGCCTTCCGCGCCATTCTCGATGGCATAGAACCGGTCGACGAGCTGACGGATGGTGCGCGGCATGGGATTTCCTCTCCTACGTTTCAAATAGAGGATTAAACCTCTTTTCAGATTGTCAGAAGCAATTTTTTCACTGTGTCAACGCAAAGTGAGAATGTCCCCTGTTTGTGCAAAGTGAGAATGTCCCCTTTTGGGCTCTGGCGGAGTGGCTGTGGGTAAGGGCGGGCTGAGCGCGCTGGCACGAGCGCTGTAGCGAAGGCCGCCCTTATCCACAGCCACGGGGGACAGGTGGTCGGGTTTTTGGGTGCGACACGGCAATCTGCGCGATGATGGCATCGACACGGGCGTTGAGGGTCTTCTCGTCCTCAATTTTGACGGGTGTGGGCGTCGCATGGAACGCGGTGAAGGCCAGAGTGCGGTCCTTGTAGCGGACCTGCATGGTGCCATCGAGGTAATGCAGCAGGCTGACGCGCGCACCGCGGAGCGCCGTACCGGGGCCTGTGGTCTTGACGCAGTAGAGGGTACCACCGCATCTGAAGGTGAGGGTCTTGGAGAGCACTCTGTCCTCGCGCCTCGCCAGGACATCATCGAGTGCGTTGACGTCTTGCGCCCATGGCCGGTGGGCAGGTGCGGCGTCACGGGGTTGGACTGCGAACCGGGCATTCCACATGTCCATGAAGCGTGGTGCAAAGGCCTGCGCTTCCTCCATGCTGGATATGCCCTCAAGGCGCATTTCCTTGACCAGGCGATCCTGAAGGGTCTGGTTGGCCCGCTCAACCCGGCCCTTGGCCTGCGGGGTCGTGGCGCAGATCAGTTCAATTCCGAGGCGCTCGGCCACCCGGCCAAATTCGGTCCTGCCATCGCCGCCTGCTGCGTCCTTGGCGTTGACCCGGAATATCCCGTGCCGGTCACTGTACAGCGCAAAGGGCCGTCCATGGGCCAGAACATGCGCCCTCAGCGCCTCAAGATAAACACGCGTGGTCTCGGTCGGTGCAAAGCGCAAATCCGTCAAGCGGCCCGTCGCATCGTCGATGAAGACGATCAAGCTGCAACGCGGGCCACGCCCCTCAAACCAGTCATGCGGGCTGCCGTCGATCTGGATCAACTCGCCAAACCGTGCGCGCCGCTCTCGCAAGGGGTGTGCCTTTCCACCCCGCCGCTGTCGGGGCCGCCATAGCCCGTGTTCAATCTGCAAACGCCGGATGGTCTCGCGCGAAACTTTGATCGCGTCGCGTTCCCCCAGTTTCTCCGCCGCAAGGGTAGGCCCAAAACCACGGTAAGCGCCTTCCAGAAGGCCAAGAATCCGGACAAGTGCCTCGTCCTTCAGCCGACGGGGGCTCACCCGGCCGCGCTGCCGTGAAACCAGCCCCGCATCACCCGCATCCCGCCAGTTCCGCAGAACCCGCTTCGCCTGCCGGACACTGATCCCAAGCCGCTCAGCGCCTGCCTTCCGAGACAACCGCCGATCTGCCATCTCCCGAACGACTGCCACCCGTTCACGCTCGCCAGCGCTCATCATCAACAGACCAGACTCCATCCCTAAACCCCTCCCGGTTCATGACCATCAAGGGGACATTCTCACTTCGCAGAAAGGGGACATTCTCACTTTGCGCTAACAGGACGATTTCGTGACAGGATGAACATTTGTGGTAATATGTTACCGCATAAGAAATCCGCCCGAGATCATGGGGTTTTCCTTGACAGTGTGGCGGCACCGGCATAATCAACCCGGCATTGAGCGGGGTGCCGGGGCTTTGTCCGGGCGCCCCAGATCTTTGACCCCGTAACACCAGAGACAATCGGATGACAACCTATTCGGCGAAAGCCAAGGACATCGTGAAGGACTGGGTGCTGATCGACGCTGAAGGGCTCGTTGTTGGCCGTGTGGCGGCCATCATCGCCAACCGCCTGCGCGGCAAGCACAAGCCGACCTTCACGCCTCACATGGATTGCGGCGACCATGTCGTCGTCATCAATGCCG
>CAJBCQ010000253.1 GCA_903951595.1 uncultured Hyphomicrobiales bacterium | reverse complement strand
TTCATGGCTTCGGCTTCCCAGCTCAGTGCAGGAAGCGGGAAGGCGCGCGCGCCAATGTGGCAAGCCGGGCTTGCGGCGGCAGATCCAGCCGTCGCCAATCTGGCTGTTCACCCATAAGCTGCTGCAGGAAAGGCACGGCATAGCGAGGATCTTCCGTCACATTTTCCTTCAACGATGCCCACAGCGCCAGCGCCTGTTCATGGGCCTTGAAGGAAACGCGCTCACCAAATTCTTCTTCGAGGATGGCAGCGGCTACTTCCGCACAATAGCGGAACACGCAATAGCCTTCCGGCCACAATGTAAGGGCATCACTGGCACCGCCTATCACCTGAACTTTGAGTGCCGGTGCGAAGCGCAAAAGCTCACGCGCCATGAGGCCTGCGGCATAAAGGATGAAGGCACGGCGGTTGGTGCGAAGGGCTTCCTTATTGCCGGTGAAGAAACCATGCCAGCGTAGAAAATCGGCTTTCAGCACATCTTCATTCAGTTCAATGGCCGCGCCATGCTCAAGCGAAATCTGCTCGGCGATCTTGTGGAACGAGAACAAAAACCAGTCACAGGTCTGCGCCTGATGGCGCAGGTGATCATGGCTGAGCAGGAGGTCTTGGCTGCGGATCGGCATGGCGTTGGACCCTTGTCTGTCTTCCCCGGACGAAAGCTTACACCAGCATGGTGAGCGGACGCTCAATATAATTACGAAAAGCCCGCAGAAGCTCCGCCGCCAGCGCACCATCCACCGCTCGATGATCAGCCGACAAGGTCACACTCATCATCTGCGCGGACAGGATTTGACCATTGCGACTGACCGCGCGCTCCTCACCCGCCCCCACCGCCAAAATGGTGGCATGCGGCGGATTGATGATGGCGGCAAATTCGCGGACCCCATACATGCCGAGATTGGAAACAGCCGAACTGCCACCTTGATATTCTTCAGGCTTCAATTTCCGAGCCCGTGCGCGGGCAGCCAAATCTCTGATTGCGTTGGATAAATCGGCCATTCCACGAGCCGGAACATCACGCAAGACAGGTGTCATGAGCCCACCCGGCATGGCCACCGCTACCGCCACATCCACCGTGGCATGGCGCAGCATGGCGTCTTGCGTCCAACTCACATTGGCATCCGGCACATCACGAAGGGCAAGCCCCAAGGCCTTGACCACGAAATCATTGACCGAGAGCTTGAAGTCTTTGGCACCCTGATTGATCTGCTCACGCAAAGCGAGAAGTGCGCCAATATCGCAATCTGCCGTCAAGTAGAAATGCGGCACGGTTTGCTTGGCCTCGACCAAGCGGCGCGCGATGGTGCGGCGCATATTATCATGCGGGATGGTTTCATAAGCACTGGTGGGAACGGCAACCGGGGCGGCAGGCACCGCTTGGCTCTTGCGGACATCCTGCGCCACGATACGACCGCGCGGGCCAGAGCCATGGATGCTAGCAAGATCGACACCCGATTGGCGCGCGAGCGATCGGGCAAGCGGGGTGGCACGCAGCTTGGTGTTTTGCTCGCTTGTGGCGATAGGCGTGGCCATAGGCGCGGGGCTGGCGGCGGCGAGGATCTCGACTGGCTTGGCGATGGGTGCTGCGGCTTCCGGCATTTTTTCGCCCGGTGCCAGAATATAGGCAACGACAGCCCCCACAGGTGTCACAACACCTTCCTTGACGAGGATCTTGCCCAGCACACCGGCAGCTGGGGCTTCGATTTCCATATTGGCTTTGTCGGTTTCGATCTCGAACAACAGATCGCCCGCTTTCACGCTGGCACCTTCGGCCACTTTCCAAGCGTGGATGGTGCCTTCCTCCATCGCCATGTCCACCTTGGGCAGAATGACTTGCGTGGCCATCAGATGTGACCCTCGCGCACAAGCGCGCGTGCGGCATTGAAGATGTCATCTTCCTGCGGCACGGAGGCTTTTTCGAGAACCGGATTATAGGGTAGCGGCACTTCCTTGCCGCCCAGCCGCGCAATGGGCGCATCAAGATAATCAAAGGCCTCGCTTTCAGCGATGGCGGCAGAAATTTCAGCCCCCACACCCAGCGTCTTGACACTCTCATAGACAATGAGGGCACGGCTTGTCTTCTTCACCGATTTCACAATGGCTGGCACATCCATGGGCCGGATGGTGCGAAGATCAATCACCTCTGCATCAATCCCCTCAGCTGCCAACCGCTCTGCCGCAGCGGTGGCGCGAACGGCCATGATGCCTGTCGTGATAATGCTCACATCACCACCTTCACGCCTTATGGCCGCTTGCCCAATCGGCACGCGATAGGCTTGCGCTGGCACGGGGCCTTTGACCTTGTAGAGCAGCTTATGCTCGAAAATCAGCACGGGGTTGGGATTATCCAACGCCGACAGCAAAAGCCCCTTGGCATCATGCGGTGTTGAAGGCTGCAACACGATGAGCCCCGGAATATGCGCGAAAATGGCTTCCAGGCTCTGGCTATGCTGGGCCGCTGCACCCGTGCCCGATCCACCCGGCATGCGGATGACAAGCGGCACACTCGCCTTGCCGCCAAACATGAAACGGATCTTGGCGGCTTGGTTGATGATCTGCTCGGAGGCCAGCAGCGAAAAGTCGGAGAACTGGAATTCCAGAACAGGCCGCATGCCGGTCAGCGCCGCCCCCACCGCCACACCCGCCATGCCAAGCTCGGAAATCGGCGTGTCGATCACACGCTCGGCACCAAAGCGGTGGATCAAATCACCCGTCACGCCAAAGGCCCCGCCATAGGTGCCAATGTCTTCGCCAAAGGTGAACACACGCGGATCGGCCTCCATCGCCTGAGCCATCGCTTCACGGATGGCCTCGGCATAGGTGAGTTCGCGCACTTCCGTCTGGGGAGCTACATCAAGCATAAACATCTTCCGCAAGCTGAGAGGGATCGGGTGCTTCGCTTTCCTGGGCAAAGACAACAGCGGCAGCGATTTCATCATTCACACGCGCCGTGATGGCATCCAGCACATCCGCACCGATGCGACCCGTGGCGGTTAACTCTGCTTTCAACCGCTCAATGGGGCAGCGGGCCTTCCATTCCTCAATCTCTTCCTTGGTACGATAGAGATTGCGGTCAGAACGCGAATGCCCGCGCGTGCGGTAGGTTTTGCATTCCACAAGCGACGGCCCTTCGCCAGCCCGCGCGCGCGCCACCGCCTGCGCCATCACGCTATGCACGCCCGGCAGATCATTGCCGTCTACGATGACACCCGGCATGGAATAGGCAACCGCCCGGTCGGCCACATTCGCCACACTGGAGGCGCGCGAGAAGGCCATCGACATGCCATATTGATTATTTTCGCACACGAACACCACCGGAAGCTTCCAGATCGAAGCCATGTTGAGGGCTTCATGGAAAGCCCCTTCATTGGAAGCACCATCGCCAAAAAAGCAGATCACCACTTCATCGGCTTTGCGCATCTTGATGGAAAGTGCGGCACCTGCTGCAATGGGAAGCCCGCCGCCCACAATGCCATTGGCACCCAGATTGCCTGCTTCAATATCAGCAATATGCATGGAGCCGCCACGCCCACGGCAATAGCCCGTGCGCTTGCCGAAGAATTCAGCCAGCATGAATTTGGGGTCTGCCCCCTTGCCGATGCAATGCCCATGCCCGCGATGGGTGGAGGTGATGTAATCAGATGGTGTCAGCGCCATGCAGGTGCCAACGGCACTGGCTTCCTGCCCGATAGACAGATGCATGGTACCGTGGATAAGGCCCTTCATATAGCATTGCTCAGCCTCTTCCTCGAAACGGCGGATCAGGCTCATGCGGTAGAACGCATCTTTCAACTGGTCATCCGAAAGCTGCGCCAATTCGGGGCGTTGGTTGGGGATCGCGGCGAGAGAAGCCTTTGCCATCATGTCCTCTTATTTTCCCAAAAGCTGATCTTGCAGGCGTCGCAGTTTCACGATCGCCATGCTCTCATCGGGCGCGCAATTGTCATAGGTAAGATATTCGCCCGCTTGGATGGGCTTGGTTGTTACCGCCCGCTCGGCAAGGCCAATGGGAAGCAAATTTTTGTCTCGTGAAACATCCATGGTGACAGCCCAGCCGCGATAATGCGCGTCCCCGATCTTGCCAAGCTTCACACCCGCTGCCAGATCAAACTTCGCGATCGTGGCAACTTCCGCCACAGGAACGGCAAGCGGCGTCATGTCAGCTTGCTGGTAGAGCGCCAATTTGGCTGCCGTCATGGGGGTTTCAAGACTGGTGAGATGATAGGGCCGATGCAGCGTGTAATAGGGGCCTTTACCCACTTTCAAATCACGCAACCGCTCATCCACGCGCGGATGCGGTGCTTTCACAATAACGAACACGCCCGGCGCAACACCGGGACCAACCGAATAATCAACCCGGCCCGCGCCCGATAGCACCCCGCCATCGGCCTTGGGGATCAACACCTGATCCAATTCCTTGATGCCGGCTTTGGGCCCATGCATGCCCGGTTGATCAGGAATGAGGCCCGTGGCATTCGCCACCGCCACCATTTCGATCATGGTTTTCGAGCCATCGACAAATTCCACCAGCATGCGCGCATTCATGTTGCGGCGCTTGGCTTCCTCGGCATATTCCTCTGGGGTGGCATCAAATTTCAGCGGATTGTTCTTGCCCTTGCCCGCGCAGATGATGGGATAGCCCAGCGCACGCGCAAAATTCACAAGCTCCATCGTGCAGGCAGGCTCATCACCCGCCGCGAGCGAATAAACGACACCCTTTTGTTTCGCATGGCGTGCAAGATAAGCACCGATGGTGATGTCAGCTTCCACATTCATCATCACCACATGCTTGCCGTGATCCATCGCCTGAATGGCAAGTTCAGCCCCCACACCGGGATTGCCTGTTGCATCGATAATGACATGCACACCCTTGGCGGTGCAGGCGATATCGCCCTTGGATGTTACCGCGATGAGCCCCTGCGCCATGGCGGCTTCAGCCTCGGCAAGTGTTTCGCAAAAGGCCGCCTTGTCACGCCCGATTCCAGCAATGTCGAGGGCTTCCCAAGCATGCTCGATGCGGATTTCAGCCAGAACGCCAATCTCCAGCCCGCGCATAAGGGTAACCTGCGTGACAATATCCGTGCCCATTTCACCAGCCCCAATCAGGCCGATCTTCACCGGGTTGCCGGCATCCGCGCGCCGGGCAAGATCTTCGGATAGGCTCACGAGCGTCACTCCTTTTTGGATCTAGAGCCTCACTTCATAAAACTTTTGTCGCCTTGTCAACGCAAATGTTTAGGAAATTCATCGAGGCGTCACGGTTGACTCTTGGGCAAGTTTTTTGCCTTTAGTTCATGCTGCGATGCAAAAAAATGCTGCATTGCGGTATTATTACTACCTCCAACACGTGGAATTCGGCCCTCCCACCACCTCCAGCCCCTGAGCAGGGTTAATAATGGTTAGCGAATTCAAGGCGGAATCGAATACATATTGACCTCTCCTATGACAAATGTCTGAATATGACTGTGGCGGCCTGACGCAGGTGAATCGGTCACCAGAAGGGCCACGCTACTAGGGCTAGGGAGGGTCCGAGCAAGATGACTTGGTGGCATTACGCGCTGATTGCAATCGGTTTGGTCTGGGTGCTGCAGATATTCGGCACCTGGGTTCAAATGAGTCATTACCGTCAGGTGATGACCGGAATCACGGCATCTTTCAGCGATGGCTACCTCGGCACCGGCAATGCGAAAAGCACTCTGGGCAAAGGCCTGATCGTCATTCTCATCTCATCGGCAGATGGATTGGTCAGAAAAGCCTTAGCCATGGAAGGCCGCTCCGTTTTTGCCCGCTTCCAAGAACTTCCCGCTTTTGTGGGACTGACGCTTGATGAAATGGAAAAGCCAAGTTTCTTTGCTGCCACCGAAAAGGCGCGCGCAGAAGCTTTCGGCAAGGCCATCGGGCAGATCAGACAGCTTCAGTCAGACCGGAGCAGCAAAGCTGCTAACGGGGCTGAAAAAGGGACGGCTGCCAAAACGGCCAGCCGGACAAAAAAGTAGCAGTTGCTAGGAAACGCCAAGGAGAAAAGGCAACATGGATCAACTAACAGGGATAACTTGGGTAGCCGAGCACTTCATCGGCATGTTCAACGAGGGCGGCAAAACCTTTGTTGGCTTCGTTACCGGCATCATTCCCACGCTCGTGGTGCTGCTCACCGCCTTCTACGCCGTCACATCGCTCATCGGTGAAGACCGCGTACACAACGCCGCCCGCTGGGCCGGTAAGTATGCCCTAACTCGTTACTCGCTCCTGCCCCTTCTGGCAGTGTTCTTTCTGACCAACCCGATGGCCTATACATTTGGTGTGTTCCTCGAAGAAAAGCACAAACCCGCTTTCTATGATGCCGCGGTTTCCTTCGTGCATCCCTCCACGGGCCTGTTCCCGCACACCAACCCGGGTGAATTGTTCGTCTGGCTCGGCGTTGCTGCTGGCATCACCACCCTGCAAACGGCTGGCAATCCTGCACTTACCTTCACGGTAACTGATCTCGCCGTTGCTTACTTTTTTGTAGGCCTGCTCGTGATCACCTTGAAGGGCATCGTGACCGAGCGGATTACCGCAATCCTGGCCAAGCGCCAGGGCGTTGAACTCTAAGTCGCGCCGGAGGTAACCCAGCATGGCAAAGAAATATAAGGCAGTCCGTGTCGAGCAAGGCAGAGGCGGCTGGGGTGGTCCCCTGGTCATTCTTCCCACACCCGAGCGTGACAAGATTGTCGCCATTACCGGTGGCGGCATTCCGGCCGAGGCCAAGCGATTGGCAGAACTCACCGGTGCCACCGTCATTGACGGTTTCAAAGCACCCCCGGTGGAAAGCGAAATCTGCGCGGTTGTGATTGATTGCGGCGGCACAGCCCGCTGCGGTGTCTATCCGCGCAAGCGTATTCCCACCATCAACCTGACGCCCGTCGGCCAATCCGGCCCACTGGCCCAATTCATCACCGAGGACATCTACGTCTCCGGCGTCAAGGCACAAAACATGAAGCTCGCGGACGGCTCTGAGCCGGTGACCGTCGGCTTCGACAGCAAGGAGAAACCCATGGCTAAGCAAGCAGCCCGGCCTGCACCTGCCGCCGACGGCAGCGGATCCGGCGCACTCGTCGACATCATCACTTCCATCGGACGTGTGATGGGCAAGGTTGTGAACATTCTGTTCAATTCCGGCCGCCGGTCGGTGGATCAGGTGATCCGCAACGTGATCCCCTTCATGGCTTTCGTGACCATGATGATCGGTATCATCAACTACACCGGCATCGGAAACGGGCTTGCCCATCTGATGGAACCGCTGGCCGGCAATATCGTGGGTCTGTTGATCCTCTCAGCGATCTGCGGCATTCCGTTCCTGTCTCCCATCTTGGGCCCAGGTGCCGTTATTGCCCAGGTGATCGGTGCCGCCATCATCGGCCCAGCAATCGGCACAGGTGCCATTGCCCCCGCCATGGCCCTGCCTGCCCTGTTTGCTTACAACACGCAGGTCGGTTGCGACTTCGTGCCCGTGGGTCTGGCTCTGGGCGAAGCCAAGCCTGAAACCATCCAGATCGGTGTTCCCGCGGTACTTATCTCCCGCCAGATCATGGGCCCGGTTTCCGTGCTGATCGCCTACGCGGCCAGCTATCTGCTCTGATCGAACCAACAATAGTCCGGAGTATCCCTGCATCATGACAACGCTTTATCACACGAAGATCAGCGAAGTTGGCGCGGAGGCTCCGGACATGCTTTTGGGTGGTGTGCTCATTCTTTTCAAACTGGGTGCGCCGCCTGAACTGGCTGAAGTTTCCGTGCTGCATGAACCCCATGAAAAAATCGGTTCGGCCCCCAAGCCCGGCGACATGCTCAGCATCGGAAAACTGAATCTGAAGATTACCGCGGTGGGCGACACCGCTTGGAAAAAAGTGGCTGACCTGGGCCATGTCGTCATCAATTTCAACGCTGCCACACACGCTGAACGGCCGGGCGAAATCTGTGTCGAGGCACGCCATGCCGATGAAGTGGCAAAGGCCCTGACACCCGGCGCGGCCATCGAATTCCGTGGCTGATCTTTGCTCCAGACCCGAGGTTTGAACCCGTGATCGAGCGTCAAGCAGTTATACGCATGCAAGAAGGGCTTCACGCCCGCCCAGCCGCCGAACTGGCCAAGCTTGCCAAGACCTATGAATCTACCCTCGAAATCGTGAAAGACGGCCAAACGGCAAGTGCCAAAAGCACCGTCAAGATCATGCTTCTGGGGGTCAAGGAAGGCGAGACCATCACCATCCGCGCCAATGGCAGCGATGAAGCCCAAGCCTTAGAAAGCCTCATCAAACTCGTCAGCGACGAACATGGGCAGAGCAGCCCACCAAGCCCGCCTGCTGCGGCGAAAACGCAACCCAAAAGCGCTTCGGATCTTCTGCCACTGGGCAGCCATGTCGCGCGCATTCAGGGTGTGGCCGGTGGCGATGGCGTGGCGATCGGCCCGGTATTTACCTATTTCGCGCAAACCATCCATCCCAACCGCCCCCGCCTTGCCGTTGACGATGTGCCCGCAGCCCTTGCCCGCTTGCACTTGGCCTTGGCCGATGTTGCCGGCAGTTTAGAACCTGCCCCCCAAGCGGATGAAGAAACCCGCGCCATTGTCGAAGCCTTGCGCGATATGCTGGCTGACCCGGAAATCATCGCCGATATTGAACAGCGCATTCGCGACCGTGCCGATCCCGTGACGGCGGTTCTGGAATCAGGTGCCGCTTTGGCCTCGCGCTTTGCCGCGATGGAGAGCGAATATTTCCAGACCCGGGCCGAGGATATGGCGGCACTGGCCCGCCGCTTAGCCGAAAGCCTGCTCGGCATTCCGCCAGCTGATTTTTCGCGCATGAAAACCCCCAGCGTCATTGCCGCGGGCACTCTTTCCGCGCTTGATTTTGCCAAGCTCGACCTTGCCCATGTGCTGGGCCTTGTCATCTGCGAAGGTGGGCCCACGTCCCACATCGCCATCATGGCGCGCGCCCATGGCATTCCCGCCGTGGTAGGCGTTGAACATGGCGCAGATGTGCTGAAGGCCGCGCGCATGCTCGCCGTCAATGGCACCGAAGGCTATGCGGTGGCCGACCCGGATGAAGTCACGACAACGCTTTTTGCCGATCGCATCACGCGCGAGCAAGAAATGCAAAATGCGCTCATCGCTTTTCGCGATATTCACCCGCGCATGAAAAGCGGTCGTGCCATTGAAGTGGCTGCCAATATCGGAAGCTTGGCCGAAGTGGAATCCGCCATTCGTCATGGTGCCATGGGTGTGGGGCTTTTCCGCACCGAATTCCTGTTCATGCAGCGCAAGACCCTTCCCACCGAAGACGAGCAATATGCGGTCTATTCCAAAGCCGCCGAAGCCTTTGGGGGCCAACCCGTTGTCATCCGCACGCTCGATGTGGGTGGTGACAAGCCCATTGCTGGCATTGATGTGCCGCAAGAGGACAATCCGTTTCTGGGCTGGCGCGGCATTCGCATGTGCCTCGACAAGCCCGAGCTTTTCAACCCCCAGCTTCGCGCCCTGTTGCGCGCCGCTGCCCATGGCAATGTGAAGATCATGTTTCCCATGATCTCGGTTCTGGAAGAACTCACCGCCGCCAAGGCGTTATTGAGGGAATGCGCCACAGCTCTCCTCCGCGAAGGTAAATCCATCGGCAAACCAGAAATCGGCGTGATGATCGAAACACCCGCTGCCGTCATGTGCGCGGGCGAAATTGCGGCAGAAGCAGATTTTTTCTCCATCGGCACCAATGATCTTACCCAATACACCATGGCCGCTGACCGAGGCCACCCCAAGCTCGCCAGCCTCAACCGTGCCGATCAACCAGCCGTGCTGCGGATGATCGAGCTTGCGTGCAAGGAAGCGATTGCAAAAGGGAAATGGGTGGGCGTTTGCGGCGAAGCGGCAGGCACTCCAGCCTTGATTCCATTGCTTTTATCGTTTGGCGTCAGCGAGCTTTCCATGAGCCCCGCTCTCATCCCGCGCGCCAAGAAAATCGTGACCGAATGCTAAACGGGGCTATTCTCCTCAGCGACAAAACCCGAGGAGACCAGCCATGACCGTGCTTTCCCACCAAGCCCCCGTTCATATCGGTACCGTAAGCCTTGCCGTGCGTGATCTCGCCGGGGTTTCGGATTTCTATGAAAAGGTGCTCGGCCTCTCGCTCATTTCCGCCTCTGGCCACGAACGCGAATTGGGAGCGGGTGGCGTCAGCCTGTTGCGCCTCATCCAAGACAAATCCGCCCGCGCACCCACACGCGCTGAAGCCGGCCTTTTTCACACCGCCTTCCTATTGCCAACCCGCGCAGACCTCGCCCGCTGGACGGCCTTCGCCATGGCCAACAATATCCCCATCACGGGGGCCTCGGATCATCTTGTCAGCGAGGCACTTTATTTGGATGACCCAGAGGGCAACGGCATCGAGATTTACCGCGACCGCGCACCCGATGAATGGACGCGCACAGCAAGCGGCATCCAAATGGCAACCGAAGCCCTCGATTTCAAAGGCCTCATGGCGACAATCCAAGGCCAAGACCCAAGCTGGACTTGCGCACCAGACCAAACCCGCATCGGCCATATCCATCTGAAAGTCGGTGACACGGGCCTTGCCGAAGGCTTCTATCGCGATGAACTCGGCTTTGATGTGATGACCGAATATCCCGGTGCAAGCTTTCTGGCGACCGGCGGCTATCACCACCATATCGGTGCCAATATATGGATGAGCCGGGATGCCCCAAGGCGGGAACCTTCGCTGGGTCTTGCCAGCTTTGAACTGGTGGCCGATGCTGCCCACCATGCCAAGCTTGCCCGCAAGCTTGCCACAAACAGCACCGACCCTTGGGGCAACCATGTGGTGCTGAAGGAGAAAACATGACCGAACTCATCGAGGATGATCTGCTACCCGATATCTTGCGCCTGAAATGGACAAGCTTCCTGTTTGCCGGTGTCGTTCTCGTCATTGCGGGCCTGTTTGCCATTCTCTCCCCGCTTGCCTCTGGTCTCACCCTCACCACACTGATCGGCGCAAGCCTCTGCGTTAGCGGGCTTTTTCAGGCCATCCACGCTTTTGCGATCAAACCCTGGGGCTGGTTCATCGCGTCTTGCGGCATGGGCGCTATCTTGTTGGTTTCAGGGCTTTATCTGCTGTTTGCCCCACTCACCGGCGTCGTGATCCTGACCTTGAGCTTCAGCTTGGCCTTGGGTGCTTCAGGCTTGGCTGAGATGGCACTGGCCTTGTGGCTGCGCCCGCTGACGGGTTGGAAATGGTCTGCCGCCTCCGGCCTACTCTCTGTCCTTTGCGGCATCTTTATTTGGACAAAATCCGCAACCGCAGCCGCTTGGCTGGTCGGACTTGCTGCCGGGCTTGGCCTTTTGACGACAGGCATAACGCTGATTTGGCTCGGTCTTGCCGGAAGGCGCGCTTCCCGCCAGCATATTGCCTGAATTCATCTGCCTAATGCTCCTTTAACTTGGAAGAAGGAGCATGAGTCATGAAATCTCCCCGCATCTGGATCATCACCGCCGATGGCGCCCGCGCCCGCTTTTTCGTCAAGCAGGGCCGCGAGATGGCAGAAATACCCCAAGCCCGCATGGATGAACCCCACCCACCATCGCGCGAAATCGGCGCTGACAAGCCCGGCCGCGCCTTTGAATCAAAAGGCCACACTCGCTCGGCCACGGGCCCCCGTGTCGATCTGCATCAACAAGCCGAAGACAATTTCGCGCGCAAAGTGGCCGCTGTGCTCACACAAGACGCCCATCTTTATGAGCGCGTTCTACTCATCGCAGCTCCCCGCACCCTCGGCATCATGCGCCCGCATTTGCTGAAACTGCAAAGCAGGATCGACGAGATTGCCAAAGACCTCACACACTTGGGCGCAAAAGCCTTGGGCGAGGCTTTAGCGGATGTCGTTTAGGCAAGCGCGGCCACAATCGCGGCAAAAGCAGAGAGCGTCACCTGATCCATCGGATCATCCACAGGAAGCGGCTGGGATGAAACCTTGGCGATGGTGACGCCAGAACGCGGATCGACATAAAGCCACTGGCCGTGAATCCCTACAGCCATCATGGCACCCTCAGGCCCTGACACATACCATTGGTTCCGGTAATGGCCTTCCGGTGCCAGCATTTGCAAATCACCCTTGAGCCAGGCACCACGATCACCATGTGAATAAAGCTCATCAATAAAGCGACCCGGAATGATTTGCGCGCCATTGGCAAAGCCTTGGCAACGCATCATCTCACCCACACGCGCCAAATCGCGCAAGCTCACCGAAATGCCGCCAGCCGTGCGCGCAGCCCCTAAGCGATCCACCGTAATGGAAGCGGCATGTTCTGCCCCCAAGGGCTTCCACAACAGGCTCTCCATCATCTCAGCAACCGACTTGCCGCAAGCGCGTTGCGCGATCAGCCCCAGTAAATCGGAATTGGGTGAGACATAATGAAAAGCATCCCCATGCGGCTTGCCATCTGGCGGCAATGTCATCAAGAAAGAATGCAAATCGAGCGGCTTGGCCGGATCCGATTGCGGGTTCCACCCCATCGCCTCACGATAGCGCGCAAACGGGCTGCCCGGCGTCAGATAGACTTCCTCAAAATCAATGCCCACCGTCATGTCGAGCACATGACGCACACGCGCGGTTTCATAAGCAGAACCCACAGCCTCCGGCACATAATGCGTGACAGGCTTTTCAGGATCGAGAAGCCCTTGGGCTTCCAGCACCGCACAAACAAGTGCCGTAAAAGACTTGCTGACCGAGAATAACAGATGCGGCACATGCGCGTTGAAAGTTCCTGAATACCACTCAGAAACGATCCGGCCGCGTGCCAGCACGATCATGCCATCCCCGGAACTCTCGTGGAAAAATTCCCGTATATTGCGCGATTTACCATCAGGGGCCGTGAAGCTGATCCACCCGATATCGCGTGGCTTGCGCGCCAATGGCCAAGGCACGGCAGCCGCAGCAATCTCCGCACTCGGCACAATTTCGCGCACATGATGGAACGACCAGCCGGAATGTTCAGGCTCGCGCCAATTGCCCAAATGCACAGAATTTCGCATCAGCCACCCGCCAATTTTGGAAGAAGAAAAACCTCAGCACCTTCGGGAATTTTCTGGAACCACGCATCGCGGTAAATCTGGCCGTTGATGGAAACGGCAACCCCGCGATCCAGATGCGGCTTGAGGCCGGGATAATTCTGGCCCAAGGCCAGCAGCATCTCACGGATATTTCCGGCGGCGACTTCCACATGGGTTGCGCCGCCGGTGTAACTTGTAAGCGAGCCCCAAAGCCCGACCTTAACCATTTCAATCAGCCCTTGATGGCCTTCAAACTGCGCGGCGGCGACATCGGCACCACGGTCATGCGATGCCCGCATGCATGAGACACCGCATTGCCAACCGCACCCAGCGGCGGAACAATCCCCGTCTCACCCACACCGCGCACGCCATAAGGATGGCCTGGGTTCGGCACTTCAATGATAACCGTATCAATCATGGGAAGGTCTGAGCAAACGGGAATGCGGTAATCAAGGAAGCCTGCATTCTGCAAGCGCCCATCCTTACCATAGATATATTCCTCGTTCAGTGCCCAGCCCACGCCTTGTGCGGCCCCACCCTGATACTGGCCTTCCACATAGGTCGGGTGAATAGCCTTGCCCGCATCCTGAATGACCGTATAGCGCAGCACCTGCGTGCGGCCCGTTTGCGGGTCCACCTCAACGTCCACCAAATGCGTGGCAAAGCTGATGCCTGCCCCTTCCGCATTCACTTCGCAATGGCCGGCAATGGGGCCACCCGTATTGCCAGCATCCTTGGCGATGTCAGCCAAAGACATGGGCGGGAAATTCCCAGCATTGGCACCCGCCGGATGCGCATGCCCATCCTTCCATTCCACCGCGTCTTCCGGAATGCCCCACATTTGCGCGGCACGACCGCACATCTTTTTGATGGCATCACGCGCCGCTTGCACCGTCGCCAACCCGCTGGAGAAGGTAACGCGGCTTCCTTCGGTCACATCATTGAAACCAAGCGAAGCCGTATCGGCCACAATGGTGCGGACCTTGTCGTAAGCAATGCCCAGCTCTTCGGCTGCCATAAGCCCCATGGAAGCGCGCGAGCCGCCAATATCGGGGGTTCCAACCGCAAGTGCGATCGACCCGTCAATATTCACATTCATGGAAACAGCCGTCTGGCCGCCGAAATTGAACCAGAAACCAACGGCCACACCACGGCCCTGATGCGGGCCAAGCTTGACCTTGTAATTGGGATGGTTCTTGGCCGCTTCCAGCGTCTGGATAAGGCCATTCGGCCCAAAGGTCGGACCATAGGATGACTTGGTGCCATCGCGTGCCGCGTTCTTCAGGCGCAGATCAATCGGATCCATGCCCAGCTTCTGCGCCAATTCGTCAATGACGCTTTCCACACCAAACGCCGCCTGCGGCGCACCCGGTGCCCGGTAAGCGGCTTGCTTGGGCCGATTGACAACAACGTCATAGCCAACGACCTGAACATTCTTCAGATCATAGCAAGCATAAGTGCACATGGCCCCCATATCGACGGGTGAACCGCGGAAGGCACCGCCCTGATAGGCAAGCTCTGCATAAGCACCCGTGATCGTACCGTCCTTCTTGGCGCCAATCTTTACCTTCACATAGGAAGACGAGGTAGGCCCGGATGCGCGGAACACTTCATCGCGCGTCATCACAAGCTTCACAGGCCGGTTGGCCTTGCGCGATAGGGCCAAGGCGACAGGTTCGAGGAACACCGTCGTCTTGCCGCCAAAACCACCCCCGATTTCAGACGCCGTAACGCGCAGCTTGGAAACATCCACGCCATTCAGATGCGCTGAGATATTGCGAACCATGAAATGGCCCTGCGTGCAGCACCACATTTCGGCATAGCCATCAGCACCCATGCTGGCCACAACCGCATGCGGCTCAATATAGCCTTGATGTGCCGCTTCCGTGCGGAACTCGCGTTCCACAATCACATCAGCCTGCTGGAACCCAGCCTCCACATCGCCATGACCAAATTCAACGCGCGAAGCGATGTTCGATGCCTTTGTGGGTCGTGGTTCCACGCCATCGGTGAACATATCTGCATGCAAAACCGGGGCAGAAGGCTTCATGGCCTCTTCCACATCCGTCACATGCGGCAGGATTTCATAATCGACTTTGATGAGCTTCAAGGCTTGACGCGCAGTGGGCGCATCCACAGCCGCCACAGCAGCAACGGCATGGCCTTCATACAGCACCTTGTCGCGCGCCATCACATTGACAAGCACATCCATGAGAGCCGGATCGACCGCGTCCGCGTTGAAATCATCGCGCGTCACAACGGCCTTCACACCCTGAAGCTTCAGGGCTTGCGAAACGTCAATCGACTTCACGCGCGCATGGGCATGGGGGCTGCGAAGCACACGGCCCGTCAATTGCCCCGGCATGTTGAAATCCGCACCAAAGCGCGCGCGGCCGGTTACCTTGTCGATGCCATCCGGGCGCACAGGGCGCGTGCCGATGACTTTGAAATCCATTCCGGGCTTTGCATCAAGCGGCATGGTTGGCCTCCCTCATTTCAGCGGCAGCGTCGAGCACGGCGCGCACGATTTTATCATAGCCGGTGCAGCGGCAAAGATTTCCAGCAAGCCAGTAACGCACCTGCTCCTCCGTCGGGTCGGGATTGTGATCGATCAGCGATTTGGCCGCGACCAGAAAACCGGGTGTGCAAACACCACACTGCAAGGCGGCATGTTCAATGAACTTGCGCTGCAAAGGATGTAGCGTCTCGCCATTGGCCAAGCCTTCCACCGTTTCAATCTTGGCACCCTGGGCTTCAGCCCCCAGCACAAGGCAGGCACACACAAGCCGGTCATTCAGAATGACGCTGCAAGCGCCACAATCGCCCGTGCCGCAGCCTTCCTTGGCACCGGTAAGCCCAAGCCGGTCGCGCAGCACATCCAGCAGCGTTTCGGTGGCGTCGCAGACGAAATCGGCTGCATCCCCATTGACCGTAGCGGAAACCGTGATTTTGCTCATCTTCACTTACCCCTTGCGCGTTCAAGCGCCTTTTCAACCGCGCGGCGCGCCAGAACGCCAGCAACTTCAATACGGAATTCCTTGGTGCCGCGCTTGTCATCAATCGGTGTGGCAGCAGCCGAAGCCGCAGCTTGCATCTTGGCAAGCGCCGCCTCATCGACCTTTGTGCCGATGATGGCCTTGGCGGCTTCCTCAGCAATCGTGACACGGGCCGCAACAGCCCCCAGCACAATGCAGGCCGCCGTGCAGGTGCCGCTGGCATCGAGTGTCACACTCACGCCCGCACTCACCACCGCAATGTCCATTTCGGTGCGCGGGGTGAAGCGTAAATAGCAGCTTCCGGTATGAGCGGCGGCGGCGGGAATAAAGATCGATTCCACCAGCTCACCCTTGGCCAAATTCGTGCGCCCCGGACCCGCAGGCACATCCTGCACCGGAATATCACGCTTGCCGGAAGGCCCGACGATGCGCGCGCTGGCACCAGCGGCCACAAGACAGGGCACGCTGTCAGCCGCGGGCGAGGCATTGCACAGATTGCCGGTCAGCGTTGCCCGACCTTGCACTTGTGTTGAGCCGATGAGTTTCAGCCCTTCAATAATGCCCGGCCATGCCGCGCGAAGCGCCTTGTGTTCGCGCAAGGATGCGGCTGAAACCGCCGAACCAATGCGGAACCCGCCCGCTTCGGCGGTGATTTCGCGCGTGGCGGCGATGCGTTTCAGGTCAACCACCAGATCAGGCTCGATCATGCCGGCTTTCAACTGCACCAGAAGGTCCGTGCCACCGGACAGAACCCGGGCAATGCCCGTTTCGGCAGCGATGAGGCCGACGGCGGCCTCGATGGTGGCGGGGGTCTCATATCGCATGATCGCGTTTGCTCCCTTGGGCGATAAGTCTCGTGGGCGATAAGTCTCGGGCTTTATTCCGAAAGTCCGGTTTGCAAGCCACTTCAAAAACCGATGGTGAATGCATAATACGCCCACTCCTAACTTGTCACGCAACTTTGCGGCATGTGGAACGCGCAAACGACGGCGAAGTCTTGTTCGCCGGGGGCTCGTTTTCTCGAAAAGAACAGCCAAAGCCCGATAAAGACAAGACTTTTTTGCCCCCTAAGCGCAATTGCGCCAAGTCGTTTCCGCAGGGTAAGGTAGGTTCATGCGTTTAGCCCTGTTTTCCGACATTCACGCCAATCGCGAAGCACTCACCGCTTGCCTTGCCCATGCCACGGCGTCAGGTGCCGAACGGCTTGTTTTCCTTGGCGATCTTGTGGGCTATGGTGCTGATCCCGTCTGGGTGGTGGAAACCGTGGCTGAATTATGCGCCAAGGGTGGCATATGCGTTCTGGGCAATCATGACGCGGCGATTTTGAAGCCCGAACCACACATGAATCCAACCGCCACCCAGGCCATCAACTGGACACGCGGCGAGCTGAAAACCGCGCACAAGAATTTTCTGGCGAGCCTTGAGCTGACCCAGCGGGAAGATGACCGGCTTTATGTGCATGCAAGCCCGAAAAATCCGGCCAGTTGGCCTTATGTGTCATCCGCCGAAGATGCCGCCATCGCCCTTTCGGCCACCACCGCCCGCATCGCCTTTTGCGGCCATTTGCACCGGCAGGCGCTGTTTGGGGTGACAGCCACAGGAAAGCTTGCCAGCTTCAACCCCAAAACCGCTTCGCCCGTGCCACTTGTCAAACCGCGCCAATGGCTCGTGCGTCTGGGGGCAGTAGGCCAACCGCGCGATGGCGATCCTTCCGCCGCTTTTTGCTTGTTCGACACACAAACCAGCGAAATCCGCTTTGTCCGCGTGCCCTATGATGTGGACAGTGCCATGGCGAAAATCAGAGCGGCGGGCCTGCCCGAAAGCCTCGCCCTGCGTCTGGCCGAGGGTCGCTAATGCCAGGTTCCCGCATCACGCCCGGCAACATTATAGACGGCTTTGAAATCGTCGAGCACCTGCATCGTGGCGGCATGGCAAGCCTGTGGCAGGTACGAAAGCCAGGTTATGATTTCCCGCTGGTACTTAAATCCCCCATTCTGACCGAAGGCGAAGACCCGGCCGCCATTGTCGGCTTTGAAATGGAGCAGATGATCCTGCCGCGCCTTTCCGGCCCGCATGTACCCAAATTTGTCAGCAGTGGCGATTTCAGTGCCGAGCCTTATCTGGTGATGGAACGCCTTCCGGGCAAATCGCTCTACCACCGGCTTGAGGATTTGCCCCTGCCGGTGAGCGAAGTGGCAGGCCTTGGCGTCAAAATCGCCACCGCCATCGCAAGCCTGCACCGGCAAAATGTGGTGCATCTGGATATCAAGCCTTCCAACATCATGTTCCGTTCATCCGGCCAAGCCGTACTGATTGATTACGGCCTATCGCGCCATGAGGAATTGCCAGATTTGTTGCAGGAAGAATTCCGCCTGCCCTATGGCACAGCGCCCTATATGGCACCCGAACAGATCATGGGCGTGCGGGTGGAACCGCGCAGTGATATTTTTGCACTCGGTGTGCTGATGTATTTCTTTGCGACAGGTGTGCGCCCCTTCGGCGATCCCAAAACGCTCAAAGGCCTGAAACGCCGCATCTGGCGCGATCCCGTGCCGCCGCGCGCGCTGAATGCCGATATTCCATTGTGGTTTCAGGAAATCGTGCTGCGCTGCCTCGAAGTCGTGCCGGAACGGCGTTATCCCACCGCCGCGCAACTGGCTTTCGATCTCACCAATCCGCAAGCGGTAAAGCTCACCCCGCGTGCCGAAAAGCTGAAGCCGGATTCATGGTCTTTGGTGCTCAAACGCCGCCTCAACCCCGATGACGTTCTGCCGCGCGCCAAGATGACGGTAAAGGCGCAAATGGCGCAAAGCCCCATCATCGCCGCGGCCATCAGCTTGGCCGAAGAAAATGAAGCACTCGGCACGGCCTTGCGCGGCGAAATCGCCCGCATAAGGCAAAGCCTACCCGGCGCGCGGGTCGCTTGCATCCATGTCATGCGGCTCAATCGCATCGCTATGGACAAGCTCGTGGATGAGGAAGGCCAAAACCTGCATCTCCAACGCCTCATCGAACTGCGCCACTGGGCCAAGCCCATGGGGCTGGAAGACGAGGAAATCACCTTCCACGTTCTCGAAGCCGTTGACCCGGCGGCGGCCATTTTGGATTATGCCCGCGCCAATGAAGTCGATCACATCGTAATGGGTGCCCGCGCCAATTCCACCCTGCGCAATTTGTTGGGCTCAGTATCGGGCGAAGTGGCGGCCAAAGCGCCTTGTTCGGTGACGGTGGTGAGGGCGCGGGGTGAGCAGGTTCAAGGCGAAGGCAAAACCGGGGCCAAATAATCGGCAAATTGCCGCGCCGCATTTTTCCAGCTGAATTGCAGCGCACGCGCACGCGCAGCCTTGGGGGTGATCTTCAAGGCCCTTTTCACGGCCTTTTCCAAATCCATATCCAGCGCCCCCGATACGCCATCTTCAATAATGTCGCGCGGGCCGGGAACAGGATAGGCAGCAACCGGAACCCCGCAGGACAGCGCTTCCAGTGTCACAAGCCCAAAAGTGTCATGCCGTCCGGTGAACACAAAGCAATCCGCCGCCGCCATGTGGCTGGCATATTCGCCATTGTGCAGAAAGCCCGTGAAATGCACCTGCGGATATTTCGCCTGTAGCTTCTTTCGCAAAGGCCCATCACCAATGACAATTTTGCTGCCCGGCACATCCAGCGCCAGAAATTCCTCAATGCCCTTTTCCGCCGCCACACGGCCCGACAGCACGAGACGAGGTCGGGGCAAATGCTTCAAAGGATTTTTGCGCTGCGGCTTGAACAAGTCATGATCCACCCCGCGCGACCATAGTTTGACACGATCAAAGCCTTGGGCGTTCAGCACTTCCACCATGCTGGCCGTTGGTGCCATCACCGCATGAGATGGGGCATGGAACCATTTGAGAAAAGCCCAAACGGCAGATTGAATGCCGGCAAGCGGCAGCATGGCGTGGATGAATTCGGCATGGCGGGTATGAAAGGCCGTGGTGAAGCGCACATCATGGGCAAGGCACCAGCGGCGCGCGGCAAGCCCCATCGGGCCTTCGGTGGCAATGTGAACGGCATCCGGCAAAAACGCCTCAATCTCGCGCCCAATGGCACCCGCACTGACGAGTGCCAGGCGGATTTCCGGATAGAACGGCAGCGCAAATCCGCGCCGTCCTTGCGGCACGATGAACCGCAGCTGATGACCCTGCGCCTTCAATTCACGTTCGGTCTGCTTCAGCGTTCGCACCACCCCATTCACCTGCGGGGTCCAGGCGTCTGAGATGATGACGATCCTCATGCCGGATGCACAAGGCCGATGGTTTCGATCGGGGCTTCCACAGGTTTCACCTTCAAAGCCTTGATGGACGAGCCGAAATCGAGAATTTCCCAACGCCCATCATGATGCTCCACCAGTGCCGTGCAGCTTTCCACCCAATCACCGTCATTCATGTAGGAAATGCCATCGATCACGCGCATTTCAGGCGTGTGAATATGCCCACAAATCACGCCATCGCATTGGCGCAAGCGTGCTTCCCGAACGACTGCCGTTTCGAAGTTTGAAACAAACTCCACCGCCCGCTTCACCCGCCGCTTCAAATGCGCCGATAGCGACCAATAGGGCAGTCCGAAGAAGCGGCGGATGCGGTTGAAAATGGCATTGACGGTAAGCGCCACCTCATAGGCTTGATCGCCCAGATGCGCGAGCCATTTGGCATGCAGGATCACGCCATCGAACTTGTCGCCATGCAGCACGAGATACCGCTTGCCATCCGCACCTGTATGGACAGTTTCTTCCAGCACCGCCACGCGCCCGAAGCGCAAATTCTTGAAATCACGGAACTGCTCATCATGATTGCCCGGCACATAAACAACACGCGTGCCTTTGCGCGCCTTGCGTAGGATTTTCTGGAAAATATCATTATGGGCCTGGTCCCAGTACCAAACCTTCCTGAGCGCCCAATTGTCGATGAAATCGCCCACAATATAGAGCGAGGATGATTCTGTAGCGCGCAGGAATTCCAGAAGCATTTCCGTTTGGGCGCGTTTGGTGCCCAGATGCATGTCGGAGATGAAGATGGCACGATAGGTTTGCGGCGAAGCTGTCATCATGCCAAAGCCTCGTGCGCCAGTTTGGTGACAGCTACATGACAGGCAGGTCGTTTTGGGCAAAAACCTTGACGCAGCGCAACATTCAGGCTAAAGCCCCGTCCATTGCGTTTCTTCGTGCCCGTTTTCGCGGCATGTGAGCAGGGCGGCGTGATCGGCCAGTAACCAAGGCCAGCCCCCATCTTCAACCGATCCGCATCACCGGCAGTCCTCCTTCACGCGGGGTTGCCATCTTGGCAGCTCCAGCCCATTCCCGCCTGAAATGCGGGGGCTTGGCATTGCCTGAACGTATTTGTCCGAAGGACATCGATTTTGACTCAATTTTCTGATTTTGGCCTGAAGCCCGCCCTTGAAAAAGCGCTGGCCGCGGAAGGCTATGTAACCCCCACCCCCATTCAGGCGCAGGCCATTCCGCATGCCCTGGAAGGCAAGGACATTTTAGGCATCGCCCAAACCGGCACCGGCAAAACTGCCGCTTTCGCCCTGCCCATCCTGCACCGGCTCAACGGCAACAGCACCCCGCGCGCGGCCAAAAGCGTGCGCGCGCTGATCTTGAGCCCAACGCGGGAACTAGCCACCCAAATCGCCGACAGCTTCAAGGGCTATGCCCGTTTTATGGACATGAAAGTGGGCGTTGTGTTCGGTGGCGTGCCAATTCCACGCCAAGAACGCATGATGCAGGCAGGCCTCGACATTCTGGTAGCCACCCCCGGCCGCCTGCTCGATCTGTGCATGCGCCGCGCGCTCACCCTTGGGAATATCGAGATCCTTGTGCTCGATGAAGCCGACCAGATGCTGGATCTTGGCTTTGTGCGCGATCTGAAAAAGATCGTGAACATGATCCCCGTCAAGCGCCAAACCCTGTTTTTTTCAGCCACCATGCCCGAAGCCATCGCCGCCTTGGCTAAGGACTATCTGAAGAACCCCGTGCAAGTGGCCGTAACCCCGGTTGCCACCACGGCAGAGCGCGTTACACAGCATGTGATCTTTGCCCCGCAAGCCCGCAAGCAGGGTATTCTGGCGGCTTTGGTTTCCGACCCCGCTGTCACCCGCACCCTCGTTTTCACCCGCACCAAGCATGGTGCCGATCGCGTGGTGCGCCAGTTGGGCCAAGCCGGGATTGAAAGCAACGCCATCCACGGCAACAAATCCCAGAACGCGCGCGAACGCGCACTGGCGGCCTTCCGGGCTGGCCATTGCAAGGTTCTCGTGGCCACCGACATTGCCGCGCGCGGCATTGACGTGGACGGGGTGAGCCATGTGATCAATTTCGAACTGCCGAATGTGGCGGAATCCTATGTCCACCGCATTGGCCGCACCGCACGTGCCGGGCGCGAGGGCATCGCCATTTCGCTATGTGCCGATGATGAACGCAGCTATCTGCGCGACATTGAAAAGCTTACCCGCCAGCGGGTGGCCATCATGCAGTCACCGGCTCCCATCGAGCTTTCCTCGGCCCAGATTGCCGCCGGCAATGCGATGCGTGACCGCGCACCCCATTCTGATCGCGTGCATCAGGAAAGAAAGCCCCAGAACGGCAATCGCCGCCCGGCGGCACCTGCCGGTGAAGAAAACGGCCATCGCCGTGGCAATGGCCCCAAGCGTTCCTTCCGCCCGCGCAGCTCTGGCGGCGGCAATGCGCCTGGCGGCCAGCGCAGCGGTGCCAATTCCGGCGGCCAACGCCAACCGCGCCGCGAAAGCTAAAGCGATATCGCTTTATCGATGAATGCAAAGGGGCGGGAAACCGCCCCTTTTCCTTCACGCAGATTCCGGCAATAGTAGCCCCCCATAACAGGAGGACAATCCCCATGCCGATGATCACCGTGCGTATTCTTGAAGGCCACTCACAGGAAACCAAGCAGAAGATCGCCACGGGCTTCACCAAAACCGTGATGGAAGCAACCGGCCTTCAGCGCGAAGATATCTGGATCATTTTCGAAGACGTGAGCCACAAGGATTGGTTCACCGGCGACAAGGATTGCAGCTGAGGCCTTAAGGCCTCTGCGCCCCGCTCACCCCCACATAAACCGCATAAAGCGATTTGGTGGCGGTGATGAACAGCCGGTTGCGGCGGGGGCCGCCGAAGCAGAGGTTGGAGGCCATTTGCGGCAGGCGGATTTTGCCGAGGGGCGTGCCATCCGGTGCGATGCACAGAACCCCATTCTGGCAACTCGTCCACACATTGCCTTGCACATCCACCCGCAAGCCATCCGGCACACCGGGGGAGATTTCGGCAAATACGCGCCCGCGCGTCAAACGCCCGTCATCACCCACATCAAAGGCGCGAATGTGATGCGGGCCTTGGGGGTCATGCGACAGACCCGAATCTGCGATGTATAGCGTTCGCTCATCGGGTGAAAAGGCAAGGCCATTGGGCTTGGCGAAGTCATCCGCCACAACGCGCACCTCACCGCTTGTCGGATCCACGCGGTAAACAAAGCACCCGGCCTGCTCGCGCTCTGACTTATAGCCTTCATAATCCGACAGAATGCCATAATCAGGATCGGTAAACCACACGCTGCCATCGGATTTCACCACCACATCATTGGGGGAATTAAGCCTTTTTCCGTCATGATGCGCGGCAAGGCAAGTGAGCCGACCATCCGCCTCCATGCGCTGCACTTGTCGGCTGCCGTGAACGCAGGAGACAAGCCGTCCTTGTGCGTCCCGCGTGTGCCCATTGGCATAATCAGAAGGTGCCCGGAATACGCTCACGCCACTTTCGGACATCCAGCGCAAAATACGGTTTTCGGGAATGTCGCTCCACAAAAGATAGCCGCCATCGGCAAACCAAACAGGCCCTTCCGCCCAGCGGCAGCCGGAATAGAGCTCCTCGATTTCCGCAATCGGCA
>CAJBCQ010000252.1 GCA_903951595.1 uncultured Hyphomicrobiales bacterium | reverse complement strand
TTGCGGTGATCGAGCCATTCCTTCAGTGCTTCTTTCAGCGACAGAACCTTGGGCACCTTGCCCATCGAAAGCACATTCATGTTGAGGGGAATGCGGGCTTCCAGTTCGGTGGCGCGGAACAGTTGTTCCATGAACAGGGTTGCATCCATCGTGCGGGTTTTGGGTTCCAGCACGAGGCGGATATCTTCGGCGGATTCATCGCGCACATCGCCCAGATGCGGCAGCTTGCGCTCGGTTAGAAGCTCGGCGATCTTTTCAACAAGACGGCCCTTCTGCACCTGATAGGGAATTTCGGTGACCACCACCTGCCAGCCGCCGCGCGGCAGTTCTTCCTTGTGCCAGCGGGCGCGCACCCGGAACGAGCCGCGGCCCGTGCGGTAGGCTTCGAGGATGGAGGCGCGGTCATCAATGATGGTTCCGCCTGTCGGGAAATCTGGCCCTTGCACGAATTGCACCAGCTTTTCATCCGTGGCGGCGGGTGTTTTGATGAGGTGCAAGGCGGCTTCGCATAGCTCTGCGGCGTTATGGGGTGGGATGGAGGTGGCCATGCCGACCGCAATGCCGTTGGAGCCATTGGCGAGCAGGTTGGGGAAAGCGCCGGGCAGCACCACCGGTTCTTGGTCTTCGCCATTGTAGGTTTCGCGGAAATCGACCGTGTCATCATCGATGCCGTTGAGCAGCGCCATGGCCACTTCCGTAAGGCGGGCTTCGGTGTAGCGATAGGCGGCGGCGTTATCGCCATCAATATTGCCGAAATTGCCTTGGCCTTCGACGAGCGGATAACGCACGGCGAAATCCTGCGCCAAGCGCACCATGGCCTCATAGACAGCCTGATCGCCATGGGGGTGATATTTACCGATCACATCGCCCACCACGCGGGCGCATTTCTTGAAGCCTTGGCTGGGGTCCAGCTTCAGCATTTGCATGGCGTAAAGCAGGCGGCGATGGACGGGCTTCAGGCCATCGCGGGCATCCGGCAAGGCCCGATGCATGATGGTGGACAACGCATAGGCCAAATAGCGTTCTTCCAGCGCCTCGCGCAGGTTGATCGCTTCAACATGGCCAGGTTCGGGGGTTCCGGTGCGCTTGCCCATATGATTCGGCCTCCATTTCGGTGTTGGGCATCGCATAGCGCAATGGTCGGGCCATTGCACGGGTTTGCCGTGTTAACCCTTTCTTAAGCATTATTTTGCGGCAAGCCGGTTGCCTGTGACACAAAATCCCGATGGAAACGGGATTGAACATGGCGAAGCTGTGCGGTGCTGCCTTTGGGCTGTGCCTGCTGCTGGCCGCACCTGTTTCAGCTGCCGTGGACGCGCGGATTGCCATTCATCCTGATTTGAGCGGCCTGGAGCTGACCAAAGGTGTCGCCCATGAGGTTTCCGCTATGGCCGTGCCGGCTGGCGATGAAGCCATGATGCTGCAAGCGCGGCTGACGAGCGGCGGCGGGCTGATCAACCTGCCGATCCGTTGGAAGCTTTCACGCCTTGGCTTTGGCGGTGACGTGGTGGCAAAGGGCGAGAGCGCGGCATTTGCCGCACCCGCAAGGCCCGGTCATTATGTGGTCGAGATTGAATATGGCTTTGCCCATATCGTGCAGGAAATTGAGCTGCCGCAAGCCGAACAGTTGACCGTTACCTTCATTCTGGAAGTGGGTGGGCTTCGCGTTCTTTCCAAAATCGACGCCCTGGCCCTGCCCTATGGCAGCGCCATGACACATGCGGTTTATGCAGCCAGCGGCCACAGCCGCGGGCGGCTTTTGACGCGGGCAACACTTCCGGGCGAATTGCTGCGCCTGCCAGCGGGGTTTTACCGCATCGAAAGCACGCTGGGGCCGGGCAATGCCAGTGCCGAGACGGAAGTGGAAGTGAAAGCGGGTGTGCTGAGCACGGTGGAAATCGGCCACAAGGCTGGCGTGGCGCAGTTTACAACACCAGCCGCTGACACCGCGTGGACCGTGCGCGATTATACGGGCCGCGCGGTGGCAACGGTGACAGAAGCGATTTCAGAACTCATCTTGCAGCCGGGAACCTACCGCGTAGAGCAAGGCGTGCGATCCACCGCATTCACGGTGGAGCCGGGGCAAAGCGTGGGTGTGGTGTTGCCGGAGTGAAGAAAAGCGATGGGGAAAAAGACCCTCGGGTCAAGCCCGAGGGCGACGCATAAAAATTCTCGTCATGCTCGGGCTTGACCCGAACTTCCTTTTCAATTTCGCTGCCCTTACTACCTTAAATCCGGTGGGGTTGCTTCTGCCTTCAGCATCGCAATCGCATCCACCAAACTCATGGACGTTTGATCCTGACTGCCAAGACGGCGGATGTTGACGGTGCCTTCTTCCATCTCGCGCTTGCCTG
>CAJBCQ010000251.1 GCA_903951595.1 uncultured Hyphomicrobiales bacterium | reverse complement strand
CGGGCGTTCCCGCAAAATGGCGCGGAATTGCGTCAGCTTGTGGCGGATGGTGAGACCGATATCGGCATCTCTTTTGATCCCGCGGAGGTGAGTGCCTCGATCGCGCAAAAGGATTTGCCCGAAAGCGTGCGTAGCTTCGTGTTTGATGGCGGCATGATTGGTAACGCCCATTTCGTGGCTATTCCTTTCAATGCCGCGCATCGGCAAGGGGCGATGGTTTTTGCCGATTTCTTGCTCTCGCCGGAGGGCCAAGCCCGCAAGCAAGATCCGGCCGTGTGGGGAAGCTTCACGGTGCTTTCGATGAACAAGCTTTCGGCGGTGGACCGGGCGCGGTTTGATGCGATTGATTTGGGCCCCGCAACCCTGTCTCCGGCTGCGCTTGGGCCATCGCTTGCCGAGCCACATCCAAGCTGGATGACGGCCATCGTGGATGAATGGAACCAACGCTATCGTGCGGGCTGACGGCATTTTTGTGCGCGCAAGCGCGCTGCTTGCCTCAGGCCTTCTGCTTGGTGGGGCGGTGGCGGGGCTTGTGGGTACGCTGCTGGCCGCCTTTGGTTATTTTCCGCCATTGGGCCAAGAAGAACTGGTGTTCGATCATTGGGCAAAGCTTATGGCCATCCCTGGGCTTTTTGATGCTTGCCTGTTGAGCCTGACGACCGGATTTTTTGCCACCGCCTTATCCTTTCTCATTGCCATGGTGGTGCTGGCCTATGCCCATGACACCAAGGGCTTTGGCGTGTTGCGGCATTTGTTGTCGCCACTTTTGGCCGTGCCGCATGCAGCCGTTGCTATGGGGCTTGCGTTGGTCATCGCACCGTCGGGCTTGGTTTTCCGTCTTGCCGGATTGGACAGGCCACCTGATTGGCTCATCGTGCATGATGCTTGGGGCATGAGCCTGATGGCAGGGCTGATCTTGAAGGAAGTGCCGTTTCTGTTTCTTGTGAGCCTTGCCGCCTTGCCGCAATTGCGGCCCCAGCCGCAGCTTCATGCCGCGCGCATGTTGGGCTATGGGCGGGTGACGGCTTTTGCAAAAGTGATCTTGCCGCAGCTTTATGGCCGCATCCGGCTGCCGCTTCTGGCGGTGCTTTCCTATAGTGCGGCACCGCCGGAAATGGCCTTGATATTGGGGCCGCAAGACCCGCCTTTGCTGGTTGTGATGATCCTGCGCTGGATGAATGCGCCGGAGCTTGATCTGCGTATGCTCGCCAGTGCGGGGGCGGTTTTGCAGCTGGGTCTGGTTGTTGGCCTCATCTTCTTCTGGCGCGGGCTTGAAAGGCTTGCGGCCCGGGTGGGCGGTGTGGTTGCGGTGAGTGGGGATCGTTCGAGGCTGGAGCTTCCGCTGCGCTTTGGTGGCATAACAGGGAGTGTCATTTTCGGCCTTGTGCTTTCGCTCGCCTTTGTGAGCCTTGTGTTGTGGTCTGTCGCGGCAAGTTGGCGATTTCCTGAGCTATTGCCACCGGAGTTTACCTTGATCCACTGGGCGCGGGCCTTGTCATCGGCGGCAGGGCCGTTACTCACCAGCTTGTGGATCGGCTTTGCTGTGGCTGGTGTGAGCCTTTGGCTGGTGGCGGCCAGTTTGGAGCGACCGGAATCACGCCTCATGGAGCTTGCCATTTATGCGCCGCTGATCTTGCCGCAGATCGCCATTTTGATGGGGCTGCAATGGCTTATCTTGCCATTTGGAACCGGTGGCATCTGGCCTGCGGTGTTGCTGGCGCATTTGTTGTTTGTTCTGCCTTATGTGTGGCTGTCCTTGTCGGGTCCGTGGCGCGGGTTTGATCGGCGTTATGAACAGGCTGCGCGCCTGTTGGGGGCGGGGCGGGTAAGGGTGTTCTGGCGTGTGCGGGTGCCGATGATGGCCGCACCCTTGCTCACTGCCTTTGCGGTTGGTTTTGCCGTGTCAGCCGGTCTTTATTTGCCCAGCCTGTTGCCCGGTGGTGGGCGGGTGTTGACGATCACGACGGAAGCGGTGGCGCTTTCGTCTGGCGGGGATCGGCGGGTGATTGGAATTTATGCGCTGTTGCAAGGCGCGGTGCCGTTTTTCGGCTTCGCGCTCGCCTTCATTTTGCCCGGCTTGCTTTTCCGCAATCGGCGGGGCATGCGGGGGGCATGATGGAGCTTGAAAATGTAACGCTGCGTCTGAACGGCGTTGAATTGCTGTCGCTGTCGCTTGTCGTTTCGCCAGGGGAAGTGGTGACGGTGATGGGGCCGAGCGGGGCGGGCAAATCGGCTTTGCTCGGCTATGTGTCCGGCACCCTTTCGCCTGCTTTTGAAGCTTCAGGCCATGTGAAGCTCAATGGCCGGGTGCTGGATGATCTGCCGCCGGAAAAGCGGCGGGTGGGGTTGTTATTTCAGGATGATCTGCTGTTTCCGCATTTGTCGGTTGCGGGAAATTTGGGCTTTGGATTAAAGCCCGGCCCCAACCGGGCGCGCATCATCGAAGCGGCATTGGCGGATGCGGGGTTGGCGGGATTCGGCCAGCGCGATCCGGCCACCCTATCCGGCGGCCAGCGGGCGCGGGTTTCGCTTTTGCGGGTTTTATTGTCTGAACCCGAAGCCTTATTGCTTGATGAACCCTTCAGCAAACTCGATCCGGCCTTGCGCGCGCAGTTTCGCAATTTCGTGTTCGATAGCGCGCGCCAAGCGGGGCTTGCGGTTTTGCTCGTTACGCATGATTTTGAGGATGCAAAAGCCGCAGGTGGGCCGATTTTGCGGGTTGGCGGGTTAGATGATTTTTAGGTTTGGATCCAATTGAGGGTTTGGATATTGCGGGTTCATTTCTTCTAACACCTTGAGAACAATAGAAGAAATGATTGCGTTGCGGGCCCATTTTTGATCAGCCGGAATGACGTACCACGGATTTTCGTGCGTGGAGGTTCGCTGAAGCATGATGTCATAGGCTTGCATGTACTGCGACCAGAGCTTGCGGTCGTCCAAATCGCCCATGTTGAATTTCCAGTGTTTTTCGGGATCGTCCAAACGCTCTTGCAACCGCTGCGCCTGTTCTTTGGCGGAAATGTTGAGCATGAATTTCACGATTTTCGTGCCATTTTCGTGCAAAATTCGCTCGAAATCGTTGATTTGTGCATAGCGTTTTTCGATCTCATCGGGTGCTGCGAAGCCCTTCACGCGCACCACCAGCACATCCTCATAATGCGAGCGGTTGAAGATGCCGATCATGCCGCGCCGGGGGCAGGCGATATGCGCGCGCCACAAAAAATCATGCGCCAATTCTTCCACGCTCGGCTGACGAAAAGCGGTGACGCCTACACCCAAGGGGCCAGTTTTGTTGAAAACGCCGCGAATGGTGCCGTCTTTGCCGGATGTGTCCATGCCTTGCAGGATGACGAGCAAGGCGCGTTTTCCTTCGGCATAAAGCTTGTCCTGCCATGTATCGATGGCTTTGGCGTTTTCGTCTGTGAGGGCGCGGGCTTGCGCCTCGCTTTCAAAAAGCTTGCCACCCCGGCACGCCTCGCCAGAGCGCGGGTGAGCTTTGCCGACAGGCACGATCAAATCAGAGAAATTAGACACATCCACAACCTTTCACTTCAAATTTTCAACCAAGGCGCTATGGCTCGGTTGCGCTTGGCTTGTCCTTGCTTAGAATGATACAATAAGTTTTCGCGGCGATCATGGAGAATACATGATGCATGGCGTACTGCCCGAACCGCTTCTGCGTTGCGAAAATTGCGCGGTGAGAAATCAAGCTGTTTGCGGGGCGATGGATGCCCAGCAGATTACCCGTCTCAACGCCATCGCCCGCCGCCGCAAGCTGGTGGCCGGCCAGACCATCATGTCGGATCAGGACAAGGCGGAGTTTTTTGCCAATGTGGTTTCCGGCACGGTGAAGCTCACGAAAACCATGCCAGACGGCCGCCAGCAGATTGTCGGCTTGTTGTTTTCCCCTGATTTTCTGGGCCGGGCCTATTCGCCCAACAATCCTTATTTTGCCGAAGCGGCAACCGATGTGGAAATCTGCTGTTTTCCGCATGATGCTTTTGAAAAGCTGATCAACGAGTTTCCAGATTTGCAGTCGCGCCTGTTCGAGCGCACCCTGGATGAGCTGGATGCTGCGCGTGATTGGATGCTGCTTTTGGGGCGCAAGACGGCCGAGGAGAAGGTTTCGAGCTTCCTCATGCTGCTTGCGCGCCGCAGCCTGCTTATCAATTGCGCTGAGCCACAAACACCGCAGCCTTCGCAATTTGAGCTGCCGCTGACGCGGACCGATATGGCTGATTATCTGGGCCTTACCATTGAAACGGTGAGCCGCCAGCTCACTAAGCTCAAGACACGCGGGCTCATCCGCATTGTCAACAACCGTTTGGTGCAGGTGCCGGATACCGAAAGGCTTGCCGCGATTGCCGGACAGGACAGCGATGCTGCTTGATTGAGATCAAGGCATGAATATCGGGCTTGGTGCCTCATTCGAAGCCAAAAAAGGAGGACAGCATGGCTTACCGGACTATTCTTGTCTCGCTCAATGATGCCACAAGGTTGGAACAGGCGCTGGCTCTGACGGCAGGCCTTCAGGAAGAGCATGGGGCACATATTATCGGGCTGTTCGTCATCCCGGCCATGCAGATCTATCCGACCATTGGCATGGAAATTACGCCGGATGTCTATGAGGGGCATCGCGCCTTTTTTAAGGACCAGGCTGAAAAGGTAAAGCAGCGGTTCAACAATATGATCGCGCGCGAGGGCTTAAGTGCCGAACTGCGGATCATCGACTCGCCAAGTCCGCTTGCCGCTGACATGGTGATCGACCATGGCCGCTATGCCGATCTCATTGTGGTGACGCAAGTGGACCGTGAGGGCGAGGAAGGCGTGGAGCTTGATTTTGATGAGCGCGTGGTGATGGAAGCTGGAAGGCCGGTTCTGGTTTTGCCACGTGTGGATTTGCCCAAGAAACTTGGCAAGGTCTTGGTTGGCTGGAACGGCACGCGCGAAAGTGCGCGGGCTTTGTTTGATGCCTTACCAGTTCTGAAGCGGGCTGATGAGGCAAGTGTGGTGTGGGTAGACCCGCAGCGCGAGCGCGAGCAAGCGGGCGTGCTGGCGGGTGCCGATATTGCCGCAGTACTGGCGCGGCATGGGGCGAAGGTGACTTCTGAACCGTTGGCGACAGCAGGCCTCAACGCCGGGGAGGCCTTGTTGCAGCGGGCAGGTGATGCTGGCGCGGATATGTTGGTGATGGGTGCCTATGGGCATTCGCGCATGCGGGAATTCGTGTTTGGCGGTGCCACGCGGCATGTGCTGCGGCATGCCAAAATTCCAGTTCTGATGTCGCATTGAGGCGGGAGACAAATAGATGCTGAAACATATAAGGCTTGAGCTTGCCCGCGATGAGGCATTTCCGCAAGGCAGTCCGCGCCATGGCTATGACCTCGTGGCGCCGCTGGATGATGATGCTCGCATCAACCTTGAAGAATTCATGGCTCAGCGCGAGCGTTGCCGTGTGCTGCGCTTTTGGGGCGATGAGGAACATGAGACGGGTCATTTGGTGCGCGCCAGTGGTGGTGCTTGGGCGTTTCATTACAAACAGGCTGGCGACATTGATGTGGGCGATGAGGAGGGCTATCGCTTTCAATCCCATCATTTCCGGCCCGGCGAATATGTGTCGATCCGCGAGCCGGATGGCCAGATGCGTACCTTCCGGGTGACCCGTGTGAGCGATCTTTAGGTTTTTATCTGGCGGTGCTTGGCCATGCAGCGATAAAGCTCATCAAGGTCGGCTTCGGTGAGTGTTTGGCGCGCGACCAGCAAGAGGATTTTATTTTCCCAGTGGATGTGGCGGCGATAGCTTTCGAAAAAGCCGCGCAGCATATAGCCGAGCGCTTCGGGATTGGACGGGCTGTGCCCGCGGGCGAGGCTTTCGAGTTGTTCGCTTAATTCCTCCGCAAAGCCTTGATCGGTGGCATGTTCGCTGGAAAGCTGGGCCATGATGGCGGCCAATCTTTCGGATTGTGGCGCGTGGCGGCGCAAAAGAGGAAACAGCCCCTGTTCTTCATCCTGATGATGCAATGGCAGATCATGACGAAGGGCTGATGCGGCCTGCCGACAGAGACTGTGATCCATATCGGCGGGAAGGCTGTCGGCAATCTGCTCCAGAATATCACACAAGCTGAGCTGACGCGCGTGGTCCTGCTCCAACGTATCCAACGGATCGCGCTCAAGACGGCTCAGACGATATTCCCGCAAAGGGTGGGGATTGGTCATGAGTGCATTTCCGGTTGAAGGGTTGCGATGGATTGCAATTTTGTCGCGAACGCGCTTTTCCCGCCTTGATTCAGGTCAAGGCCCAGCTCTGCGACTTCGGCCAAATATTTCAACATCCATGCAATCCCAACGCAAAAGAGGCGCATATGGGGATATCGTCCCAACTGGCACAGCTCGGATTTTTTGGCCTGCTGGCTGTTTTTGCCATCACGCTTTCGGCTTTGGCGCATGATCCGGCCTATGCCTTTCATGCGCTGATCTTCTCTGCTGCGGCCATGCTCGTGGTGGCGTGGAAAGCCAAGACCTTTTCGTTTGATGGCAAAGCCGCTGCCGGGCTGAACCGGGATGAATATATGGACGGTGTGGTGCGCGCGGGCACGATCGCCACCATGTTCTGGGCAATTGCGGGACTTCTGGTCGGGGTTGTGATTGCGCTGCAGCTTGCATTCCCCGATCTCAATTTCGGCTTGCCATGGACGAGCTTCGGACGGCTGCGGCCTTTGCACACTTCAGCTGTCGTGTTTGCCTTTGGGGGTAATGCGCTTTTGTGCACGAGCTTTTATGTGGTGCAGCGGACTTGCCGCGCGCGGTTGGCTTTGGGCAATCTCGCCTGGTTTGTGTTCTGGGGCTATCAATTGTTCATTGTGCTGGCCGCCACGGGTTACCTCATGGGGGTAACGGAAGGGCGCGAATATGCCGAGCCTGAATGGTATATCGACATTTGGCTGACCATTGTTTGGGTCGCCTATTTCCTCGTGTTTTTTGGCACCATTCTGAAGCGCAAAGAGCCGCATATCTATGTGGCCAACTGGTTCTACCTTGCCTTCATCGTGACGATTGCCATGCTGCATATCTTCAACAATCTCTCGATGCCCGTCTCGCTGCTGGGTTCGAAAAGCTATTCGCTGTTTTCGGGCGTGCAGGATGCGCTGACGCAGTGGTGGTATGGGCATAATGCGGTGGGCTTTTTCCTGACCGCTGGGTTTTTGGGCATGATGTATTATTTTGTGCCCAAGCAGGCGGGAAGGCCCGTTTACTCCTACCGGCTCTCTATCGTGCATTTCTGGTCGCTTATTTTTCTATATATTTGGGCTGGCCCGCATCACTTGCACTATACGGCCCTTCCCGATTGGGCGCAGACATTGGGCATGGTGTTTTCCATCATGCTGTGGATGCCAAGTTGGGGTGGCATGATCAATGGCCTCATGACGCTATCGGGTGCCTGGGACAAGCTGCGGACTGACCCGATTTTACGCATGTTTGTGATCTCGATTGCCTTTTACGGCATGAGCACCTTTGAAGGGCCGGTCATGGCGATCAAATCGGTCAATTCCTTAAGCCATTATACCGATTGGACCATTGGGCATGTGCATTCGGGTGCCTTGGGCTGGGTGGGAATGGTTAGTTTCGGCGCTCTTTATTATCTCGTGCCAAAGCTGTGGAACAAGCCATCACTCTACAGCCTGCGACTTGTGAATTGGCACTTCTGGCTCGCGACCCTTGGCATTGTTGTCTATGCGGCGACCATGTGGGTCTCGGGCATTATGCAAGGGCTGATGTGGCGCGAATATGATGCCAATGGCTTCCTTGTCTACAGCTTTGCTGAGACGGTGGCCGCCATGCATCCCTATTATATCCTGCGGGCCATGGGTGGGGCCATGTATCTCAGTGGCGCTCTTATCATGGCTTACAATCTCATCCGCACGGTGCGCGGTGAGACCCGTTTGGAAGCGCCCATGGGTGCTGTAGCAATCGCCTAACGCTAGGAACCGATCCCATGCAGTTTTCACATAAGAAGATCGAGACCAACGCCACATTACTGATGGTGCTGAGCTTTATGGTTGTCACCATTGGCGGGTTGGTTGAGATAGCCCCGCTGTTCTATCTGCAAAATACCATTGAGAAGGTGGAAGGCATGCGGCCTTATACGCCGCTCGAATTGGCTGGCCGCAACATCTATATCCGTGAAGGCTGCTATGTGTGCCATAGCCAGATGATTAGGCCTTTCCGGGATGAGACGGAACGCTATGGCCATTATAGCTTGGCGGCTGAAAGCATGTATGACCATCCCTTTCAGTGGGGCTCCAAGCGCACTGGACCTGATTTGGCGCGCGTTGGTGAAAAATATTCGGATGAATGGCACCGAGCGCATTTGGCGAACCCGCGCAGTGTGGTGCCCGAATCAATCATGCCAGCTTACGGTTTTCTCGAAACCACCGACCTCAACATGAAGGATGCAGGCGAGCATCTAAAGGCCAATCAATGGGTCGGCGTTCCCTACAGCGATGATCAGATTGCCAACGCGCAGGCGGATCTTGTGGCACAGGCTTCGGTTGATGGTGCTGAAGCGATGCTGGCGCGCTATCCCAAAGCGCAGGCGCGTGATTATGACGGCCATCCCGGCCGCGTGACGGAAATGGATGCGCTGATCGCATATCTGCAGATGCTGGGAACGCTTGTTGATTTCAGCGCCTACCAGGCCGAAGCGAATGTGCGGTGAGCCATGAGCAGCTATGATTTCATGCGGCATTTTGCCGATACGTGGGGGTTGGTTTTTCTGGCCGCATTCTTCGTGGCTGTCGTCTTGTTTGTGTTCCGACCCGGATCGCGCAAGCAATATGCCGATGCCGCGCAGATACCCTTCAAGGATGAGAAAAAGGACGACTGATCATGCCTGATATTCAACGCGACGAGATCAGCGGCACTGAAACAACCGGCCATGAATGGGATGGCATCCAAGAATTGAACACGCCACTGCCGCGCTGGTGGCTGTGGACCTTCTATGCCACCGTGATTTGGGGGCTTGGCTATACGATTGCCTATCCGGCTTGGCCCATGATCTCAGGGGCAACAACGGGCGTGCTGGGCTGGAACAGCCGCACGCAGATCGCGCTGGAGCAGGCGAATGCCAAAGCCGCCCAGGCGAGCATGGTGAGCCGCATTGAGGCGGCGAGCCTGGACGAGATCACCAAAGATGCCGACCTGTTGCAATTTGCCAAAGCCGGTGGCGCTGCGGCTTTCAAGGTGAACTGTGTGCAGTGCCATGGTTCGGGCGCTGCCGGAGCGCCGGGCTATCCCAATCTGAATGATGATGACTGGATTTGGGGTGGCAGTTTGGAAGCCATACAGACCACCTTGCTGCATGGTATTCGCTATGCCCAGAATCCCAATACACGCGACAGCCAGATGCCGCGTTTTGGTGTGGATGGCATTTTGACACCGGTTCAGATTGTGCAGGTCACCGAGCATGTATTGGCAATCAGCGGGCAAGAGGCGGATGCAGCCGCCGCGCAAGCTGGTTCAGTGATATTTGCTGAAAATTGTGCGGCCTGCCATGGCGCATCTGGTGAGGGCAACCGGGATTTGGGTTCGCCTGCGCTGGCGGATGCGATTTGGCTTTATGGTTCCGACCGGGTGGCGATTGCCCAACAGATCACCGATCCGACGATGGGGGTGATGCCGGCGTGGAGCCCTCGGCTGGATGCGACAAGCGTGAAGCAATTGGCGGTTTATGTGCATTCGCTGGGTGGAGGCGAACCCACGCCATGACGCAGGTGATCAACACGCTTAAGGCTGGCCTTTCCACCGGCGGCTTTGAGCGTGAGGCAGCGCAAGCCGTCAACAATAAGCAGGCAAGATCGCTGTATGCCGCAAGGGTGAAAATACACCCCAAGGCCGCGCATGGCTTTTTCCGGCGGCTGAAGTGGATGATCCTTGGCGTTGCGCTGGCGGTCTATTATGTGCTGCCGTGGCTGCGTTATGACCGCGGGCCGCATGCGCCCGATCAGGCGGTGTTGGCGGATCTGGCGGGGCGACGGTTCTATTTCTTCTTCATCGAAATCTGGCCGCAGGAATTTTATTATATCGCGGGCCTGCTCATTATGGCGGGTGTTGGCTTGTTTCTCGTCACCTCCGTGGTGGGACGGGCTTGGTGTGGTTATGCCTGTCCGCAGACGGTGTGGACCGATTTGTTCATGAAGGTTGAGGAGTGGATTGAGGGCGACCGCAATGCTCGCATCAAGCTCGACCAAGCCAATTGGGGTATTTTGAAACTCATCAAGCGGCTTGTGAAGAATGCTGTTTGGCTGCTGATTGCGCTGGCGACGGGTGGGGCGTGGATCTTCTATTTCGCCGATGCGCCCACGCTGGCGCAGTCTTTCGTGAACTTCACCGCCCCGCCTGCGGCCTATTTCACGGTAGCCACTCTTACCGCCACGACATTCGTATTTGCGGGCTATATGCGCGAGCAGGTGTGCACCTATATGTGTCCCTGGCCACGCATTCAGGGCGCTATGCTTGATGAGGATAGTCTCATCGTCACTTATAACACCTGGCGCGGTGAATCGCGTTCCGGCCATCGCAAAAGAGTGGAGCAAGCGGCGGTTGGTGATTGTGTTGATTGCAATGCCTGTGTGGCGGTGTGCCCGATGGGCATCGACATTCGTGATGGCAATCAGCTTGAGTGCATAACTTGCGCGCTTTGCATTGATGCCTGTGATGGTGTGATGGAGAAGGTGGGCACGCCGAAGGGGCTCATCTCCTATTCCACTTTGCGTAATTATAATGCCTCTGTGGCGGGGCATCCGTCCAAGCCCAACTGGCATGTGATGCTGCGTGCGCGTACAGTGATCTACAGCACTCTTTGGTTACTGATCGGTGTGGCGATGGTCACTTCGCTGTTGATGCGTGATCGGTTGGGACTTGATGTGGTGGCAGACCGCAATCCGCTATTTGTTACCCTTGCGGATGGCTCCGCGCGTGATGGATATACAATCAAGATCCTGAATATGGAAGCACGCCCCCGTCGTTTCCTGCTTTCCTTGCATGGATTGGATGGCGCGAGCTTGTCTAGCCCTGACCTTGATGAGCCCAAGGGGGATGGTTTCGAGATTGCGGTTGAGGCTGATAAGCTGCGCCAAGTGAAAGTCTTTCTTGAAGTGCCGCCGGATGAGTTAAAACACGAGCCAGAAGAATTTGATTTCCGCGTTCGTGAAGTGACGCAAGGCGAAACGGCAGAAACAGCCGAAGCCCGGGCCATTTTCCATGGCTATAAGAGGAATCCTTGATGATGACCAAAGCCCCGCGCCAATTCACCGGTTTTCACATGCTGGCCATTCTTGTCGCCTTCTTTGGTGTCACCATCTGTGTAAACGTGACTATGGCGGTGATGGCCCATCGCACATGGTCTGGGCTTGTGGTTCCTAATTCCTATGTGGCAAGCCAGAATTTTGATGAAGACCAAGCCGAGGCCGCGCGTCAATTGGCCTTGGGCTGGCGGCAGACGTTGACGCATGAAAACGGGGTGCTGGCCGTGGCGATGACGGGCCGTGATGGCGCAGCTCTCATGGGGCTGAAAGTGGTGGTGAAGATCGGTCATCCGGTGACCTCACAATTTGACCGCCAGCTGATGCTGACTGAATCAGCACCGGGGATTTATCAAGCTCCTGCCCAAATGGGCCAAGGTGTGTGGGATGCGGATGTGACGGCGCGGGCCGCGGCGGGTGAGACGTTCCGGCTTGTGCATCGGTTTGAGGTGAGGGGCTAACATGACGTGCTGCGCCACGGGACTTCTTGCCGATGTGGCCCAGATGCGGGCGGCGGACTTGTCGGCCTGGGTGAGCGAACCGCAACCGGGTTATCAGCGGCTTGAGCTGGTGGTGCCGGGCCTGACGGGGCCAGAGCACATGCCGGAAATTGAAGCGGCGCTCACGGGGCTTTGTGGTGTAACCAGCGCGCGGGTGAATTTGACGGCCCGACGTGTGGTGGTCATATGGCGCAAAGGCGAAGGCCATGCGGGCGATGTGATGGCAGCCTTGGCCGGATTGGGTCTTGAAGCGCAACCTTTTGATCCGGTGAAAGCGGGAACGAGCGCGGATCAGGATGAAATGTCCTTTCTTCTGCGCTCGCTTGGCGTTTCCGGCTTCGCAGCCATGAATATCATGCTGCTTTCGGTTTCAGTGTGGTCGGGTGCGGAGGCGGTGACGCGGGATTTCTTTCATTGGCTGTCTGCCCTCATTGCGCTGCCCACGGTCGCCTATGCAGGCCGCCCCTTCTTTCGCTCGGCAATTCATGGATTGTCGCGCGGGCAATTCAACATGGATGTGCCAATTTCGTTGGCTGTGGTGCTAGCCTCGCTGATGAGCCTGTTTGAGACGATCAACCATGGTGAACACGCGTATTTTGATGCTTCCGTATCGCTGTTGTTCTTCCTTCTTGCAGGTCGCACGCTGGATCAGCTGATGCGAGCGCGAGCGCGTTCGGCGGTCACGCAATTGATGACGCTGGCGGCAACGGGTGCGATGGTGGTGGAGGTGGATGGCACGCGACGCTTTGTGGCAATCTCTGCCTTGCGACCCGGCATGAAGGTGCAGGTGAGTGTGGGTGAAAGATTACCCGCTGATGGCGTGGTGATCGAGGGGGCGAGCGATATTGACCGATCGCTTGTCTCTGGGGAAACAATGCCAGAGGCCACCGGCGTGGGATCGCGTGTTCATGCCGGTACGATGAATTTGACCGGAAGCCTGATGATTGAAGTGACGGCGGCGGGGGAGGATAGTTTTCTTTCCGAAGTGATCCGCCTGATGGCTTGCGCCGAGCAGGCAAAATCGCGCTTTGTGCAGTTGGCAGACAAGCTTGCCCGCATTTACTCGCCCTTTGTGCATGGGTTGGCGGCGGTTACGATGACGGGTTGGCTCATCTATACAGGTGGCGATTGGCACACCTCGCTGATGGTGGCGGTGGCGGTACTCATCATTACTTGCCCATGCGCGCTAGCTCTGGCGGTGCCTGCGGTGCAGGTGGTGGCCAGCGGTGCTCTTTTTCGCAATGGCGTGATGATGAAGGATGGGGCGGCATTGGAAAAGCTTGCCCAGATCGACACCGTGATTTTCGACAAGACCGGCACGCTGACGCTGAATGAACTGACACTGGCCTCACCCAAGACTGTAGCCATGCCTGTTTTGGCGTTGGCTGCTGGGCTGGCAGCCACGAGTCGGCATCCCTTGGCGCGGGCCTTGAGCGCGCATGCCGCCTCACGGGGCATTGTGGCCGAAAGCATCGCGCAAGTAAGCGAGCATCCGGGTCAGGGTTTACAGGCACGGGTGCGCGGTGAAACTGTGCGGTTGGGCTCGCGTCTCTGGTGCGGGGTGGATGGCGCGGCTTCGGGTGATTTGCCCGAAATCGTGTTGAAGCGGGCCGATGCGGCACCTGTCATTTTCACCTTTCAGGATGTGTTGCGGCCCGATGCCAAGCCAACCATTGCGCGTTTGCAGCAGCAAGGCTTGCATGTCGAAATTCTTTCCGGTGATCGGGAAGGTGCCGTTCGCAGGGTGGCGGAGGCTTTGGGTATTGCTGATTATCGCGCCGCTGCCACGCCGCAGGTGAAGCTTGCTTATGTGGAAGGCCTCACCAAAGCCGGTCGCAAGGTCTTGATGGTGGGAGATGGCCTTAATGACGCGCCGGCACTGGCCGCAGGCTTCACCTCCATGGCACCTGCTGGTGCATCCGATATCGGGCGCACAGCGGCCGATAGTGTGTTTATGGGGGCAGGTTTGACGCCGGTGGCGGTGGCGCGGGATGTAGCGGTGTTGAGCCAGCAGCTTGCCAAACAAAATTTTGCGCTGGCGATCCTCTATAATGTTTTTGCCGTGCCGGTGGCGATGGCGGGCTTGGCCTCGCCTTTCTTGGCGGCTGTGGCTATGTCCACAAGTTCGATCATTGTGATCGGGAATGCGTTGCGCTTAGGGTTTGCCTATCGCCAGCGCGTGGCTGTGCCGGGGATGCTGAGGGATGTTTTACGTGAAACACTTCCCCTGTCGATGGACAAGGCCGCATGAACGGGCTGTTCTTTCTCATTCCGATCGCGTTGCTGATGGGTGGCGTGGGGCTTGCCGCTTTTCTGTGGTCGCTCAAATCCGGGCAATATGAGGATCTGGATGGCGCGGCTTGGCGGATCCTTCAGGATGATGAGACAAAGCCAAAGCCCGATTAAGCTTAGGGCTTTGGCATGAGCCAGGCATGGTCGGGGTCGTTGTAGAAGCGCCAAATGCGGCGCGGGCCGGCCATCACGTTGAGATAATAAAGGTCATAGCCGTGGGCGGCACCCACCGGGTGATAGCCGCGCGGCACCAGCACCACATCGCGGTCTTCCACCAGCAGGGTTTCATCAAGGCTTCTGTCATCGGTGTAAACACGCTGTACCGCATAGCCCTGTGGTGGATGGATGCGGTGGTAATAGGTTTCCTCCAATAGAGACTCTTCCGGCAGCGCATCGCGCTCATGCTTGTGGGGTGGATAGCTGGACCAATTGCCGCCGGGGGTGATGACTTCAACCACCAATAGGCTTTCAGCGTTGGGGCTTGAGTCGGGCAATATGTTGCGTACAAAGCGGGTGTTGGTGCCAACACCGCGTGTTTCGTGGCCCACTTGCGAGGGTGGAATGACGCGCGGCGGCAAGAGGCCTGAACCGGGAGCGGTGCAGAGGCCAATTTCGCAATCGGTCGTGGCGGTGATTTCCCAGTTGGAACGCGCGGGCACATAAAGCGACCAGCCGGGCGCTTCAAAGGGTGAAGTGCGATCGCCCAGTGTGCCCATATCTGCCCCGCCAGCCTTGGCGGTGATCTTGCCGCAGATGACCACGAGGCAGGCTTCGCGTGCGCCTGTTGGGGCTGCTTTGGTTTCGCCGGCTTTCAGCACCAGCACATCAAAGCCGACATAGTTCCAGCCTGCTGATTGGGGTGTGATGCGGTGGATATAGCCATCGGTTGGATCGGTGGCGCGCAAGCGCAGTTTGCTCATGAGTTCCTCCCGGCGGCGGTGCGCGCTTGCATCCAGCTTGTGGTCAGGCGCGCGAAGCTTTGTTCCATGTGATTTATGGCTGCATCATCGCTCATTTTTCCGCCAAGCCATAGGGCTGCGGGTTCTGCAAAAATGGTGCGTCCAATGGCAAAGCCCTTGATGAGCGGTTGCATGGCGGCAAGGGCGAAGGCGTTGGCGAGTTCGGCTTCAGGCGCGTCCAGACCCAAAAGCACGATGCCGCGGCAGAAGGGGTCGCGTTTGGTGATGCTGGATGTGATGTTGGCATAGGCCGTGGCTGAAGGCTGGCTTTCCAATTTCCACCAATCTGGTTTGAGGCCCAGATCATAGAGATGGTTGAGGGTCGAGGAGATGGTGTCATCTTGCAACGGGCCGTGCTTGCTGGCGATGATTTCCAGCAACCATTCGCGGCCCAAGCGG
>CAJBCQ010000250.1 GCA_903951595.1 uncultured Hyphomicrobiales bacterium | reverse complement strand
GGATGCGTTGGCACGGGCGAAAAGCTGGGCGGATAAATATCCCGCAACCGTGGTTACGGTTGGGATGGCGGAGTAGGTCCGTGAGCTGGGTTCCCGCTTTCGCGGGAATGACAGCCAAAAAACATCGTCATTCCCGCGCATGCGGGAACCCCGCTTCCTAAACATCCAACTCCACTACCACCGGCACATGATCCGACGGCTTCTCCCAGCCGCGCACGTGGCTATCCACCCGCACGCCACGCAAGCGATCCGCCGCTTGCGGTGACAGCAGCGCGTGATCAATGCGGATGCCGTTGTTTTTCTGCCAAGCCAGTGCCGTGTAATCCCAGAACGTATAAACCCCCGCCGCCGCCGTCGAAGCGCGCAGCGCGTCCGTGTAGCCCAAATTCAAAAGTCGCCGGAATTTCTCCCGCGATTCTGGCTGGAACAGCGCATCCCCCAGCCAGTTTTCGGGATGCTTGGCATCTTCCGGCATGGGAATGACGTTATAATCACCCGCCAGCACAACAGGCTCCTCAAAGCTCAAGAGCTTTTTGGCGCGGTGCTCCAGCCGGTCCATCCACGCAAGCTTGTAGGTGAATTTCTCGGTGCCGATTGGGTTGCCATTGGGCAGATAAAGCCCACCGATCCGCACCATGCCGCGCCCCCCCGGCACCAGTGCCTCAATATAGCGCGATTGGCTGTCGGCATCATCGCCATCAAGCCCTGTGACAACTTCCTCCATCGGGCGGCGCGACAACAGGGCCACCCCGTTGAAGCCCTTCTGCCCATGCACGGCCACATTATAGCCGGCATCCTCAATGGCCTGCCGGGGGAAAGCCTCCGTCTCGCATTTGATTTCCTGTAGGCACACCACATCCGGCGCCGCTTCTTTCAGCCAAGCCAGCAGCGTGTCGATGCGTGCCCGCACGCCATTGATGTTCCATGTGGCGATCAGCATTACAGGCTAAAGCTCACGCCGCAGCCGCAGGAGGACGCGGCATTGGGGTTCTTGATCTTGAAAGCCTGCCCGATCAGCTCATCCACGAAGTCGATTTCGGAACCGGCGAGGAAGGGCAGGGAAGTGGGATCAATCAGCACCTTCGCGCCATTCTTCTCCAAAATCATGTCCTCCGGCTCGCTTGCCGGTTCAAAGGCAAAGCCATATTGGAAGCCCGAACAGCCCCCGCCAGACACCGAAACCCGAAACAAAGGCTTTTCCGGTTCACTTGCGGCGATTTCGTTGATGCGCTTGGCGGCGCGATCCGTAATGATAACAGGATGAGTCATGGGGGATATGTTGTGAAGGCTGGGGTCAAAGTCAACAGCAGGCAAGGGTTCGCGTCATGAGAGCGGGTCTGGCACCCTTCGCCGCCCAAGTGGCTGAAAGCCGGGGCAGGGCCGTTCATGAGCCGGAAAGCCCGCCACGCGGCGCTTTTGAGCGCGACCGCGACCGCATCATCCATTCCGCCGCCTTCCGCCGCTTGAAGCACAAAACGCAGGTTTTTGTTTATCACGAGGGCGATCATTACCGCACACGCCTCACCCATTCCCTCGAAGTGGCCCAAGTTGCCCGTTCCATTTCCCGCGCCTTGGGGCTGGATGAGGACTTGACCGAAGCCTTGGCCCTGGCCCACGACCTCGGCCACACCCCCTTCGGCCATGCCGGGGAACGGGAACTGGATTCCCTGATGAAGGCCCATGGCGGCTTCGACCATAACGCCCAGGCGCTGCGCCTCGTCACCCGGCTTGAATGCCGATATGCCGCTTTTGACGGCCTAAATCTCACTTGGGAAACGCTGGAAGGCCTCATCAAGCACAATGGTCCGGTGCAAGCCGATGCCCCGCTGGCCGTTCTGGAAATCGCCCAGGATCGGGATATTCCCTTGTCCGGCTATGCCTCTTTGGAGGCCCAAGTTGCCGCCATTTCCGATGATATCGCCTATAACGCCCATGACATGGACGATGGCCTGCGTGCCCGCCTGTTTGATGTAATCGATCTGGGCGATGTGCCGCTGGCGGGCGAGGCTCTGGCCGATGTGTTGAAAACCTGGCCCAAGCTCGACCGCAGCCGGGTGATCCATGAAACCGTCCGAAGGGTCATTTCGTGGATGGTCGCCGATGTCGTGTCCGAAACCGCCCGCCGCCTGAAAAAGCATGCCCCCGTCAGCGCGGCCGAAGTGCGGGCACTGGATGGCCAGATGGCCGGCTTGTCACCCCAATTGGCCGAGAAAAACAAGGTAT
>CAJBCQ010000249.1 GCA_903951595.1 uncultured Hyphomicrobiales bacterium | reverse complement strand
GTTCACGCCCGTGATCCGCAAGGCGGAAACCAAGACGCTTTCGGCCATTTCGCTGGAGATGAAGGATTTGGCGGCGCGCGCGCGCAAGCGGCGGCTGGCACCTGAGGAATATCAGGGTGGCACGACGGCCATTTCCAATCTCGGCATGTTCGGCATCAGCAGTTTCTCCGCTGTCATCAACCCGCCGCATGGCACCATTCTGGCCGTGGGTGCGGGCGAGAAGCGGGCTGTTGTAGTGGGCGACAAAGTTGAAATCCGCACGCAGATGACAGTTACGCTTTCCTGCGATCACCGGGCTGTGGATGGCGCGCTTGGCGCTGAATTGCTGGGCGCTTTCAAGCAGTTGCTCGAAGAGCCTGCATTGATGCTGGTGTGATGATGAAATCCATTCTCGCCTTTGGTGACAGCCTCACATGGGGTTATGTTCCGGGCGGGTCGGCACGGCATGATTTTGCCACGCGCTGGCCGAATGTGCTGGCGTCGGGCTTGGGTTCGGCGCGGGTGATCGAAGAGGGTCTGAACGGCCGGATGACCGTGCATGATGATCCCATCGTGGAGGAAAACCGTAGCGGCTCAGCCGTGTTGCCCGTTCTGCTTGCCAGCCATTCGCCGCTGGATCTTGTGATCATCATGCTGGGTAGCAATGATTTGAAGTTCGAAAGACGTTGCACGGCGCGTGATGCGTCTTATGGCGTAAAACGACTGGTCGAAATTATCCAACGCTACGGCTACCCGTCTGGTTGTTCCACGCCGGATATCCTTGTCGTTTCACCGCCTGCGCTGGTGAACACGAAAGACGCCGAATTTGATGATCTGTTTGGCCATGCGATTGCGGAGTCGCACCGTTTTGCGGAGCATTATTCGTTGCTGGGCGTGAATCATTTCAATGCATCCACGGTGTGTGTGGCCAGCGACATTGACGGCGTGCATATGGACGCGGCGAACACGGCGGCTCTTGGTCGTGCGCTTGTTCCCGTGGTGCGTGAAATTCTGGAACGCGGAAAGGCTGCAAGATGAGCGACAACAATTATGATGTTCTGATCGTGGGTGCTGGTCCTGGTGGCTATGTGGCGGCGATCCGTGCCGCCCAGCTGGGTTTGAAGACCGCCGTGATCGAGGACAAGCATTTGGGTGGCATCTGCCTTAACTGGGGCTGTATTCCGACCAAGGCTCTGCTGCGTTCGGCGGAAGTCTATCACTACATGAAGCACGCGAAGAATTATGGGCTTTCGGCGGATAATGTGGCTTTTGACATTGGCGCGGTGGTGAAGCGTTCGCGCGATGTTTCCAAGCGGTTGAATACGGGTGTCGGTTTTCTGCTGAAGAAGAACAAGGTTACCGTCATTGATGGCCGCGGCAAGCTTACCGCTGCGGGCAAGGTTGCCGTGACCAAGGATGGCAAGAGCGTCGATTACACCGCCAAGCATGTGATCGTTTCCACCGGTGCCCGGCCTCGCGCCCTGCCTGGCATTGAGCCGGACCAGAAACTTGTCTGGACCTATTTCGAAGCGATGGTGCCGGAGAAGATGCCGAAATCATTGCTGGTGATTGGTTCCGGTGCCATCGGCATTGAATTTGCCTCCTTCTACCGCACCATGGGTGCGGAGGTGACGGTGGTTGAGGTGATGGAGCAGATTTTGCCCGTGGAGGATGCCGAGATTTCGGCCCTTGCGCGCAAGCAGTTTGAGAAGGCGGGAATGAAGATCCTCACCAGCGCCAAGGTGACGGGCCTGAAGAAGGGCACGGACAGTGTTACCGCAACGATTGAAGCGGGCGGCACCCAGAGCGAGATTACGGTAGACCGCGTTATTTCCGCTGTGGGCGTTGTTGGTAATATCGAAGACCTTGGGTTGGAGGCGCTTGGCGTGAAGATTGAGCGCGGTGTCATTGTAACGGATGGCTATGGCCGCACGAATGTGCCGGGCATTTATGCCATTGGCGATGTGGCGGGCCCACCCATGCTGGCACATAAGGCCGAGCATGAGGGGGTGATCTGTGTGGAGAAGATCAAGGGCTTGCCCGTTCACGCGCTGGATAAAACTCGCATTCCCGGCTGCACCTATTGCCATCCGCAGGTGGCATCGGTTGGCATGACGGAGGCTAAGGCCAAGGCTTCTGGCCGCGACATCAAAGTTGGGCGTTTCCCCTTTGCTGGCAATGGCAAGGCGATTGCGTTGGGTGAAGATCAAGGCTTGGTAAAGACCATTTTCGACGCCAAGACGGGCGAATTGCTGGGCGCGCATCTGGTGGGGGCGGAAGTGACGGAGCTGATCCAAGGCTTCATCGTGGCGCTCAATCTGGAAACAACCGAGGAAGATTTGATGCACACGGTGTTCCCGCACCCGACGCTCTCAGAGACAATGCATGAGAGTGTTCTTGATGCTTATGGCCGCGTTATCCATATGTGATGGGTAAGCAGGGAGAAACTTCGAGATGAATTTCCGCAATGTGATGGTGGCGCTGCTGATAGGGCTGGTAGCCGGGTGGCTGGCGAGCTTTATCGTGGGCGGCGGCGGATCGATTCTCAAATATCTGGTTTGGGGTATTTTGGGTTCTTTCGTGGGTAGTTATGCCCTGCGCTTTTCGGGAATCTCGCTCGGTTTGCGAAATGAAGTGGCGCGTGACATTGTGACAGCCACCATAGGGGCGGTTCTTGTCGTGATCATCGCCCGGCTGATTGCGTGAAGCGGTAAAGGAGGCTTGCCATGACTGGAGTTGGTTTCCTTGGAACCTTGCTGATTGGGGCTCTGGCGGGCTGGATCGCCGAAAAGGTGATGGCCAGCAAGATGGGGCTGATCAAGAATGTCATTCTCGGCATTGTCGGCTCTTATATCGGCTCATTCGTCGCCGATGCGCTGGGGTTGGAACTGGGCGGCGTGTTTCAGGGCTGGTTCTGGGGCAATCTGATCGTCTCGGCGGCGGGGGCCATTTTGCTCATCTGGGTTGTCCGTCTCATTCGGGGAAAGCGGTAAGGTTTCATGGTCACGGTGATCGATAAGCGGGACCGCCCGCGCCATCCGGAAAAGGCCAAGCGGCCGGATACGCCTGTATTGCGGAAGCCGGATTGGATCCGCGTGAAAGCACCCGGATCGCCGCTTTATCTCGAAACGCGCGAGATTGTGAAAAGCAACAAACTCGTCACCGTTTGCGAGGAAGCTGGTTGCCCCAATATTGGCGAGTGCTGGGAAAAGAAGCACGCGACTTTTATGGTGATGGGCGATACCTGCACGCGGGCCTGTTCCTTCTGCAATGTGCGTACGGGCATGCCGGATGCGCTGGATGCGGGCGAGCCTGAGCGCGTGGCGGATGCTGTGGCGCGCATGGGGTTATCTCATTCGGTCATCACATCGGTGGATCGGGACGATTTAGATGATGGTGGTGCAGCGCATTTTGCGGCGGTCATCCGCGCCATCCGCAAGGCTTCGCCGGCCACAACGATTGAAGTGCTGACGCCGGATTTCCTTCGCAAGCCCGGGGCTTTGGAGCAGGTGGTGGAGGCCAAGCCGGATGTGTTCAATCACAATCTGGAAACCGTGCCGTCGCTCTATCTCACCATCCGGCCCGGAGCGCGTTATTTCCATTCGCTGCGACTGTTGCAGCGGGTGAAGGAGCTTGATCCTGCCATGTTCACCAAGTCTGGCATCATGGTGGGCTTGGGGGAAACGCGCGAACAGGTGTTGCAGGTGATGGATGACATGCGCTCGGCAGAGATTGATTTTATGACCATCGGACAGTATTTGAAGCCCACCCGCAAGCACGCCGCGATTGATCGGTTTGTGACGCCGGAGGAGTTCAAGGCTTATGAAAGCACCGCTTTCGCCAAGGGCTTTTTGATGGTGTCATCCAGCCCGCTTACCCGTTCATCGCACCATGCGGGTGATGATTTTGCGCGGCTGCGGGCAGCGAGGCTGGCCCAAGCGTGACGCAGTTTGCCGTGACACGCCGCATGGCGCATGCACCGGAAGCGCTTTATGCCATTGCGGCTGATGTTCAGCATTATTCTCGTTTTGTGCCGCTGTGTACGCATTCCAGTGAAAGCGCGCGGGTGGCTGATGAGCAGGGGCGGGAGCGGTTTCGTGGAACCTTGCGGCTTGCCTATCCAAAACTGAGCCTTGCGGAAACTTTGCAAAGTGATGTGACGGTGGACCCGCAGCGGCTAATGGTTCGGGCCACTGCCGATGAAGGCCCAGTGAAGCACTTGGATAGCCGTTGGGCGTTCCGGTCGGATGGCAGGGGCGGGACCGAGGTGGAATTCAGCGTGGATTTCACCATGTCATCCCGGATTCTGCATGGTGTTGTGACGGGGCTTTTTGATTATGCTATGCGTAAGATCATGAGTGCCTTCGAAGCGCGTGCTGAAGCTCTTTACGGCCAGCAAGGCTAAGTCTATCGCCCGTTTTCTGGGGGTTGAGTTGGGGCGGTCACTTATTGAGACCACCATCCTTCCAGTTTGAGGGTTTGGCGAGCAGTTTCCTGCATGTGGCAGGCGAGCCCTGCTGGACCTGCACCGGTGCCGCCCATCCATTGTGATTGCTCGTAAATGCATGAAGCATCGCGGAAAGCTATCCATGCGCGCTGCATTTTGCGAAGGCTATTTTCGATGTTTTTCGTTCCGCTTTGCGCCTTTACCAGCTCAGCATCATTTTCCTTTGCGATCGCGATGCGATTGGCATAGGCCGCATTCAATTTCTTGTCCCAATATTCCAACTCTTGCTGCAAGCATTTCATCATGCCGAAGGTGTTGTCGCCGCCGGGTGTATTCATGCAGGCCTGCGATGCTTGACCTATACATTCCATGACAGCGGGGTCAGAAAGACTAGCAGAAGCGGCTGTTGCAGCAGATACGCAATCTTCTGTTAGCTTGGCAGAAAACACCGGTTCAGGATCGGCGTGCGCGATGCTCGAAAAGCCTGATAACAAAGCGAGAGTTGCCGTGAGGAGAAAATAACGAATGCGGTTGCGCGGCATTTTCTTGATCAATCTCTTGGTGGTGATTTAAGGATTTCAGGAACTCGAACGCAATGGCAGCTTTCGGCATTTGTGATTGGCCCGCTTGGGGCACAACGGGATAGCAGTATGCTCTGTTAGGCTTTGTTTGGAAGACCCTTAGGCAAGGATTTTAGCGTTGTGTAAATGGACCTGCGGAAGTTGCTTGCCATTTTTGCTTTTTGCTCCAGTCCCAAAAGATAGGCTGCCATGCGTTGTAAGGGTGTGCCGGTGTGGCCTTTGAAACCCAGCTCGCGTGCCCTTGTAAGGGCTTTTTGTGCGTGGGTGGTTTTGCCACGGCCATAGAGTTTGCGAGCCAGCATGTACCAAGCCTTGCCGATATGGTGATCTGGCAAAAGGCCTGACACAGTGTTCATTCGCTCAACTCTCTCCAGCACATGAAATTGCGATGCGATGGCCTGTGGTGTCATCAGCTTGGAAACACGTGTGTTGCTATCGCGTTGGACATAGATGCCATAGCCGGCTCGCGACCAGCTTACGCGCGCGTTGCCGAAAAGCGCGCGGTGGATCAGATCGCCATCTTGATTTTGCGCTAGCGTTTCATCCCAGCCGCCGAGATGGCGCAAAAACTCTGTTCGCCAGACCACCGAGCAGGGGGGAACAAACTTGCCGGAAAGCCAATAATCCAGAAGCTCTCTTGCATGCTTCAGCTTCGATGCTGCAACGATGGAAATCTTGCCATTCGTCTTTTCGATAGCGTGGCTGGCAAAGGCGAGGTCGGCGCGATCTTTTTCGGCTGTCCAGCAAAGATGTCCGAGAAGCGTGGTTGAGATGCAATCTTCAGCATCCAGAAACATGACATAGGGCGTGGTGACCTCGGCAAGGCTGATATTGCGCGCGGTGCATGGGCCGCGATTTTCAGCAAAGCGCAGCAGCTTCACGCTCGGCCATGCCTCTCGGATAGCCAGATCAAGTGCGTCCGTCGCCACGATCACCTCCGCGGCCTGCGGATTTGCGGCGGCCACGGATTCCAACGTGCGGTTCAGCGCGGCTGACCCATGGTGGGCGTTGATGACGATTGTGACGGGCGCGAAGTGTTTCATACTTAAGGCTTACAGTATAAAACAGGTACAAATCAAATATGGCTGAAGTAAATTTTTGAATTTAGCTTGGAATGCAAGCGTCGCTACCTCGGTGGCTTTGCGCGGTCGGCGGTAGCCAATTGGGGTTGCTCGGTTTATGAAGTTTCATGGACATTCGGCAGCTGCAATTTTTGGCCGCTTTGGCGCGTGAAAAGCATTTCACGCGGGCGGCGGCGGCCTGCAACATCTCGCAGCCTACACTTTCAGGCCGGATAAGGCTTTTGGAACAAGAGCTTGGTGTTCCCATTGTGTCGCGCGGACAGCGTTATCATGGGCTGACACCGGAGGGGGAACGGGTGCTCAAATGGGCGCATGTGATCCTTGATAACTGGCAAGCCATGCAGCAGGAGCTGGCCCAGATTTCCGGGCGAAAACAAGCACTTCTAGGCCGATTGGTGATTGGTGTGGTGCCTTCGGCTTTGCCTATGGTGGCGTTGCTCACCAAGCAGATGCAGGCGGGGCATCCGGGTGTGGATTTCACCATTTTATCGCACTCTACAGCCGAAATTTTGCGTGGTTTGAGCGATTTTTCGCTCGATGCTGGGGTGACTTATCTCGACAATGAGCCAGTGGATGGCTTGATGGCGAGCCCACTTTATCGGGAACGCTACAGCCTGTTTGTGGGTGATACGCACCCTTTGGCGGGGCGGGAAAGTGTGACTTGGGAGGAAGCGGCGCGTGAACCGCTGTGCCTGCTTACCCAGCACATGCAGAACCGGCGGATTATCGACCGGGCCTTCCGGGCGGCGAATTGCCAGCCCGTGCCACGGTTGGAGACCAATTCGGTCATCAATCTATGTGCCAATGTGCGCCATATGGGGCTAGCCAGCGTGATGCCGGAATATCTTCTGGATGCGCTGGGGCCGATGGAGGGTATCCGGGCCATTCCGCTGGTGTCACCGGATGTCGAGCATACGGTCGGTTTACTGGTCATAGACCGGGAACCTTTGTCGCCCATCATCGGGGCTTTGCGGGAAGTCGCAAGCGGGTTCGATCCTGCCGTTCTTCGCACCCGATAGGCAAAGTCAATCAGGCAAGCTATGCTTGATCAGGAAACTCAATGACTCAATCGGAACAACCGATTTGATGGGGTAAGCCAGATAAGGCACACTCCAGATTCTATTCTCAGAGGCGCAGCATGAGCGACAAAATCTCCACCACCCCAGAAGCAGAACTGGCGCGCAACATCTGCGCGTCGTTTGGCAATAAGGCTTCGGAACTGCTTGAAATCCTTCACGAATTGCAGCATCGGCATGGGTTTGTGCCGGAAGCGGCCATTCCGGCTATTGCCAAGGCTGTCAACCTTTCGCGCGCGGAAGTGCATGGGGTTGTGACGTTCTATCACGATTATCGCCGTGAAAAGCCGGGACGGCACATCGTGAAGATCTGCCGGGCGGAGGCTTGCCAGTCGATGGCGGCGGAAGAAACCTGCTCACATGCTGAACGCAAATTGAAGGTGAAGCTGGGTGGCACGACATCGGATGGCAGCGTGACGCTGGAAGGCGTTTTCTGCCTCGGCAATTGCGCGCTTTCGCCTGCCGTGATGATTGACGACAAGCTGCATGGGCGCGTGACGCCGCAGCGGATGGATGAGCTTTTGGGCGGCCTCGCCAGGAAGGCAGCAGAATGATTACGATATATGTTCCCAAGGATAGTGCAGCGGTTTCCGTGGGCGCGGATAGTGTGGCTTCGGCCATTGCGGCGGAGGCTGTGAAGCGGGGCCAGTCGGTGAATATCATCCGCAACGGCTCGCGCGGCATGTTCTTCATGGAGCCGCTGGTTGAGGTGGCGACCGACAAGGGCCGGATGGCCTTTGGATCGGTGACGGCATCGGATGTGCCTTCCTTGTTTGACGCCAAGTTCGGCGCGCATTCCAAGGCGCTGGGGCTTACAGAAGAAATTCCCTATCTGAAGAATCAGGAACGTCTGATCTTCGCGCGCGCCGGTTTGAATGATCCGGTTGCCGTTGAAGCCTATCAGGCTTCCGGCGGCTATAAGGGCTTGGCCAAGGCGCTGGGCATGACGGGGGCTGCGATTGCGGCGGAAGTGACCGAGAGCGGGCTTCGCGGGCGTGGCGGGGCAGGGTTTCCGACCGGCATCAAGTGGAAGACGGTGCATGATGCGGTGGCGGAGCAGAAATATATCTGCTGCAACGCCGATGAAGGCGACAGCGGCACCTTTGCCGACCGCCTGATCATGGAGTCCGATCCGCTGACGCTGATTGAAGGCATGACGATTGCCGCCATCTGTGTCGGAGCTACTGAGGGCTATGTCTATATCCGCTCGGAATATCCGGACGCCATTTCGATCATGAAACAGGCCATTGCCAATGCGGAGGCCGCTGGCTTCCTTGGCGGCAATATCTGTGGGTCTGGCAAGGCATTCAGCCTGAAGGTTCGCGTGGGTGCGGGTGCTTACATCTGCGGTGAAGAAACCGCGATGCTGGAAAGCATTGAAGGCAAGCGCGGCATGGTGCGGCCGAAGCCGCCGATACCGGCGCTGGAAGGGCTGTTCGGCATGCCGACGGTCATCAATAACGTGTTGAGCTTGGCATCTGTGCCGGCCATTCTTGCGGAAGGTGCGGCCTTCTACAAGAATTACGGCATGGGCCGATCACGCGGCACGCAGGCTTTTCAGTTGGCGGGCAATATCAAGCAAGGCGGCTTGGTGGAGAAAGCGTTCGGCATCACGTTGCGCCAGCTCATTGAGGATTTCGGTGGCGGCACCTTTACGGGCAAGCCCTTGCGGGCGGTGCAGGTTGGGGGGCCGCTGGGGTCTTATCTACCGGCCTCTAAGCTCGACCTGCCGATGGATTATGAAACCTTTGCTGCCAATGCCGCGATGGTGGGCCATGGTGGCATTGTGGTGTTCGACACTTCCGTGGACATGGCCAAGCAGGCGCGCTTTGCGATGGAGTTCTGTGCGGCTGAATCCTGCGGCAAGTGCACGCCCTGCCGCATCGGTTCCACGCGCGGTGTGGAAGTGATCGACAAGATTATCGCTGGAGAAGCGCGCGAACAGAACCTCGTTCTGCTTGAAGACCTTTGCCAGACCATGACGGACGGCTCGCTGTGCGCCATGGGCGGTTTGACGCCCATGCCGGTGCTGAGTGCGGTTCGTGATTTCCCCGAAGATTTCGACCGGCCCGCGCGGGCTCAGGCCGCTGAATAAGGAGCGAAAAAGCATGTCACTCATTCAGGAAACTGACTACGGCACGCCCAAATCCAAATCGCAAGTCATGGTGAGCCTTGAGATTGACGGGCAGACGGTGACGGTGCCGGAAGGCACCTCTGTGATGCGCGCCGCGATGGAGTTGGGAACCAAGATCCCCAAGCTGTGCGCCACCGACATGCTGGATAGTTTTGGCTCTTGCCGCCTGTGTCTGGTGGAGATCGAAGGCCGCAAGGGAACGCCGGCTTCCTGCACCACGCCTGTTGCCCCCGGCATGAAGGTGAAGACGCAGACGGATCGTCTGGCGAACCTTCGCAAAGGGGTGATGGAGCTTTATATTTCCGACCATCCGCTCGACTGCCTGACCTGTGCTGCCAATGGCGATTGCGAATTGCAGGACATGGCTGGTGCCGTAGGCTTGCGGGATGTGCGCTATGGCTATGAGGGCGACAACCACGTTGCGCCTAAGCGTGATGGCGAGTTGAATTTCCGCTGGCAGCCCAAGGATGAAAGCAACCCCTATTTCACCTTCGATCCGGCCAAGTGCATCGTTTGCTCGCGCTGTGTGCGTGCTTGCGAAGAAGTGCAGGGCACCTTCGCGCTGACGATTGATGGGCGCGGCTTTGCATCGCATGTGTCGGCTGGCATGGACGAAGATTTCTTCGACAGCGAATGCGTCTCCTGCGGTGCCTGTGTGCAGGCTTGCCCGACGGCGACGTTGACCGAAAAGAGCATCATCGCCAAGGGTCAGCCGGAGCATTCCGTGGTGACGACTTGCGCTTATTGCGGTGTTGGCTGCTCGTTCAAGGCGGAAATGAAGGGCGATGAAGTTGTCCGCATGGTGCCTTATAAGGATGGTGGCGCAAATGAAGGCCATTCCTGCGTGAAGGGCCGGTTTGCGTGGGGCTATGCCTCGCATAAAGATCGCCAGATGAATCCGATGATCCGTGAGAAGATCACGGACCCGTGGAAAGTGGTCTCCTGGGATGAGGCGATCAACTACACCGCCAAGCGTTTTGGCGAAATTCAGGCCAAATATGGCCGCACTTCCATCGGCGGCATCACTTCTTCGCGGTGCACGAATGAAGAAGTGTTTGTGGTGCAGAAGATGATCCGGGCGGCGTTCCACAACAACAATGTGGACACGTGCGCGCGCGTTTGCCATTCGCCCACGGGCTATGGCCTGTCGCGTACATTCGGCACCTCTGCCGGTACGCAGGACTTCAAGTCGGTTGCCAATACGGATGTGATCCTGTTGATCGGGGCGAACCCGACCGATGGTCATCCCGTATTCGCTTCGCGCATGAAGAAGCGTATCCGTGAGGGTGCAAAGCTCATCGTGGCGGATCCGCGCCGTATTGATATGGTGCGCTCGGCCCATATTGAAGCCTCGCATCATTTGCAGCTTCTGCCCGGCACCAATGTGGCCGTGGTGAATGCCATTTCGCATGTGATCATGACGGAAGGACTTGAGAACCGCGCTTTTATCAATGAGCGTTGCGAGCCCAAGGACTTCGCGCTGTGGGAAGCCTTTATCCGGGATGTGAAGAACTCACCGGAAGCCCTTGAAAGCGTTACGAGTGTTCCGGCTGCGGAAATCCGCAAGGCGGCGCGTTTGTTTGCCAAGGGTGGCAATGCGGCGATCTATTACGGGCTTGGTGTGACCGAGCATAGCCAAGGCACCACGATGGTGATGGCGATGGCGAATTTGGCTATGGCCACGGGCAATATCGGGCGCGATGGCGTGGGTGTGAACCCGCTTCGCGGCCAGAACAATGTGCAAGGTTCCTGCGATATGGGTTCCTTCCCGCATGAATTCCCCGGCTATCGCCATGTGTCAGATGATAGCGTGCGTAATCTGTTCGAGACCAAGTGGGGTGCGAGCCTCGACAAGGAACCGGGCTTGCGTATTCCTAACATGTTTGCCGCTGCGGTGGATGGTACCTTTAAGGGGATCTATGTGCAGGGTGAAGACATCGCCCAATCCGACCCGAACACGCATCATGTGAATGAGGCTTTGACCTCGATGGAATGTGTGGTGGTGCAGGATCTGTTCCTCAACGAAACAGCGGCTTTCGCGCATGTGTTCTTGCCGGGAACTTCCTTCCTCGAAAAGGACGGCACCTTCACCAATGCCGAGCGGCGCATTAACCGCGTGCGGCCTGTGATGGCCCCCAAGCAGGGCATGCATGAGTGGGAAATCGCCTGCCGCATTGCTTCGGCGATGGGCTATGAAATGAGCTACACGCATCCGCGTGAGATCATGGACGAAATCGCGTCCACAACACCGACTTTTGCCAATGTGTCTTTCGCCAAGCTTGACGAGAAGGGCTCGGTGCAGTGGCCGTGCAATGATAAGGCACCGGAAGGCACGCCCATCATGCATATGAATGGTTTCGTGCGCGGCAAGGGCCGTTTCATGATCACGGAATTTGTGCCCACGCCGGAACGCGCCAACCGATCCTTCCCGCTTATCCTCACCACGGGTCGTATCCTCAGCCAGTACAATGTGGGTGCCCAGACGCGGCGCACGCAGAATTCCACCTGGCATCAGGAAGACGTGCTTGAGATTCATCCGTCAGACGCGGAAGTGCGCGGCATTCAGGACGGCACGATGGTGTCTCTGGCTAGTCGCATGGGTGGCACCAGCTTGCGCGCGCATGTAACCGAGCGCATGCCGCCGGGTGTCGTTTACACCACCTTCCACCATCCGGTGACGGGGGCGAATGTGATCACGACCGACAATTCTGATTGGGCCACCAATTGCCCGGAATATAAGGTGACGGCCGTTCAGGTTTCGCTGTCCAACCAGCCTTCGGATTGGCAGACCGAATGGGAAGGCCGTGAGAAGGACAACAAGAAAGTTGCCGCCCAGCCTTTGGTGGCTGCCGAGTAATGGCTCTGCCGGACGGCGCATCCGTTCCCGTTGCGGGGCGGCTCGTGGTGTCCGGCGGTTCATCGTCTGTGGTTTGGCAGATTGCGACGGAGGTGCCAGTGGCGCTGATGTTCAATTCCGAACCCCATGCGGTAATGATGGCTACGCCAGCGGATTTGGAAGATTTCGCAGTGGGTTTCACCTTAAGCGAAGGCTTGGCCCCGCTTGCTGCGATCAGGGGTGTGATTGCCTTTCCCGGCGATGACGGGTGGACAGCGGATGTGGCGCTTTCGATTGAGGTGCCGGTTCGCAGGCGCGCGATGGAAGGTCGTTCCGGCTGTGGGCTTTGCGGGGTTGAGGAAATCGCGCAGGTTTTGCGGCCTATGGGCAAGGTGGAGCGGCGGTTTGTTTTGGAACCGCAAGCCGTGCTGAAGGCTTTCGCCGCTTTGCCAGATCATCAGCCGATGAATGCCGCCAGCCATTCGGTGCATGGGGCGGCGTGGGTTTCACCGGCGGGGGATATTCTGCTGGTGCGGGAAGATGTGGGCCGCCACAACGCGCTGGACAAGCTCATCGGTGCTTTGGCGCGGCGGCGTGAGGATTTTGGTTCGGGCTTTGTGGCGATGACCAGCCGGTGCAGTTTTGAGCTGGTGCAGAAGGCGGCGAGTTTGGGGGTGGCTTATCTCGTCACCCTTTCGGCCCCAACCAGCTTGGCGCTAAGCTTGGCGCGGGAAGCGGGTGTGGGATTGGCGGCGCGGGCACGCGATGGTTTGGTTTTGTTTGATTGAGGAGATGGGCTTTGGACACTCAGGATCTAGTGCGGATGGTCAACCAGATTGCCGGTTTCTTCCAGTCATACCCGCATGATGAGGCGGTGAAGGAAACCGCTGATCATATCAAGAAGTTCTGGGAGCCGCGCATGCGGGCGGCATTGAAGGAAATTGTCGCCAAGCCTGATTCAGGCTTGGCCGGTATCGCGCTTGAGGCTGCCCGCGCGGCCAGCTGATGGCTCCAGCCTGTTGCCAGAGAGCATAGCGGCGAGCGTTGGAGAGATACGCTTGAGGACCGTGAATAGCGCCATTGCCACCGCGAAGCTGACGGCAGGTGCCATGAGGAACCAGACGGGATAAAATGCGTCCTCAGGGCCTGCCACCAGCGGGCGCCAAATGGCGTAATAGATCACCGTTAGCGCCAGCACGTGGCTGCAATAAGCCAAAAAGGTCACGGGCCGGAGCTGCATGATCCAAGCGGAGCCCGCAAGCCGGGCCACCGCAGTCCAAATAAGCAGCGAGCCCGTTAGCCTTACGAGCGGGGCAAGCACGCTGGTTTTGATGTCAAAGCTCATGGGGCCTGCGGCAAAAGTCAGTTCGTGCATGGCTTTAGGGAAAACGCCCTTGTCCCATCCGATGATCAGCATGGACGATGCGGCGAACAGTGCGGCCCATAGGGGCAGGTAACGGTCGGCTGCGGAAAGATTGACGCGTTTTTCCGCCAGAAACAGGCCGATAGCAAAGCTGAGCAGGATGAGCGGACGCAGCACGATGATGCTGTTGATTTTCAGGATGAGCAAAGCCACCAGCACTGTGAACAGCAGGATGGGTGCGACCCGGATGAGTTTCAGCAGCAATGGCGAGATGACGACGCACATGAAGATATCGCGCAGGAATGCCAGATGAACGGTGGCACCTTCCGGGGCTTGAGTGATGAAGAACACGGTGTTCAGCAGATAGAGCACTGGGTTGGTAGTTTCAGCCAGTCCACGATCCAGAAATGTTGGGGCGATGAACATCGATATAGGCGTGTAGACGGCGAGGGTGATCAGGGCCCAGATGATCATTGGAACATAGATCGAAAAGAATCGGCGCTGGATCAGGTCTGGGAGTTTTGCGCCTTTCGCCAAGGTGGCCCAGAGGAGAAATCCTGAAATCATGCTGAGCGGGCCCACGCTGGCTCGGCTTACCCCGTCGCGCAGGAAGTTTTCGAGTAAATCAAAGCCAACGGCACTTGCAGCCGCCAATCCGGCTGCCGGTTCATAATGTCGAACATGGACAAACATCATCGCGGCGATGCAAAGCACGCGGGCGGCTTCGATGCGCTGGCTTATGTCAGGTTCGATGTTCCGTTTCACGCTTCATCCATTCACTGCCTAGCAAGGAATAACACAAAATGGGCAGTATAGGAAAGGCTTAGCGGATGACGGGCCAAGTATCGGCGATGCGGTAGCCTGCGGGCCAGGGGTCTGATGGGTCTAGCATCAGTTGCGCGCTGCCGCTGATCCAAGCCCGGCCGGAGATGGTGGGAATGATGGCGGGGTGGTTGCCGATGGTGGTCAGCGCCTCGATTTTGCCCGTGAAGCGGCTTTCGATGATGGAGCGGCCGAGAAAGCTTTCGCCTTCTTGAAGCAACCCCTTGGCGTTTAGCACCGCCATGAGGGCCGAAACACCGGTTCCGGTGGGGGAGCGGTCGAGTTTTCCGGGTTGAATGACGCAGGCATTTCGGCTGGATTTTAGGCCGTCCACTTCCTCCAATGGTCCGGTTATAAAGGCGAAGGAATAATGGTTCCAGCCGGGAAGTTCCGGGTGGCGGAAGCCGAGCTGCTGATTGGCGGCACGGGTGAGCTTGACGCCCATTTCCGCAATCTCGCGGGCTTCCTCCGGCACCATTTGAAAGCCGAGGCTTTTGGCATCGGCCATCACAAAACTGTCGCCACCAAAGGCGGTGTCCACCGTAATCGTGCCGTGGCCGGGAACTTCCAGCGGCACGGCGATGCGATCCGCGAAGGCGGGCACATTGCGAAGGGTGATGCGTTCAGCCTTGCCATTGCGGCAATCTGCGGTGACTTCGATGAGGCCAGCCGGGGCTTCCAAAGTGAGTTTGGTGACGGGTTCGGTCATGGGCAAAATGCCCGAATCCAAAAGCACGGTAGCCACGCAAATACAGTTGGAGCCGGACATGGGTGGCGTGTCTTCTGGCTCCATGATGATGAAGCCCATCTGGGCTTTCGGGTTTTTGACTGGTACCAGCAGGTTTACATGACGGAACACGCCGCCGCGTGGTTCATTCAGCACGAAATGGCGTAGGGTTTGGTCGCTGGCGATGAAGCGGGATTGCTCCCAAATGGTATCCCCCGGCGGTGGGGCGACGCCGCCCACGATTACATCCCCAACTTCGCCTTCAGCATGGGCTTGGATGATGTGGATGGATTTGGTGGAGCGCATGGTGGAATCCCCTGATGAGCCCCGTGAGTTTGCCGCAACTTAAGCGCGCTATGCAAGCGGGGGTAATTGTTTGCCTAAATTCGGCATCTTTCAGAATTTCTAAGCGTGACACATTCAGCTTATAGCATTGTATATTGTGTCTAAATATTGTGATATATCATGCGCTGAGTTCACATGGGAGTCGAGCATGACCAATAAAGCACTGATGGCAAGCATTTGCGCGCTTGCACTTTTCTCAAGCCCGGTTTTGGCCAATGATTGGGCCGGAGCCTATATCGGCGTTACCGGCGGCTATGCCATGGGCGAGTCCAATTTTACCGGCACTGGTGCCTTGGTGCCGAGCGAAGAACACCCAAACAGAGAAGGCACGATTGATGTTGAGGGTAGCCTGTTCGGCGCGCAGGTCGGTTTTAACTTCGATCTGGGCAATGGGATGATGGGCGGCATTGTGGCTGACTACTCCCACGCTAGCTTGGACGGAAGCGTCTGCGCGGATGATGATGATTGCGCTGG
>CAJBCQ010000248.1 GCA_903951595.1 uncultured Hyphomicrobiales bacterium | reverse complement strand
GGGCTGCTCCATTGCCGCTGGCTATATCCTGAACGCTTGGTATCCGATCCCCGTCTTCACTGAAGCCTCCCCCGAAGTGGTGGCTTGGCTTGCCGATCCGGCCAATGCCGGCAAAGCTGCCACGGATGCCATTGCGGCTGTCACCGCTGCTGGCACACCCTTCATCCGCACGTGGGAACTGGCGAGCTTCGACATTCCCGGCCTTGCCACGGCCCATCTGAATGCCACCTTCTTCATCGGCGTCATTATGATGCTGGTGATCTTCGCCATTCAGCATCGCGGCATTCTGGGAACGGCCAATGTGCAGAAATACATCGGCATCCTCGTCATCATCACGCTCTTGGCCGTTGGCCTTCTGCCCATCCTCATGGGCAAGATCGATTGGTCGAACTTCGCCAATATCGCCCCTCCGGCGGCCGCTTATTCGGCCGAAGCGGGAACTTGGAGCAATGGTGGCTGGACGCTGTTCTTCGGTGGCCTGTTCATCGCGGCTTGGTCCACTTACGGCTTTGAAACTGCGGTCTGCTACACCCGCGAGTTCAAGAACCCGGAAAAGGACACTTTCAAGGCGATCTTCTATTCCGGCCTTCTGTGCCTTGTGCTGTTCATGCTCGTGCCCTTCACCTTCCAAGGTGTTCTGGGTCTTGAAGGCATGCTGGCTACCCCGATTGTCGATGGTTCCGGCATTGCCGATGCCATTGCCGGCATGGTTGGCGGCGGGCCGATCATTCACGCGATGCTCGTGGGCCTGATGATTCTCGCCCTCGTGCTGACGATCATGACCGCCATGGCTGGTTCTTCCCGCACCCTCTATCAGGGCTCGGTGGATGGCTGGCTCCCGAAGTACCTCAGCCGCGTCAACGATCATGGTGCGCCCACGAACTCCATGTGGACGGACTTGGGCTTCAACGTGATCCTCTTGGCCATCGCTTCGGACCCGGCGGGTTACTTCTTCGTGCTGGCGGTTTCCAATGTCGGCTACATCACGTTCAACTTCCTGAACCTGAATGCCGGCTGGATCCACCGTATCGACTCAGGCCACATCAAGCGTCCGTTCAAGGCCCCGAACGCCCTCATCGGCATCAATACGGGCCTTGCCTTCGTGAACGCCTTGTTCCTGGGCGCTGGTGCCAAGGTTTGGGGCTACTCGGACGCGCTCTGGAAGGGTGCCATCTTCGCCGCCCTCATCCTGCCCGTGTTCGCTTACCGCCATTATATTCAGGACGGCGGCAAGTTCCCGGATGGTGCCTTGGCGGATCTCGGCCTGAAGGGCCAGGATCTCGGTGAGCGCAAAGCAGGCATGCTGCCTTACTTGGCACTTCTTGCCGGTCTGGCCGTGGTGCTGTGGTCGAACTGGTACTTCCAGCTTCCGGCTTGATCTGACCCGACATAAATCCGGCGGGGCCAATAACCCCGCCGGAACTTTTGTGAACGCCCCGAGATCGCCCAGCCAACAATCCATATTGCATGCGCCGTTGGCCGCGTTACACTCGAGGAATAATCGTTTCAGCGTGTGAAACCCTACGGAGAAAAACATGGCCCTGAGCTGGAGATTTTCTGCCCTTGCTGATCGTCATCGCGCACTCGGTTCCAAGCTCGAAGACTGGAGCGGCATGGGTACGGCATGGACCTATGACAAGGACATTTACGAAGAACATATCGCGGTGCGTACCAAGGCAGGCCTCATGGATGTGTCTGGCCTGAAAAAGGTCCACCTCGTTGGCCCGCACGCCATCAATGTGCTGGAATATATCACCACCCGCGACATGACGAAAATCTATCCCGGTCGCTCGGTCTATGCCTGCATGCTGAATGAACGCGGCCATTTCACGGATGATTGCATCGTCTACCGCACTGGCCCCAATTCATGGATGCTGGTTCATGGCTCAGGCTCCGCGCATGAGGAAATCGTCAAGCAGTCGCTGGGCCGTAATGTGGCGGTTCTGTTTGATGATGATCTGCATGATCTGTCACTGCAAGGCCCGCTGGCGGTCGATTATCTCGCCAAGCACGTGCCCGGCATCCGCGATCTGAAATATTTCCACCATTTGCAGACCACCCTGTTCGGCGTGCCCGTGATGATCTCGCGCACCGGCTACACGGGCGAGCGCGGTTATGAAATCTTCGTGCGTGGACAGGATGCGCCGCTGGTGTGGGATACCATCCTTGCCGAAGGCAAGCCCATGGGCATCATCCCCGTCTGCTTCAGCGTTCTGGATATGCTGCGCGTGGAAAGCTATCTCTTGTTCTATCCTTACGACAATTCGCAGATGTATCCCTTCGCCAATGAAATGCCCGGGGATTCGCTGTGGGAACTGGGCCTCGACTTTACCGTCAGCCCCGGCAAGACGGGCTTCCGCGGTGCCGAGGAGCATTACCGCTTGAAGGGCAAGGAACGCTTCAAGATCTACGGCGCGCTCATTGAAGCCGATGGCCCTGCTGATCTGGGTGACGAAGTGTGGGCCGATGGCAAGAAAGTGGGTGTCATCACTTGCCCCAGCTATTCCAAGCTCACCAAGAAATCCATGGCCATCATGCGTGTTGAATTGGCCTACGCCAAGCAAGGCGCGCCCATCGAAATCCGTGGCAAGAACCTGAAAGCCAAGGGCATCTCACACCCGATCAATTTCGACGATCCGCAAAAGAAGAAGCGGACGGCGGTCGGCTGATGCTCGTCAACGGGATCAAAAGCCGCCCGGTCTATACAGGGTTGACGATCGACCCCAATGCCGGGCGGCACCTTTTCGCGCTGGAAGGCGAGGGGCCGCAAGCCCTGTTCGATCAGGTCCAGCAGGTTGGTGCAGGCTTCTTGGCCAGCGCACAAATCCTCTATGTGCCCACCACGGCAGCCCCCAAAGACCATGCGGCCAAAATCGCAGCCCTCAAGCCCGATGACCTGTGGCTTGCGCCCACCATTGCCGTATTGCTCAACCGTTTCCGCAACGAGCTGTCGCGTGCCACCATGCGCACGCGCATCTATGTGGCCGGAACCGAAGGCTTCATCGGCCAGGTGATGCGTGAAACGCTTGATTTCGGCGTGGATCACAAATCCATCCGCAATGAGCATCGCGGTTCTGAAGCCCGCCGCGTTCAATGCGTCCACTGCAAGGGCATCACCGAGGATGTGAAAACCAGCCCCTATGCATGCACCCATTGTGGCCTCAATCTTTTGGTACGCGATCACTATTCCCGCCGCCTTGCCGCCTTTCAGGGTGTGAGCATTGAGGCCGAAGAACCCGGCACAGCACCCCCGCCCGAGGAGCTTTTCCGTTGAGCATCAACACCGACATGGCTGTCCGCGTCACCGCCATCACGCAAGTGGCCGAAAGCGTGAAGCGTTTCCGCTTCGAGCGCCTCGATGGCAAGCCTTTCCCCGTATTCCCCGGCGGTGCCCATGTGGTTGTCGCGTGGAAAGATGGCGGCATGATCCGCCGCAATCCCTATTCGTTGATGTCAGCCCCCGGCGACACATCCGCCTATGAAATCAGCGTGCTGCGCGTGGAAAAATCGCGCGGCGGCTCGGCCTTTCTGCATGAGAAGGTCAAGCTGGGCGACACGCTATCCTTAAGCCAACCCGTTGATCTTTTCCCCATCGACCAGCGCGGCCGCAAACACATCTTCATGGCCGGTGGCATCGGCATCACGCCCTTCATGGCGATGATGGATCAGTTGTCCAAGCTCAACCAGAATTTCGAGCTGCATTATGCCGTGCGTACCCGCACCCATGGCGCCTACTGGCAAGAGCTGACCGAACGCTATGGCGCCCACCGCGTCAAAATCTATTGCGACGCTGAAAAGTTGTTTATTCCAACTGAGCCGCTTCTCGGTGCCCAGCCCCTCGGCACGCATCTTTATGTCTGCGGTCCCGGCGGCATGATCGACGGCGTGCTGGGTACTGCCCGCAAGCTCGGCTGGCCGGAGGAAAACCTCCATTCCGAACGCTTCCTCGCCCCCCCGCCGGGCGCACCCTTCACGGTAAAGCTGACCCGTTCTAACAAAACCGTCGAAGTGGCCGAACACCAATCCATCCTTGAAGCCGTGGAAGCAGCAGGCGTGGACGCGCCCTTCATGTGCCGCGGTGGTGCCTGCGGCCAATGCGAAACCAATGTGACCGCCTGTGATGGGGAAATTCTCCATCATGATCACTATCTGCCGCAAGCCGACAAGGCATCCGGCAAGAAGATCATGATCTGCGTTTCGCGCATCAAGGGCAAAGAGATAACGCTCGATCTTTGAGAACCGGGCAGGGAGGAAGAACCATGAATATCAAGTTCAAACAGGAAACCTTCCGCGACGATTTTAGCTTCCAGAATTCCCCCGAAGCCATTCGTCGCTTTCCATTCCCGTTCCATGAAGACAAATACATGTACTCCGTCAACATGGAGCCGCATGTGCCAGGCTCCAAGGGCCATGCTTATGAAACGCTCATTGATGTGGATGAGCATTACATTTCCGAAATGGCAGACCGCGCCAAGGTGCTGAAAGAAGACCCCTTACGCTGCCAAGCCCTGCCGCACATGATGCAAGCCCAGTGGGACACACTCGAATTGCTGATGGAGCAGATGGCCGAAGGCTATCCTGATCTTTTTACACTCACCAGACAGGCAGACCAGTGGCACTGGATCAATCGCCCGCTCAATATCGACCAGAAATTCACCTTCGGCGATGTGACAACACTGCCTTGCGAGCCGATGGAATATATCACCCGCCAATCTCAGGGCGATTTCTGCATTGTTGATCAGCGGGATAATAATCTGTGGATGGATGCCGGCATCGCCACCACGCAGGCCGATTGGTCACTCGATTTTGATATCGGCATGAACTTCATGGAATGGCATGGCCCCGTGCCGCTGGCCCACCAAATGGGCGTGTTTGAACGCGCGCTGAAATTCCTGCTCAATCTACAGCAGGGCAAGCCCGTGCGCCGCCTCAACTGGACCATGACCATCAATCCGCGCCTGGATACCAGCCCGGAGAACTATCACAAATGGGGCAGTGACCGCATGACGGTGACGCCGGAAAATGTCGGCCAAAAGGTGCATTTGCGCTGCGAGCTGCAAAGCCTGTGGCGTTTGCCGCGCTCCAACGCCATCCTGTTCGTCATCCGCTGCTATCTGTTGAAGATGGGCGAGCTGGTCGAGGTTCCCAAATGGGGCCGCCGCTTCCCGCGCGTGCTGAAATCCTTGCCGCCGGAACTGGTGGACTATAAGGGCCTCACGCGCTTCCGCGACATGACCGTCGAATGGCTGTCGAAATATGACGATGGCAAACCCACAAGCCCCGGCATCTACCCGGATTGATCCAACCACAAAGCAAAAGTCTCCAAGGGGAAACAAGATGAAAAGAGTTGCTGTCATCGGCGCGGGTCCGTCAGGCCTCGCCCAGCTGCGCGCCTTCCAGTCGGCCAAGAAAAAGGGTGCCGCCATTCCGGAAGTCGTCTGCTTTGAAAAGCAATCAGATTGGGGCGGCCTGTGGAATTACACCTGGCGCACGGGGCTGGATGAACATGGTGAGCCGGTGCATGGCTCTATGTATCGTTATCTCTGGTCGAACGGCCCCAAGGAATGTCTCGAATTCGCTGACTACACCTTCGAAGAACATTTCGGCAAACCCATCGCCTCCTTCCCGCCGCGTGCGGTTCTGTTTGATTACATCAAGGGCCGGGTAGAAAAAGCCAAGGTACGCAAATGGGTGCGCTTCAACACGCCTGTACGCATGGTGGAATGGGATAAGAAGAAGAAAGTCTTCAACGTCACCGCTCATGATCGTGTGAAAGATGTGATGTATACTGAGCAATTCGATCATGTGGTGGTGGCCACGGGTCACTTCTCCACGCCCAATGTTCCCGAATTCCCCGGCATGTCCAAATTCGGCGGCCGTGTGATGCACGCCCATGATTTCCGCGATGCGCTGGAATTCAAAGGCAAGGATGTGTTGATTGTGGGCCGCAGCTATTCAGCCGAAGACATCGGCTCGCAATGCTGGAAATATGGTGCCAAATCCGTCACCTGCACCTATCGCTCCAAGCCCATGGGCTTCAAATGGCCCAAGAACTTTGAAGAGCGCCCGCTCTTGCAGAAGCTTGAAGGCAAGACCGCCTATTTCAAAGATGGGTCGAGCAAGCAAGTGGACGCGATCATTCTTTGCACCGGCTACAAGCACCATTTCCCGTTCCTTCCGGATGATCTGCGCCTGAAAACCGAAAACCGCCTCTGGCCGCTCAATCTTTATAAGGGCGTGGCGTGGGAAGATAACCCGAACCTGTTCTATATCGGCGCGCAGGATCAGTTCTACACCTTCAACATGTTCGACGCGCAAGCTTGGTACGCGCGTGACGTAATGCTGGGCCGCATCAAACTGCCCAAGCTCGACGCCATGCGTAAGAACAGTGCAGCTTGGCGCAAGCGCGAAGAAAAGCTGGCTGACGCCGAGCAGATGATCTGGTTCCAGGGCGATTACACCAAAGAACTCATCGATGCGACGGATTATCCGAGCTTTGACATTGAAGGCGTCAACAAGACCTTCATGGAATGGGAACACCACAAGGCCGAAGACATCATGGGCTTCCGCAACAATGCTTACCGCTCGCTCATGACCGGCAACATGTCGCCCAAGCATCACACACCTTGGCTGAAGGCAATGGACGATTCATTGGAAGCCTATTTGCAGGTGGGCTCAGCACCCGCCAAGGCAAAGGCAAAGCCTGCTGCAAAAAAGAAGGTGAAGGCTTAATCCAATAACGGCTGAGTACCATTCCGTTATCCAAACCATCTATCGTCATGCCCGGGCTCGCCCCCGGGCATCCTTTTCCGTTTCGTTTTGTGCCGCGTTGAAATGCAAGAACAGCGAAGGTGAAAAAGACCCTCGGGTCAAGCCCGAGGGTGACGGTGAGTGTTCATCTGACGGTGGATGAAT
>CAJBCQ010000247.1 GCA_903951595.1 uncultured Hyphomicrobiales bacterium | reverse complement strand
CGCCACCAAACAACTTAATGGTGTCCATTGTGGCCATCGCCAAGCCAGCACCGTTAACCAAGCAACCGATATTACCGTCGAGCTGAATGTAAGCAAGCTCGTGTTTGCTCGCTTCGATCTCTGCTGGATCCTCTTCGTCCAGATCGCGATACGCAACGATTTCTGGTTGGCGGAATAAGGCGTTGCTATCGAAGTTAAATTTCGCATCCAAGGCAATGATGTCGCCTGAACCAGTCAGGATCAGAGGATTGATCTCTGCCAATGATGCATCGGTATCCCAATAGGCCTTGTAGAGTTTTTGGAACTCAGCAGCGGCTCTACCAACAGAGGCCTCTGGCACACCAATTCCGCGAGCTAGTGTGCTCGCCTCGGCATCGGTTAAGCCAGCGCCGGGGTTTACAAAAACCTTCAGAATTTTTTCTGGATGATGCTCAGCTACTTCTTCGATATCCATCCCACCTTCGCTAGACGCCATCACGCAGACGCGTTGCGTCCCGCGGTCTGTCACGATACCAACGTAATACTCTTTCTTGATGTCCGCACCCTCTTCGATCAGCAGACGCCGAACTTTCTGGCCTTGCGGGCTAGTTTGGTGGGTAATCAACTGCATCCCAAGAATTTCGGAAGAGATCTTGCGAACTTCATCGATGGAGCGCGCGAGTTTGACGCCGCCGCCCTTGCCGCGACCGCCCGCATGAATCTGCGCCTTAACGACCCAAACAGGACCGCCAAGCTTTTCAGCGGCGCTCACAGCCTCGTCGACGTTGAATGCAGGAATGCCCTTAGGGACAATCACGCCAAACTGTCTTAGCAACTCTTTGCCTTGATACTCGTGGATTTTCATGGGATTGCTTTCCGTCCAAATAAACTAACTACGATTCCTGACCATCTAAAAGCTATGCACCAGGGCCTAGGTTGAGGTCTGTGTTTGTTCCGCCACATACCATTGGGGATAATGCTCTTTCGTTACGACTCCATCGAGCCGCCATGCATGACAGCCGCCCAACTGAAACGGCTTGCGCCCAGCGTTCTCTGCCTCTGAGCGCTTCATACCAGACATACTTTGTACCGCTGCAGTGGGTAATACAGTTGCCAACTCAGTCATATGCGTACAGCCGGCTGTCCGACCGAAACGTTCTTTAATCTGTTGGCGAAAGCTCTTGAGCAAATTCATGCCAACCAAGTCTTGATAGGCTGCTGTCACAGAAGTGCAAGGCTCGCCAAACGGCGAGGCATCGTACATGGCAAAGGCCTGCTTGATCTCATAGCTCGTGTCAATCGTAATACGAATATGCATGTGATGGAACGGCTTGTGCGCCGGCTGCTCGGTTCCGTTACGCTTGGTGTAGGAATACGACTTATCATCGATAAGCTCGGCCTCAAGATCCCACAGACCGTCTTCGCGCTCAAAGGAATGCACCTGAATCGAGCGATTGTGCATGGGCTTGCGCGGGCAGTCTGATTTAGGGAGTGGCATACAAACTTAGTGTATCTTTTGACACAATGCAGCAAAGCCACGGAGTATAGCGCAGAGGATGAGCTCGGAGCTACAGATCCGACGGCTCCCAACCACCTAAGACCGTGCGGATCACATCGCTAGAAAACCCACGCGAATGTAAAAACCGACCTTGACGGGCATATTCCGCAGCATCACCGG
>CAJBCQ010000246.1 GCA_903951595.1 uncultured Hyphomicrobiales bacterium | reverse complement strand
TTTGCCATGTCGTTTGCGCGCGCGGTGGGTGAATATGGCTCGGTCATCTTCATTGCGGGCAATTTGCCGATGGTGTCGGAAATCGCACCCTTGCTCATCATCACGCGGTTGGAGGAGTTTGAGTATCCGCAAGCCTGCGCCATTGCCGTGGTTATGCTCATTGCATCCTTTCTCATTCTGCTGCTCATCAATGGCTTGCAAGCCATGATGCGGGCGCGGGCAGGTGCGTGATGGTGCGTGAGGATTCGGTGGCGGTGCGCTTCAGCCTCATTGGTATTGCCTTGCTGGTGCTGGGCTTGTTCATCGTGCTGCCATTGGCCACGGTGTTTATGGAAGCCTTCCGCAAGGGCATCGGATTTTTCTGGGAAGCGTTGTCTGATCCGGTGGCGATTGCTGCCATTCAGTTGACGCTACTCACCGCTGCCATTGCTGTGCCGCTCAATTGTGTTTTCGGCGTTGTCGCTGCTTGGGCACTCACGAAGTTTCGTTTTCCGGGGCGCAGTCTCATCATTACGCTGATTGATCTGCCGTTCTCGGTTTCGCCGGTGATTGCGGGTCTCATTTATATTCTGATGTTTGGCAGGCAGGGCTATTTTGGGCCGTGGCTGATGGAGAATGATATCAAGATCATTTTCGCCGTGCCCGGCATTGTGATTGCCACCGTTTTCGTCACCTTCCCCTTTGTGGCGCGCGAGCTTATTCCGCTGATGCAGGAGCAAGGAACCGAGGAGGAAGAAGCCGCCATTTCGCTGGGTGCTTCGGGCCTTCGCACTTTCTGGCATGTCACGTTGCCCAATATCAAATGGGGCCTGCTTTACGGTGTGCTGTTGTGCAATGCGCGCGCGATGGGTGAGTTTGGTGCGGTGTCGGTTGTCTCTGGGCATATTCGCGGGCTTACCAACACCATGCCGCTGCATATCGAAATTCTCTACAATGAATATGATTTTGTTGCAGCCTTTGCGGTGGCTTCACTGCTGGCACTTTTGGCCTTGGTGACGCTGGTGCTGAAGGGGTTGCTCGAATGGAAAATGGCAGAGGGAAAGAAAGCGTGAGCATCACGATTTCCAAAATTTCGCGCCGCTTTGGCGATTTTCAGGCCTTGGACGAAGTGAGCCTGAATATCCGCGATGGTGAGATGGTGGCATTGCTGGGGCCGTCCGGTTCCGGCAAGACGACTTTGCTGCGGATTATCGCCGGGCTTGATTTTCCTGATCGTGGCGACATCTGTTTTGGTGATGAGAGTGTTGTCGATTTAGGTGCGAAGGAACGTGGTGTTGGCTTCGTGTTTCAGCATTATGCGCTGTTCCGGCATATGAAGGTGTTTGAGAATATCGCCTTTGGCCTTCGCGTGCGCCCGCGCGCCACAAGGCCGAGTGAGGCGGAGATCGGCAACCGCGTGCGCGCCTTGCTGGAGCTGGTGCAGCTTGGATGGATCGCAGATCGTTTTCCCAATGAGCTTTCTGGCGGCCAGCGTCAGCGTGTGGCTCTGGCGCGCGCGCTGGCGATTGAGCCTAGCGTTTTGTTGCTGGATGAACCTTTCGGCGCACTGGATGCCAAGGTACGCAAAGAGCTGCGCCGCTGGCTGAAGCGGCTGAACAGTGACATGAAGATGACCTCCGTCTTTGTCACGCATGACCAAGAGGAAGCCATGGAAGTGGCGGACCGCGTGGTGGTGATGAACCAAGGCCGCATTGAGCAGATCGGCACGCCGGCTGAAATTTATGGCACCCCGGCAAGCCCCTTCGTGCATGAGTTTCTGGGCGATGTGAACAAGATCCCCTGCGCGATTTCGCAAGGCAAAGCGGCGCATGGCGGGGTGGATTTGGCAGCACTCAGGTCTCTGAATGGTGATGGGCGTGGCTTGGCTTATGTGCGGCCGCAGGATTTCTCCATTGAGGTAACGCCGAAAGGCAATGCCACCGTCACGGGCATCCACATTGTGGGCCATGTGCTGCGGGTTGAAGCGGAAGCGGCGGGATCGCATGTGGAGGTGGAGCTTACGGGCCGGGAAGCGGCGGGCCTGACGCTTGCGCCGGGTGCGCGGATTTTACTCACCGCTGTGCGGGGGCAAATCTATCCGCAGCATTGACTTGGGCCTAACGGCTGTTCAATCATCCGGCAGCTTGAAACGGAGAATTGATTGATGCGCCTGCGTGCCCTTTTCCTCGCCCTTGCCCTTTTGGTCGTTCCCGTCTCTGTCGCAATTGCGCATGATTACAAGCTGGAGAAGCTCAAAATCCATCACCCTTGGGCTGGTGCCACGTCGGCTGGTGCCAAGGTGGGGGGCGGCTATGTCGCGATCACCAATTATGGCGACGCGCCTGACACGCTGCTTTCGGTTTCCACGGATGTAGCCGACATGGTGCAGATCCATTCCATGAGCATGGAAAATGATGTGATGAAGATGGCTGAAGTGCCTGGCGGGTTAGAGATCAAGCCTGGTGAAACCCTGGTGCTGAAGCCCGGTTCGTTTCACATCATGTTCATGGGGCTGAAGGCGCCTTTGGTGGAAGAGGCGCGGTTCAAGGCTGAACTTACTTTCGCAAAGGCCGGCACTGTTGCGGTGGATTTTGTGGTTCAGGCCAAGGGCGAGCATGACGGGCATCAGAACTGATGCTGCGCGCACGCATCATCTCGCTCATCATTGCGCTGATCGGGTTGCTCGTCATTGCGGGCCTGCTCATCTATGACATGCGCGCGCGGGATACGGGTGGATTGTCGGAGCCATTGGCGAGCATTGGTGGGCCGTTCGTTTTAACCGGAACGGATGGCAAGCCGTTTGATAGTGCATCCTTGGCGGGCAAGCCCTTTGTGGTATTCTTCGGCTTCACCCATTGCCCGGAAGTCTGCCCCACCACGCTGAATGATTTAACGCTGGCCTTCAACGCACTCGGCGACAAGGCGCACGATTTGCGGGCGGTGTTTGTGACGGTGGACCCGGCGCGCGATACGCCGGAAGTGCTGAAGGAATATCTCGCTAGCTTCGATAGCCGCATCTTGGCGCGTACAGGTTCGGCTGATGAGATCGCGAAAGTGGCGAAGCTCTACCGCGTTTATTACGCCAAGCAGGCCACGAGTGATGGCGGCTATACGATGGACCACACGTCGCTGGTGTATCTCATGAACCGTGACGGCAAATTTGTCGGCACGCTGGATTTCCATGAAGATCCGAATGTGCGGGTGAAGAAGCTGGAGAAGTTGGTGCAGTAAATTGCGTCAAGTCGTACTCTGCTTTTCAACTTAGTCGGCATTAAAGGTGGTTGGATCTCGTTTTGTTTGACCATACCGCCG
>CAJBCQ010000245.1 GCA_903951595.1 uncultured Hyphomicrobiales bacterium | reverse complement strand
GAGGCACAGTATGTCAGCCAGCCAAGGTTTGCGGCTCAAGCGTCCGGCACATCCGGGGGGCTTTGTGCGTAGTGAGGTTCTGGAGCCGCTGGAGCTTTCGGTGACGGATGCCGCCGAGGCGCTGGGTGTTACGCGGGCGGCACTTTCGGCTCTACTGAACGAGCGTTCGTCGCTATCGCCGGAAATGGCGCTGCGGATTGAAAAGGCATTTGGGGTGCGCATGGATACGCTGATGCGGATGCAGAACAGCCATGACATTGCCCAGGCCCGCCTGCGGGAAGGCGAAATTGACGTGGCCCCGTTCAAGGAGGGGCGGGTGGGCCGATAAGGCGGCTTGACGCCGCCTGCCCATTTCGTTCATGTTGCATCCCATGAACACCGCCCGCACCATCTGCCCGATTATTATTGGCTAACGCACACACGCGCTGGCAGGCGGCCGCTTTTCACTCCAAATAGCGATCTCCCGGGCCGGCAAGGCAACCGGAACCTGATATGTCGCTGACACTTTACAACACCCTGACCCGCCGCAAGGAAGCCTTTGATCCCATCGATCCGGCCCATGTGCGGATGTATGTGTGCGGGCCGACGGTTTATGACTTTGCCCATATCGGCAATGCGCGGCCGGTCATTGTGTTTGATCTGCTCTACCGGATGCTGCGGCATGAATATGGGGCCGAGCATGTGACTTATGTGCGCAACATTACGGATGTGGATGACAAGATCAGCGCGCGGGCGGCTGAGGAAGGCATTTCCATCCGCAAATTGACCGAGCGCACGACGGCGCAATTCCATGCGGATATCGCCGCCCTTGGCGTGCTGCCGCCCAGCCATGAGCCGCGCGCGACGGAGCATATTGCGGGCATGATCGACATCATTTCGACGCTCATTGAGCGCGGCCATGCCTATGCGGCAGAGGGCCATGTGCTGTTTCATGTGCCCAGCATGAAGGGCTATGGCAAATTGTCGGGCCGGTCGCTGGATGAAATGGTGGCAGGTGCGCGGGTTGAGGTGGCGCCTTACAAAAAAGACGCGATGGATTTTGTGCTGTGGAAGCCTTCACCGGCTGATCTTCCTGGTTGGGAAAGTCCGTGGGGGCGGGGCAGGCCGGGTTGGCATATTGAATGCTCGGCGATGAGTGCGGCACATTTGGGCGAGCGGTTTGATATTCATGGCGGCGGGATTGATTTGATCTTTCCGCACCACGAAAATGAAATCGCCCAATCGCGCTGCGCCTTTGGCACGGATGTGATGGCGACTGTGTGGATGCATAATGGGTTCTTGCAGGTGGAAGGGCAGAAGATGTCCAAGAGCTTGGGGAATTTCATCACCATTCATGAGCTGCTGGCCGATTGGCCGGGGGAAGTGTTGCGGCTCAACATGCTGCGTACGCATTATCGCCAGCCAATTGACTGGACGCTGAAGGGATTGGAAGAAAGTGCCAAGATGCTGGGTGGCTGGTTTGCGGGTGGCCCTGATGTTGCGGCGGAATTCGCGCCTGATGTGCTGGCCGCGTTGCGTGATGATTTGAACACGCCACAGGCGATTGCCGAAATGCATCAGCTTGCCGATGCGCGTAGTTCACTGGCTGCAATGGGTTTCAAGGGTGATCTGACCGATCCGCGCGCGTCCAAGGTGGACAGGGCGCAGGTGGAGACAATGATCGGGCAACGCATTGCGGCGCGGGATGCGCGCAATTGGGCCGAGAGTGATCGTATCCGTGATGCGCTGGTGGCAATGGGTATTCAGTTGAAAGACAGCAAAGACCCGCGAACGGGCGAGCTTGTAACAACCTGGGAGGTGAAGCGGTGAAAGAGCGGCTTTATCTTTTTGATACGACATTGCGTGATGGGCAGCAAACGCCGGGGATTGATTTCTCGCGTGAGGACAAGATCGTCATCACCAAGGCTTTGGATGCGTTCGGGCTGGATTATATCGAGGGCGGTTTTCCCGGCGCGAACCCTGCCGATACGGCCTTATTCAGCGATCCGCCGCAAACGCGGGCGAAGTTTACCGCTTTCGGCATGACCAAGCGCCCCGGTCGGTCGGTTGAGAATGATCCGGGGTTGAATGAACTCTTGGCCGCGAAGGCGCAGGCGATTTGCTATGTGGCAAAGTCGTGGGATTATCATGTGCGCGTGGCACTGGGCACCACGAATGAAGAAAACCTGGATTGCGTGCGCCAGTCGGTGGGTGCTGCGGTCAAGCGCGGCTTTGAGGCGCTTGTTGATTGCGAGCATTTCTTTGATGGCTATAAGGCCAATCCTGATTATGCACTGAGTGTGGCGCGGGCGGCTTTTGAAGCGGGCGCGCGCTGGGTGGTGCTGTGCGATACCAATGGCGGCACCCTGCCGCATGAGGTGGAGGCGATCACGGCGGCGGTTGCCAGCCATGTGCCGGGCGCGAATTTAGGTATTCATGCGCATGATGATACGGGCCAAGCGGTGGCCAATTCACTGGCCGCTGTGCGTGCGGGCGCGCGCCAGATTCAGGGCACGATCAATGGCATTGGCGAGCGTTGCGGCAATGCGAATTTGACCACGATCATTCCAACACTGGTTTTGAAGCCCGCCTTTGCGGATGTGTTTGAGACGGGCATCAGCCTTGAAAAACTCAGCGGATTGACGGCTCTTTCGCGCCAGATGGATGAGCTGATGAACCGCAGGTCTTCGCGCCAGCAACCTTATGTGGGTGAAAGCGCGTTCGCCACAAAGGCAGGTATTCATGCGTCTGCCATTGTGAAGGAGCCGCAGACCTATGAGCATGTGGCGCCAGAAAGCGTTGGCAATGAGCGGCGGTTGCTCGTTTCGGATCAGGCGGGCAAGTCGAATTTGCTGGCGGCTTTGTCGCGTGTTGGATTGTCGGCGGCCAAGGATGATCCGCGCTTGGATCATCTGTTGCGCGAGGTGAAGGCGCGGGAAGCGGTGGGCTATGCCTATGAAGCCGCGGATGCGAGCTTTGAATTGCTGGCGCGGCGCGAGCTTCATTCGGTGCCAGATTATTTTGATGTCGAAAGCTTCCGCGTGATGGTGGAACAGCGGCATAATGCGGCGGGTGAACTTGTTACCGTTTCGGAAGCCGTGGTGAAGGTGAGAGTGGATGGCGAGACGATCCTTTCGGCGGGTGAGGGCAATGGGCCGGTGAATGCGCTCGACGTGGCGCTGCGGAAAGATTTAGGCAAATTCCAGCGGTTCATCGCGGATTTGGAGCTGGTCGATTACAAGGTGCGGATTCTGAATGGTGGCACGGGGGCGACCACGCGGGTTCTGATCGAAAGCCGTGATGGCAAGGGCAATAGCTGGTTCACGGTGGGGGTTTCGCCCAATATCGTGGATGCGAGCTTCCAGGCCTTATCGGATTCGATTGTGTACAAGCTCATCCGCGAGGGGGCGCAGGTTTAGCTGCGTTGCTGTTGCACGCTGGGCACCGGCTTGTGCCATGCCCCCTGTGCAATTCTGCCCCGCTCTGGCCGCTGCCTGAAAAACAGGCTACACCCGATCCATCATGAGTCCTGCCCAGACAGAAGCCCGGAAAGGCGTTATTTACGCTGTGCTTGCCCATTTTGTGTGGGGAGCGATGGCGAGCTATTTGGGGCTTCTCACCCATGTTCCGGCCATTGAAGTTGCCGCCCATCGTGGTTTTTGGTCGGTGCCGATCGCGTTTATTATGATCTTGATTACGGGCGGCATGCCGGAAGTGCGGCATGTGCTGAAAAGTCCGCGCATTCTGCTCACCCTCACGCTGACCTCTTTCCTCATCGCGTTTAACTGGTCGATCTATGTCTGGTCCATCGAGCAGCACCGCACGCTGGAATCCGCACTCGGCTATTTCATCAATCCGCTTTTGAATGTCGTGGTGGGCTATCTGTTCTTGAAGGAACGCTTCACGCGCGCGCAGTTGGTGGCCATTGGGTTGGCGGTGGTGGCTGTCGGGGTGCAGACCTATGCGGTGGGTTCTTTCCCGTGGCTCGGCCTTTCGTTGGCTGTCACTTTCTGCGCCTATGGCTTCATCCGCAAACAAGTGGCGGTGAGTGCGGTGCCCGGGTTCTTCACGGAAGTTCTGGTGATTTCG
>CAJBCQ010000244.1 GCA_903951595.1 uncultured Hyphomicrobiales bacterium | reverse complement strand
GTCCTCATCCTTCAACGTCGCGACACCCGAACCCAGAGGCCCAGCCCCCGCACGCAGCGAATTCGGCGCCTCTGTTTGGTTTGAAATCTCCATCGGACGAGCAGGCCGGGCCGAACCGCGCTGGCTTTTGCCGAAAATCTGCGAAGCCGTCAGCATCACCAAGACCAGCATCGGTGCCATCCGCGTCCAGGAAAACCGCTCCTTCGTGCAGGTCGAAGAAAAGGTCGCCGCCCGCTTCGGCGCGGTCAAGGAATTGCAGAATGGCGTAACCATGCAGCGCCTCGACAACCCGCCCGATCTTTCCCAGCCCGAACGCGCCCCACGCCCTGCCTATAAGTCGAAACCCGTCCGGCCTGCCAAGGACGTGGCAAAACCCGTGCGTGGCGGGTATGACCCCTTGGCCGCTGAAGTACCGCTGCCGGAACGCAAGCCCCAAGCCAAGCCGGTGGAACCTGATCGCAAAGCCTATGTGAAGCGCGAGCAGGGCGACCGCAAGCCTTACGCCAAGCGCGAGGAAAGCGACCGCAAGCCTTACGCCAAGCGCGAGGAAAGCGACCGCAAGCCAGATCGCAAAGTGTATGAGCCGCGCCCCGTAACCGAGCGCAAGCCTGACTTCAAGCGCGCCGATGGCCCCAAGCCAGCCTGGAAGCCAAAGCAGGAAGGCAAGCGCGCTGCCAGCACCTCAGCGGACAGCAAACCTTTCCGCGAACGTGCCGAGCGTCCGGGCCGACCCAGCTTCAACAAGGCATCAGCCAAGGGCAAACCCTCCGGCAAGCCCAGAACCGGCACCGATGCCAAGGATGCGTCCAAGCGTTTCTCACCGCCAAGGAAACCCAGATAAGCCGGACAACCCAGCATGTACCAGCCGCCGCATTTCGCCGAGACGCGACCTGAAGTTCTCTATGAACTCATCATAGCCAACCCATTGGGATTGCTGATAACGAATGGTCCCGGCGGCCTCATGGCCAATCACTTGCCGTTTCATCTGGATGCCGCAAAATCAACTCTGCGCGCCCATCTGGCCCGTGCCAATGCCCAGTGGAAAGAGCTAGCGGCAGGAGGCGAATGCCTCATCGTTTTCCAAGGCCCGCACGCCTATGTGACACCCGGCTGGTATGCCACCAAGCAGGAGACAGGCAAGGTGGTGCCGACATGGAACTATGCCGTGGTACAGGTGCGCGGCAGGCCGACCGTGCATCAGGATGCCGATTGGCTGCGAGCGCAAGTCGGCGAACTGACTGATCACCATGAGGCTTCACGTGCAAAGCCTTGGGCCGTTGAAGACGCGCCAGAGGAATACATCGCATCACAGCTCCGCGGCATCGTCGGCGTAGAGATCGCCATTGCAGCGATGGACGGCAAATGGAAGGCCAGCCAGAACCGCGTCGAAGCCGACCGCGAGGGCGTGGCGAAAGGGCTGGCAGCACAGGGCGATTCCGCAATGGCAGCCCTGGTGGCGAAGCGTTAGTTTCGCCCCATCTGCCAATCGCATAATCTATATTATGGAAAATAGCCTGATGAGCCGCAGCGTAGCAATAACTCTATAAATCAGTTAGTTAACGCGCATATATCAAGTGAATTCTACGATCATCCCGTCATAAGCCGGAACCGCATTCTCCGGCAATTCGCGGCGCAGCGTTTCATAGTCCAGATCGACATGCATGTTGGTGATAATGGCGCGCTTGGGCTTCATCCGTGCCAGCCATTCAAGCGTCTCGGCCAGATTGAAATGGCTGGGATGTGGCGTGCGGCGCAGCGCGTCGATGATCCACAGATCAAGCCCTTCCAGCACCGAAAGGCTCTCTGGCGGCACATCCTTCACATCCGGCGTATAGGCCATGCCACCCACGCGCAGACCCAGCGCGCGCACCTCACCATGTTCGAGGTCAAAGGCCGTAAAAGGCACCGCACCGCCAGCCCCAGCCACCGCAAACGGCTCCAGCGTATGAATGCGGCGTTCTTCGACAATGGGCGGATAATTCGAGCCCACAGGCGTCATAAAACAATAATC
>CAJBCQ010000243.1 GCA_903951595.1 uncultured Hyphomicrobiales bacterium | reverse complement strand
TCGTAAGTGACATACCCATTGTCAACATAACAGCTATCGGTAATCACCTCTTCGATACTACCACTTATTAGTCCGCGTGGCACATCAGCTTGGCCTCCCGCAGCACCAACCACCGAGCCGACAAAGAGTATCGCCGAACGAAACATATACCTGAGCATCTCATTCTCTCTTCTGGTAGCGGTATACGATGATGCAGATGAAATTGATCAAGAGCAGATTATTGATTTGATTATCAGAGCAAAGAGGTCGACTGCCCGCAAGGTGATTCGACATGCCTATGTCAAAAACAGAAGTCGGTTAGCATAGTATCAGAATATTAAACGACTACTACCACCCTCACGCCGCTATGCGTCCTCACCATCTGCTTCCAAGCCTTCCGGTCCACGTTGCGATAGATGACGGCCTTGGTGACAGGGAGGCCCTGCAGCTCCTTCAGCAGCTCCGACTTTGAACGGACTACCTGTGTTTCAATCAGCATCGATTGGCCTCCTCTTGCGTTTGAGTAAGTATTTATCGCTAGGGAAGCTTGGGGCTTATCGGGACCAATGACGGGAAACACCCACGCCCGGAGGCTCGATACAATAGCTGGTTAGACGGCCAAACCATCCCTTGGATCGCGAGGAGTTGGACGGTTTCTGTCGTCTTTCCTCCGAGACGTAAGGGCAAATACGAGGTGCAGCGTTTTCAGACATCTGATTTTCAAAGGCGGTGCAGTCCAGTTGTGACCCGGGGCACAGAATGCAGATCCATAAACTGCTTTTCCTTGATTCAAGCATTCACTTTTTCAACCCGCTTGAATGCCATTGAGAGGAGACCAGAAAATGAATCGCATGAAGATCACTGCCATCGCTCTTGCCACCCTCGCCATAGGCGCAACTTCGGCACAGGCCGGCTGCAAATTTTCTCAGATCAGCGGCAAGACCTTCGCCATGTCAGCCACGGCCACGGCAGATACGACCAAGTACCTCTTCCTCTGCCAGTTCACGACATCCGCCGCTGGCACGGTCGCTCTGACGCCCGAAGGCTGCAAATTAAACTACGGTACCGACACTGACTTCAGTGCCCCGGCACCAGTGAACATTTATTCGGGCTCTTTGACGCAACTCCCTGGAAGCTGCTTCTTTGATGTGAATTTAAGATTGATCGCCGCCGCCGGGCCTACCATAACGGGGCGTGTTGCGTTCGCTGGCAAGTCCATGGCAACCGGAAACTGGGTCAGCAGCTTCGGTGCCTCGGGCATCGTGTCTATCATGAAGCAGTGACAATCATCCAGTGCATGCGCAGGGGTCAAGCCACCCAAACACTACGAGTCTTGCAATTGCGTGACTTGGGTGTCTTGTTCCCAGCCATTGTTTTTGGCGCCTAATGACCAGACTTCCCCCTGACCCCGATTAGAATGAAAAGATGAGTTGCAAGGAAGGATCTACTTGGCGCCGTGGCATTCAGACGCTCTCCGGATCCCAACACAGGCGTGTACGACGAGGCTTTGCTCACCTGTCAGGAAGGGGATATTCCTGACAACCTGTTGGATATGCTGGCGGCCTAGTGGCGATGTTCAAGAGTCCGGCTTGTTGAGCCGCCTACGCATTTCTTTGCCGGGTTTGAATGCCGGAGCCTTCTTGGCCGTAACCTCGACAGCTGCGCCGGTGCTCGGGTTACGGCCCATGCGCGCGGTACG
>CAJBCQ010000242.1 GCA_903951595.1 uncultured Hyphomicrobiales bacterium | reverse complement strand
GCAGGGTTTGCTTGCATTATGCTGTTTCGAGCCACGATCTATGGTGCACTGCATTGTAATACGCCCGTTGAGTGACACGGGGCGATTAAGGCTGGCCCTTTCACGAGGGGCGCGCTTTTACTTTGTGGGAGCGCAAAACAGGCCATACAGCGTTTGCAGGATGGCGCGGACCTCGGAGCCTGCGAGGCTGTAATAGATGGTCTGGCCATCGCGGCGCGATTTCAGGAGGCCTTGAGCGCGCATTTTGGTGAGATGCTGGCTTAAGGCAGCCGCACTGATGGCGGCCACTTCGGCCAAATCGCCTGCGGAACGCTCTTTTTCCAAAAGGCTGCACAGCACCAGCAGGCGGCGCGGATTGGCCATGGCCAACAGCAAGGCTGCGGCATCCTCGGCGCGGTCTTCCAATGTTGCATTCTTTTTCATAGGCACGCTCAGATTCTTTCTGCTTGACATTTTAGCACTTTCGAAAATAATGAAAAGTGTAATTTCAACAGGAGGCCAGTCATGGTTAATGTTGGTTCTGCGGATCGTGCCTTGCGGTTTGTTGCAGGCTTTGTTCTCATCCTTCTGGGTTTCCTGCCTGCGGTCAGCCAGTCCATCGGCGGCTGGAGCTGGGCGCTTTTGGGTGCAGGTGCCATTTTCATCGTAACCGCCACTTTGCGTTATTGCCCCGCCTATCATCTGATGGGCGTTGGCACTTGCAAGCAGTAACCGCCATGCCGATGACTGAATTCACACCTTTTTCCGCATTGGCCGGTGGTGCCCTGATCGGGCTTGCCGCGGTGCTGATGCTGGGGGCCCATGGCCGCGTTGCTGGCATCAGTGGCATCGCCTCGCGACTTTTCCCGCCCTATGCAGATAAGCACATGGCCGAGCGCATCGCGTTCTTGGTTGGGCTTGTGGCGGCACCGCTTTTGGTGCTGGCGGCAACGGGTACAGCCGTTGAACAAAGCATGCCTTCCAATTTCTATCTGCTGGGTGCGGCGGGCCTGCTGGTTGGCTTTGGCACGGTGATGGCCAATGGCTGCACCAGTGGGCATGCGGTATGCGGCCTGTCGCGGCTTTCGGTGCGTTCGCTTTTGGCCACGCTCACTTTCATGCTGGCGGGGATCATCACGGTTTTCCTTTTGCGTCATGTGGCGGGGGTTTGAGATGGCCGTTTTGATGCAATTCGTGATCGGGCTCATCTTCAGCGCGGGCCTCATCTTGGCTGGAATGACGGATCCGGCCAAAGTGCAGAATTTCCTAGATTTGGCAGGCCAATGGGATCCAAGCCTGATGTTTGTGATGATCGGGGCCATTGCTGTCACCTTCGTTGGCTACAAGTTGGTGCTGAAGCGCAAGGCACCTATTTTTGGCGGCAAGTTCCATCTGCCGACCCGCAAGGATGCCGATAGCCGCCTGCTCGTCGGATCCGGCCTGTTTGGGATTGGCTGGGGACTTGCTGGCTTGTGCCCAGGCCCGGCGGTCACATCACTCGGGATCGGATCAGCGGGCATTTTCGTTTTCGTGGCGGCCTTGGCTGTCGGCATGTTTGCTGCCCGCAAGCTGCCGGAACCGAAAGGATAATCGCATGCACACAATTCCTGTCGTTGAGATGAATGTGCAGCCGAATGTAACGGCCTTTTTCGACGAGCCCACCAATACGGTGAGCTATGTGGTCAAAGACCCCGGCTCTACGGCTTGCGCGGTGGTGGATAGCGTGATGGACATTGATTATGCCGCAGGGCGCATCACCAGTGCGTCTGCTGACAGAATCGTTGCGTTCATCCAGAAGCATGGCCTGACGCTGGAATGGCTGATCGAAACGCATGTGCATGCTGATCATCTGTCAGCTGCTCCCTATATCCAGCAAAAGCTGGGCGGAAAAATTGGCATCGGCGAGAAGATTTGCGTGGTGCAGGATGTGTTCGGCAAGATTTTCAACGAAGGCACCGAATTCCAGCGCGATGGTAGCCAGTTTGACCGGCTGTTTGCTGATGGTGATGAATATGCGATTGGCGGCATGCGCTGCATTGCTATGGCAACACCAGGGCACACGCCGGCCTGCATGACGCATGTGATGGGCAATGCCGCCTTTGTGGGTGACACGCTGTTCATGCCCGATGGTGGCACAGCACGGGCGGATTTTCCCGGTGGTGACGCGCGCGAGCTTTACCACTCTATCCAGCGCGTGTTGAGCCTGCCGGATCAGATGCGACTTTTCATGTGCCATGATTATGCGCCAAACGGGCGGCCCTATCAGTGGGAAACAAGCGTAGCTCAGGAAAAGCGCGACAATATCCATGTGCGTGAAGGCATCACGGAAGCTGAATTCGTGGCCCTGCGTACCGCGCGCGACAAGACACTCGGCATGCCAAAGCTCATTATTCCTTCCATTCAGGTCAACATGCGAGCCGGTGAAATGCCGCCTGCCGATGAGAGCGGCAAGGTGTTCCTGAAGGTGCCGATCAACGGGCTGTAAGTTGGCCCAACTTGTTTCAGCTCAGCTAGAATTCAAAAAAAAGCTGAAACAGGACCATGAAATATTGAGACTGTCTTCGGGGAAGTAATAGCCCCCGGTTCTCCGGAGTGAAGGCGCGGGCCCCGCAAGGGTCCGCGCTTTTTCATTCTGCATGCGCCCAAATATGGCGGAGAAATTCAGTTGGTGGAAAAACGGAACACGCTGTTGTGGCGGTAGGTTTCACCCGGTTCGAGCTGGATGGAAGGAAAGTTCGGATGATTGGGCGCATCCGAGAATTTCTGCGGCTCCAGCGCCAAGCCGCCAAAGGCCTGATAGGGCGCGCCAAGCTTGGCACCCGAATAAATCTGCAAGCCCGGCTGGTCGGTTTGCAATTCCAACACACGCCCTGAGGCCTCATCTTCCAGCACCGCTGCCAGATGCGGTTTGCCGCCGTGGTTGTTGAGCCCGAAATTGATGTCGTAACCACCTTCGGGCATGCCTTGGGCCAGGATGCGGGGTTTGCGGAAATCGTAAGCGGTTGCCGCCACCGGATCGAGCGCGCCGGTGGGGATGGTTTCAGCATCTAGCGGGGTGTAACGGTCCGCATCGATCCTGAGCTTATGGCCCAGAACACTGCCTGAATTGTGCCCGGCCAGATTCCAATAAGCGTGGGTGGACAGATTGATGATGGTGGAAGCATCGGTTCGAGCTTCCATGCTGATCACCAACTCGCTGGCCTGCGTTACGGCATAGCGCACACGCACCTTGAGATTGCCGGGATAGCCTTCCTCGCCATCCGGCGACAGGCGGGTGAGTGTTACACTATTTTCCGCCTCATTCACCTCCGCTTGCCACAGCACGCGGTCGAAACCATCAGGCCCACCATGGATGTGGTTGGCCCCATCATTTTTCGCCAGAGTGTATTGGCGCCCGTGGATGCAAAAGCGGGCATTGCGGATGCGGTTGACGACGCGCCCACAAAGCGCGCCCACCTTTACCTGATCCTTCAGATAGCCTTCCATGTTCTCAAAGCCGAGTGTGACATTGGCGAGGTTGCCTTTGCGGTCGGGAACAATGAGGCCTGCAAGGATGGCACCGAAAGTTAGCACGCGGGCGCGCATGCCGTTGGGGCCTGTTATTTCATAGGCCGAGACGGGTTCGGCCTTGAATGTGCCGAAATCTTGCCGGGTGATTGCCATGGTTCGAGCCTTGCGCTTGTTGATGAGGCCGGATTTCCGTTCCGGCCATATTGTTCCCCAAAGCCTGCTACTCCAAGCCCCGGATGGCCCTCAAGTGCGATTTTTCGGCCCCGCGTGCCGTTTTTGGTGTGCAGACAGCCCAGCACTCGGGCCTATAATCGCAAAAGTTTGGAGAATGGCCGGAAAATGACCGACGACGCCAACAGCCTGCCGCACATGACCAATATCAAGGAGCTGGTGGAAACCGGCCCCATTGCCGCTGGCTCAGCACGGCGTTCTGGCGGACGTGCGGCACGCATGCAGATACGCACCGCGGCGCGTGAGCCGCTTGCCGGTCTTGAGCGCAATATCCCGCCTTATGAGATTTTGCCGCCGGAAGCGATTGAGCTCATCCATCAGGCCTCGCTGCACATTTTACAGGATGTCGGCATCGAATTTCGCGATGCGGAAGCCTTGGCGCTGTGGGCGGCTGCGGGGGCAGAAGTTTCGGCAAGTCGTGTCCGCATTCCGGGGGCTTTGCTCATGCAGCTTGTGGGGCTCATCCCCAGCGCCTTCACCATCCACGCCCGCAACCCCGCCCGTAGCTTCAAACTTGGCGGCAAGCATTCGGCCTTCATTCCCATGCATGGCGCGCGCGATGTGCTGGGCATGGATGGTGCGCGCGGGCCTGCCAGCAAGCTGGATCTGGCTCAGTTCCATAAGCTCAGCCATCTGGCACCGGAAATCCATGCGCTCAGCACTGGCATTTGCGAGCCTTCAGACATGGCCGCACCCCAGCGGCATTTGCACATGCTGGCCAGTGCGATCACACATTCCGACAAGGCCTTTACCGGGCTTGCCGCCAACCGCCAGCAGGCTGAGGACAGCATCGCCATGGCGGGCTTGGTGTTTGGCGCGGAAGGCCTGCGCCAGCCGGTGCTGATGGCCAATGTCACATGCCGTTCGCCGCTTGTGTGGGACGGCCCTGCCCTTGAGGCGGTGAAGGTTTACGCTCGCCACGGTCAGCCCTGCATTCTGTCTCCTTCGGCACTTGCCGGGGCTTCCACAGCTGCATCGAGTGCGGGGGCG
>CAJBCQ010000241.1 GCA_903951595.1 uncultured Hyphomicrobiales bacterium | reverse complement strand
GCGTCATGCCATAGCACCGGGTGGTGGTGATCCTGCGGGTTTCAAGCTGGGGGATTGCAGCACGCAGCGCAATTTGTCTGACGAAGGCCGCGCACAGGCCCGCAAGGCGGGTGCCATGTTGCGGGAGAAGGGCATTTTGAACCCACAGGTGTTTTCCAGCCGTTGGTGCCGTACGCGGGAAACGGCGGCGCTTTTGGGCTTTGACGCGCCGCAGGAATTGCCGCCGCTCGACAGCTTCTTAGGTAAGCCGGAATTGGGGCCGCAGCGGCGGGCGGCGTTTATGGAATGGATCGTGCAGACTTCTGCCTTGCCGCGCATCCTCGTCACCCATCAGGTGAACATCACAGCGTTTACAGGTGTGGTGCCTGCATCGGGGGAGATGGTGATCGTGCGGAAAGCTGGCGATGGGGTGGAGGTTTTGGCGCGGGTGCCTGTTTGAGGTGAAGCCTCACCGCCAGATCGGGTTCGTCCAGGCGCGCTTTCCGGCCTGATCAATGATCGCCACGCGCAGCCACGGGCTGTCTGGCACGACGGACCAGCTGCGCTTCAGGTCGTCCAAATTCAGCACGGCCTGCGTAATGTTCCGGCCCATGCGTTGCACAGTGCGGGAATTGTGGCCCATGACGGAGATGGCGTTTACGGGCGAGGTGACGATGTGCAGTTCATTGCCGGTGATCGAAAGCTCGTGAATTTGCGGGCCTTGGCTTGAGTAATATTGCCCCGCCTTCAACGCCGCCAATAACGCCTCCGGCTCTAGGCTTTCCGATTTCACATGCACCCAGCCGCCAAAGGCGTCATCGGATTTGAAATGGGCGTCATCGGTGGCAAAGGCGGTGAGGCGTTTGCCTTCGGTTAAAAGCTGATCGAGCAGATAGAAGCCATCGCCCCGGTCGCATTCCACAAAGCAGCCGTGATTGTAAATTTCGACCGCGTGCGCGCATTCGATCGCGCGGCCGTCCTCAATTGTCAGCTGTGACCAAGCCGGATGCGCGATGCCGATGAAAGCACCAGCATCGGCGGCACGCTTTGCCACTTGCGGGCCGGTTTCATCGGGCGCGCAGGCAGCAAAATCGAGCGGCAATCCAGCCGCCACGATGTGCCACAATTCGCCCACGGCGGTTGCGGGCGCGTGGAGTTCAGCCCCCAGAAGGGTGGTGAATTTGTTGCTGCGGAATTTGCGCGTGTCGGCCACGGGCCAGTTGTAATGGCCGATGAAATGTTCGGATAGCTGGATAAAGTCATAGCCCGCGCGGGTGTAGGCGTCGATCACTTGGCCCGGTTCCAGCGCCCCGTCGGACAGGTTGGAATGGGTGTGGATATTGCCGCGCCAGAAGCGGCCCTTGCCGGAGAATGGTGCGATGTCGGCCATTTTATTTACCTCAAACAGAAAGCTGCATGCCCAATTCCACCACGCGGTCTGGCGGAATGCGGAAGAATTCGATGGCTCTGGCGGATTGATTTGTCAGCATGATGAACAGCCGCTGCTGCCAGAAGGGCAGGGCTGATTGCGCCGACATGCGGATGAGGCGGCGGCCTAAGAAATAGCTCGCTTGCTTGGGTTCAATATCCAGCCCATGCGAGCGGCACAAGCGCAGGGCGGCGGGCACATTGTGCTCTTCCATATAGCCAAAACGCGCGGTGACGAGATAGGCCCCCAGGGGCAGGCGCGTCACGGTCACGCGGTCGGCATTGGCCACGCGCGGCTGGTCGGCGGTTAGGACATTCACGAAAACCAGCGTTTCATGCAGAATGCGATTGTGCTTCAAATTATGCATGAGGGCGGAAGGCGCGAAGTTCTGATCCGTCACGAGAAACACGGCGGCACCGGGCACGCGCACGGGTGGCTTGCGTTCGAGGCTTTCCAATAGGCCTTTCAGCTCCACGCTTTCACGGCGCAGTTTGGCGGCCAGTGCCTGCCGGCCGCGCATCCAGGTGAGCATCATGGTGACGATGACGCCGCCGATGAGCAGGGGCACATAGCCGCCATGGAATAGCTTGGCGATATTGGCGGCAAAGAAAGCGCCCTCCACCACAAAGATGCCACCGAACAGCACCGCGCAGAGTGCCAAGGGCCAGCGCATGCCCTTCCAGAAGAACACAAAAGCCAGGATCGTGTCGATCAGCATGGTTGTGTTGACCGCGATGCCATAGGCGGAGGCGAGGTTTGAGGAGGAGCGGAAGGTCAGCACCAGCAGGATGACGCCGATGAGGATGATCCAGTTGATCTGGCCCACATAGATTTGGCCGTGCGCGGTTTCAGATGTGTGCGAGATGTTCATGCGTGGCAACAGGCCCAGATTGATGGCCTGTTGTGCGATGGAGAAAGCACCTGTGATGACAGCTTGGCTGGCAATGACCGTGACCAAGGTGGCGAGGATGACGAGCGGCAGAATGCCCCAGGTGGGGGCGAGCAGGAAGAAAGGGTTCACGGCGGCTTCTGGGTTTGAATAGATGAGCGCGCCTTGGCCGAGATAATTGAGCGCCAAGCCGGGAAGCACCACGAAGGACCAAGCCCGGCGGATGGGTGCGCGGCCAAAATGGCCCATATCGGCATAAAGCGCTTCGCCACCCGTGACGGCCAGGAACACGCCACCCATGATGAGAATGGCCACCGCTGGATCCTTGGTCAGGATGTTCAGTGCATAGATGGGGTTGATGGCGTTGAGGATCGCCAGATCATCGAAAATATGATAGAAACCCAGTGCGCCAATGGTGATGAACCAAACGGTCGTGATGGGTGCAAACCATGAGGCAATGCCTGCGGTTCCCCGATATTGCACGGCAAACAGTGTGATGAGAACGCCGAGGGTGAGTGGCACCACATAATCGGCAAGGCTGGGGTTGATAATCTTCAGGCCTTCAATGGCCGACAGCACCGAAATGGCGGGCGTGATCATGGCATCGCCGAAGAAGAAGGCAGCACCAATCACGCCCAGCACCAGAACCGTGCCACCTTTGCGCTTGGTGGCGGCTTCCACGAGATTGACGAGAGACAGAATACCGCCTTCGCCCTTGTTATCGGCGCGTAAGAGCAGCACGACATATTTGAGCGTAACGACAATGATGAGCGCCCAGATGAGCAGCGATACAATGCCCAGCACATCGGCTCTGTCCACCACTTGGCCGCTGGAAGAATGGGCCAGTGTTTCACGCAGGGCGTAAAGCGGGCTGGTGCCAATATCACCGAACACAACACCCATGCTGGCAAAGGCCAAGGCGTTGGTTTTGTGGTTGAGGGCACGGACCGGTTCTGTTTCGGCCAGTTGCGGGCGTTCAGACATGGTGGGTTCCATCCAGTGGCATTCCCTTGCGGGCGCGAGCGGGCTTATACGCCTTGGCGGGCGGGCTGGCCAGAGGGGCCATCACGGGCTTGCCAGCACCGTTTTGCAGGCGGCTGGCAGGGCGGCCAAGGTTAAGGCGGGGGCGGGTTTGATGGGCTTGCCCGGTGCGGCAGGTTGGCGACGTGCCCAGAAATCTTTCGAAAGCCATCCGGCAAGCTCTGCGCCGCAGCCCGTGCCGTCTGCCGGGTTGGGTTCGGGCTGGTTTTTGCAGGCTTTGTTGCCGGGCGGGCAGCGCAGGCGAATGTGAAAGTGGTAATCATGCCCGTAATACGGGCGCACCTTGGCCAGCCAGCGGCGATCTCCGGTTTTGCCCGCCCATTCGCACAGCGCCTTTTTGATGGGTGGATGCACGAAGATGCGGGCCACGTTCTTATCTTTGGCGGCGCGTGAGATGATTTTGGCGTGGGCGTCGGTCCATATTTTTGGGTCAATGTCGAAATGACTTTTCACCACCTTGCGCGGCACCATCGTCTCACGCTCCTTGGGGGTGAGAATGCGCGCGGGCATGGGGGTGAGCCAGATATCGGCATCTAGCCCGATCTGGTGACTGGCATGGCCGGAAAGCATCGGCCCGCCGCGCGGTTGGGCAAGGTCGCCGACGAGAAGCCCCGGCCAGTCGCCGCTATCACGGGCTTGCCGCGCAAAGCGTTCGAGGAAATCGATGAGTACGGGGTTTCCCCAATTGCGGTTGCGTGAGGGGCGCATGACTTGCCAAGCTGGAAGTGTGGCAGGATCGGTGAGTGCCAGTTCATCACCACCGGCAAGGCAACCATCGGCATAGCCGCCGATGGATTGCGGGGCCAGTTCGGCGGGCGCGCGCGCTTTGCTGAATAGGATTTTCGCCGGAATGCGCGCGATGGAGGCTTCCACCGGCTTTTTGCGCTGGGCGGCATCCGCACTGCTTGCGAAAGCGGTGAGGATCAGCAGTACGGCAAGGAGGGCGCCGCGCATGTCACTTCTTGCGGAAGCTGTCGAGGGAAACGATCTTCGGCGGTGCGTCTTGGCTGGCAGGGGCTGTTTCGGCTTTGGGTGCGGGTGCTGATTTGGCGGGCTTGGGGGCCGTGGCAGCGGGTTTTTCTTCCGCTTCGGCTTCAGCTTCCACTTCGGTTGCAAATTGCAGGCCGAATTGCACGGCCGGATCAAAGAAGCCTTTGATGGCGGCAAAGGGGATGACGAGTTTTTCAGGAATGTCGTTGAAGGAAAGCTCAACCGAGAACTGGTCGTCCAGCACCGTCAGGTTCCAGAACTGGTGCTGGAGGACGATGGTCATTTCCTGATCATATTTCTTGTGCAGGCGTTCGGAGATTTCCACACCGGGGAAATTGGTGTTGAAGGCGATGTAGAAATGATGGCCGCCGGGAAAGCCCTGCCGCTTCACCCGCTTCAATGCCGCCCGCACAACCCCGCGAAGGGCTTCCTGGGCCAGCAAATCATACCGCATCATATCTTCAGGCATATCCCGCTCCACAACCGAATCTGGGGTGCAGTTTAGCGCATATAAATGAATTAAGTGAAAGTGCGGGGCTTCTGTTGCCAGGCGCCCCGCGAACCCCGCCTTAAGCTGCAAAGCCCAAGGACTTAATTTTCGGTTTCCCGAGCCGCATTACGCAGCTAGAGCCACCGGAGCATAGTTGTCGTTTGCAACTACTGAATAGCCCGATAACGGCGGTACAATCCCGGGCAAAAGCCTGCTCTTTACGCCCTCGTCGATCCTGTTTCACCCCCATCAGATGCGCCCTTTCGCGGAGGCGGGCGCATGTGGTGGAGGTGCCGGGTACTGCCCCCGGGTCCGATAGGTTTATTCCAACAGCCGTTTATCACCATAGTCAGCCCTTGCGGGTGACAGGGGGAATATAGGGGATGTGGGTGGGGGAAACAATGGTGGGGTGGGGATGGGGTTAAGGCCCTTGGTTTGATTGAGACTTGTCAATGGTGCATTGCCGACATATATTCCTTTGCAGGCAGTCAGGCGCCGGAACAACCCAGAGCAGTCTTATGGATTGCAGGCGAGAAATCGCAATAATGGGCCGGGGGGCTGCCGCTTTATCCATAACAATCAAAATTCGTCATCCCGGACGCCGCGAAGCGGTGAGCCGGGACAGGGCTTTGCGGCCTCAATTTCTAAAACGCGGGACATGCCAAAAGCGCGGGTGAAGCGTCCCGCTCTGGCTCACCTTTGCAAGCTCTCCTCCAGCAGCGTGATCTCGTCTGGCGTCAAATCGAACAGCTTGTAAACAATGGCGTTGATCTGCGCTTCATGGCGTGCGATTTCGGCGGAAAGGCGGGTGATTTCGGTTTTGCCGCTGGTGAAAAGGTCTTCCCATTCGCTGCGCTCTTTCAGCGGAATGTCGGCCTTGAAGGTTTTTTTCACCTCCGCCCGGAAGGCGGCGAAATCGGCAAGCTCCCACCAGTTTTTCAGCTTCTCGGTGAGCTTGGGGCTGCGGTCGGGCTGGCAGAGGTCGGGGATGCGGCGGGTGAGAGACGATTGCAAGTTCAGTTGACCATGAGCAATCTTTCCAATTTGCGTGGAATGATCGCTAAGAAGCGCATGATCGGCCTGCGCCATCGGTGGAATGGGCAAAGTCTCAACATATTGAATGCGAAGTTCGTAGAAGCCGCCTCTAACCGGCGGTGCAATGGCCGTAAGGTAAAACCAGATAGGCTTGGAGTTCAAAATACTCAGCAAGGCCATATCTTTGGTTGGTAAAATGTAAGTCTTATCATTTGAGAAGCTGGCGCTCGTTTCAAAGCTGAACAGCGACTTCACGGAAAAATGAGGGTATACGATTTTCACGCCCTCAAACTGGGTGTGATAATCAATGCTGTCTTGAATCTCATACCAGTCGTATGAACCTCCCTT
>CAJBCQ010000240.1 GCA_903951595.1 uncultured Hyphomicrobiales bacterium | reverse complement strand
TTGCCTATAACGAAGTCTCTATGCTGCGCGAAACCTATCAGGCCGCCAAGCTGCGTATCTCGGTTGATGGCCGCGTGCGGCTTGATGAGCTGGTGTGCGATGGCGTGCTTCTGGCTACCCCGGCAGGCTCAACCGCCTATAATTTGTCCGCCCACGGCCCTATTCTGCCAATTGACTCGCACCTGCTCGCACTCACCCCCATCAGCGCCTTCCGCCCCCGCCGCTGGCGCGGGGCCATCCTGCCGCATGAAGCCAGTGTGACGGTGGAAGTGCTGGAGGCCGACAAACGCCCCGTTTCGGCGGTCGCCGATCATCACGAAATCCGCAATGTGCGCGCGGTAGAGATCGCCGAGGACCGCAATTTGCACGCCTCGATTATGTTCGACAACGGTCACAATCTGGCCGAGCGCGTTCTGATCGAACAATTCAAATTTTGATGCCCGAAACGCATCACATTTAGGGTTCCATTAAGAACCCGCGCATACCTTCGCGAATGTAAGTTGCGTACCCGGTTTTCCCAAACCGGTTGGAGTTCAAATAAGCCGGAGGCTGCAAAGTCTCCGGCACTTTTGTTTTATGCCGCCATATCCAAACCAAGCCGCCCACGAATGGCCTCCGCCACACGCCGCGTCGTGTCACTGCCCGCTTCCATCAGCACAGCCAGCGCGCGCGCCCGCAACGGATTGGAAATTTCTTCACCCGCCAGCGCCAGTCGCTCAATGATTTTCAGCCCGAAAGCCTCACCCGGTCCGTGGCCCTCATCAGCGGCTTCCAAGGCCAGCCGCAACACCAGCCCGCACACTTCCGGCAAGCCCGCACGGCTCACCAGCTTCGAGGGTGATTGTTTGGCCCGCCCGCGCCCTAATTGCGCCAAGGCCGCGCGAATGAACGCCGCCTCACCGCGTGCCGCAAGCCTCAGCAACAGCGATGAATTGAGCGCGCGCCGCTGGATGAGGAAGCCCGCAAGTTCCGCCCGCTCGTGATCCGCCGCACCCGCTGCAATCGTTGCCAGTGCCAATTCTTCGCTTTCGTTCAACAATTCTTCCGCGCGATTAACCGCAATCCAGCCATTGCTATAAAGCTCAGCCGCCAGCCTTTCGCGCGCACGACTGGCCTGCAAGGCGCGGATAACAGCCGGAAGATCCGGCCGCGCCAGCAACAATTCCACAATAGGCTCCACCTCGGCAAAGCGCCGGAAAGCCAGCTTGGCACTTGTCGGTGGCAACAGGCAGGCCTTGTTGAGAAGCAACGCCTCCACCGCCTCCACTTCACCGCGTTCCACCAATGCCGCACAAACCCGCGCCGTGATGTCGCTACGCGAAGCAACAATCATCTGGCGGCCGGGATCGCCCACCCGCATCACGGCCAGCATGCGCTCCTCCGTCAGCGAGCGCGAACAGGCGAGAAAATTCAAGGCAATCTCAGGCTCATCCGCCACGATGCTGAACACAACTTCGTCGGTAAGCTCCTTGGCCTCTGCCAGCTTTTGCGCCAAAAACACGCGCAATTCCCGCACCGGATCATGCGCCAGTCGCGCCAGCACGGGCTGGATGGATTCACGCTCGGTTTGCGGTGCGGTTGGGCTTGCGGCCAGTTGCGCCAATTCACCCGCCAGCCGCAGACGCGCACTCACATCGCCACTTTCGATAACCATCTCGAAAATGCTGATATCCAGCGCGGCATGGGCCTTGGGCATAAAATTGTATCCTGATACTCACACAAGTATCAGTAGAAATGCCACAATACTGTTTAACAAAGCCTTCACCACGTTCAGCCGCGGTCAAGCCCCACAGAAGCGGAAAGCGGCGGCACGGGGGCAACCCCGCTGCTCAACTCTAGGCCAGGCCTGCGTAGCATCCGCCACAGCGCAAAAAGCCCCATCGCGCCATACACCGCAATCATCAGGCCCATAAAGCCCGCACCCCCGAATTGCCGCATGGCCCAACCGGAAATAAGCGGCCCTGCCACCGCACCCAAGCCATAAATCAGCGCAAGCTTGCCGGAAGCACCCAGCATCTGATCGCGGTGCAAATGGTCGTTGGCATGAGCAAGCACCAGCGAATAAAGCGGCAGCGACAGCCCACCGAAAATGGTGAACAGAACAATCAGCGCCAAGGGCGAAACAAGCCCGCCCACAAAACAAGCCCCCGCCGCCACCGCCGCCATGAAACTCAACCACATCAGCACCTTGCGCCGATCATACCGATCCGACAGCCAGCCAAAGGGAAACTGCGTCACAGCCAGCGCCAACGTGGCCATCATCATCATCACCGACACGCTGGAGATGGTAAGCCCCTGCTTGACCCCATAAACCGCACCCATGCTGAAAAAAGCATTCTGCCCCACGCCATTCAAAATGGTGGCGATAAAGGCCAGCGGCGAAGCCCGATAAATCGTGGCAAGACTGACCGACCGCGCCTGCCCCACCGGCGGCACATCCGCCTTCACCAACGAAACTGGAACCAGCGACAGCGAGAACAATGCCGAAAGCAAAATAAAGCGCACAAACCCGCTTTCATCCTCCACGTTCAGCAAAAGCTGACCCAAGCCCATCGCGGCATAAAGCAGAATGGAATAAACCGCGAGCAACCGGCCCCGATTGGCATTGGTGGAGGCAGCGTTCAGCCAGCTTTCGCACACCACATAAAGCCCCGTGATGCAAAGCCCGGTCAAAAACCGCATGCCAAACCACCACACCGGATCAACCCACAAGGGGATCAGCAACACCACGGTCGAAAGGCACGAAGCGAAAGCCGCAAACACGCGGATTTGCCCCACATGCCGCACAAGCCGCGCCGTAATCCACGTTCCCGCAATCAAGCCCAGCGGATAGCCCGACATGATGATACCCGTCACCGACGCATCAAAATCCGCCGCCTGCGATTGCAAACTGACCAGCGAACCATTGAGCCCATTGCCCAACGCCAAAACGGTGATGGCAGCCAGCAACGGCCAGACGGAACGGATACCTGCGAGCATGGGAGGTGAGATCCTTTCGATCTCAAATCAGATAACATCAACACGCACCAAACTACCGCACATTTGCGGCAAGCTTCAGAGCAAGCCGACCTGACGTAGCTTCAAATCGATGATGTCCGCATCAAAGGGCTTGACCATGCACTCGGCAGCCCCCGTCCAGATATGCCGGCCAATGGCCCCAGCATCCGGCTCCTCAGAATAAACGATCACCTTGGGTGCAGCCCCTTTGGCACCTCGGTTGAGGCGGGCGAGGAACTCGGCGCTGTCCATATGCGCAAGGCTGTCCGACATCACGATCACATCCGGCATAGACTGCCGGCAACGGTCGAGGGCGGCATCGGCATCCGCAACTGTTTCCAGCTCAAAGCCATACTGCCCCAGAAGCAGGCTCAGCCGCTTCTTGTCGTCGCTGGTGCCTTCAACGATCAGGCAATGCGTCATGTGGGCAACCCCCAAAAGCCTTTGCCCGGACTGGGCAAAATCTACTCGTTTTGCGAGTCCTGCGCCCACACGGTTAATCGGAGGTTAACGGGCCGCGCGGATTTGGGGGAAAGCCCAAATTAGTCGAATAAATCCAAACACTTAAGCAAGGTTATTGAATCACTGTCCACAAGGTTATCCACAGGCTTCCCACAGGGTTTTTGCACAGAATATGCACAACCAGCAGGAATCGATTCTGCCTAATCCGGTCGCTCCATCCGCCAGCTGCGCTCAATCGTGGCATAATCGAGATAGCCCAGCCGCGACAAAAGCCGCATCGCCGCCGTGTTCACCCGGCCCGCTTCCACAAAGCGTTCATCCAGATGAATTTGCACCACCCGCCCGATCACGAGAAAGTCATTCGCCTCGCCCGCATCATTGGGCAGCGGTACGGTCTGGAAATGGCGGCACTCGAAACTGGCAGGCGCTGCTGCCACCCTGGGCACCTTCACCTTCACGCTGGGTGCCTTGGCAACACCGGCCAGCGTGAACTCATCAACGGACACGGTGGCCGCAGTGGCGTTCATGGCCGCAGCCAGTTCTTCGCTCGCCATATTCACCACAAACTCGCCAGTAGCCTGAATATTCGCCAGCGTATCCTTCACACCGCCGGATCCGAAGGCCAGATAATAAGGCTCGGTCGCAAAGGCATTGAAGAAACTATAGGGCGCAAGATTGGCTTGCCCATTCGACGCGATGGTAGAAATCCACCCAATCGGCCGCGGTGCCACCAAGGCCTTGAAGGGGTCCAATTCAAGCCCATGGGAACCCGGCTCATCCGGATCGTAATTCAAACCCGCCCCTCCAGAAACGCGCCAAGCTCAGCCACACTGGCCAGCACCGCATCCGCATGCGGGGCCAGATCTTCATGCCCGCTATTGCCCGTCAAAACGCCAATGGCCAGCCCCGCACCGGCATCTTCAGCCATGTGCAGATCATGCAGATTATCCCCGACCACCGCGACCTCCGCAGGCTCCAACCCACAGGCTTCACAGAAGGCATGCACCATATCCCCGGCAGGCTTGGCACGCTTGACCGAGTCATACCCGCAGATGAAATCAAACAAATGCCCCACACCCAAGGTTTCCATATGCCCGCGCGCGGAAAGCTCATTGTCATTGGTGCCGATACCGTTCTTCAGCCCCATGCCCCGGAACTCGGCCAACAAAGGCGCCAGCGGCATTAGCGGCTGCAAATGCTCACGCGAACGGCGCACAAATTCGCCATCCACCCATTGAATACGCTGCGTGCGCGCCGCGCCCTCAAGCTCAGGCCACCACAGATCGACAAACTGATCCGTCGTGCCGGAAGCCAGCAAAGAATTGGGCTTGAACTTGCCCGTTGCGGCGTCAAAACCACTTTGTGCAAACATCGCATCCCACTCATGCGCGCGGTGCTGCAATGCTTCTTCCAATAGGCCGCGATAGACCGGCGCCCATGTGCCCACTGAGTCAATCAGCGTGCCATCCTTATCGAACAACAGCCCCCGAATTTTCGCCATCACTTCCCCCAAATTGTCGTAATCGCTGCCGCATCCGGCCGTGGCCTGTCCTCAAGCTCCACGGCGGATGTGCCGAAATACATAATGCCCGCCACTTTCTCATGCGGTTGAAGCCCCATCGCGGCTGTCACTGGCCCGTCATAGGCAATCCAGCCCGAATTCCACTGGCAGCCGACACCAAGCGCCGCGCAAGCCAAAAGGATATTCTGGCAAACCGCACCGGCTGAAAGCACCTGCTCCCATTCGGGAATCTTCACATGCGGCGCAGCGGTGGAAACCACTACCACCACCACAGGTGCCCGCAGGAAAAGCCCGCGCTGTGCCTCCACGGTTTCGGCCCCATGCGCGGGGTTCAGCGCCTGCCAGCGTGCCGCAAACACATCCCCCATCGCCTTGCGCGCATCCCCGTCAAACCGGATGAACCGCCAAGGTGCCAACTTGCCGTGATCGGGTGCCCGAACGGCAATAGATAGGATTTGCGCCAAAATCTCAGGCTCCGGCCCCGGCCCCGTCATGGCCTTGGCGGATGCCGATTTGCGAGACTTTAGAAGTGCCAGTACTGAGGATCGATCATTGAGCATGGCCATAAGTGCTACCCGGGCTTGCGATAGGCTGGCAAGGGGCTTAAAAACCCCTGCTTTCCAGCAAGCGAAGGGCGCGCCACCATGAATGACCAGATGCAAAAGAGCTTTCCTGTTTCATGGGAGCAGTTTCACCGTGATTCCAAGGCCCTCGCCTGGCGGCTGAATGGTGCTGGCCCCTTCTCTGCCATGGTCGCCATCACCCGTGGCGGCATGGTGCCTGCGGCGGTGGTTGCGCGCGAACTGGGCATCCGCGTCATCGAAACCGTGTGCATCGCCTCTTATGATTACGACAAGCAGGGCGCGCTCGAAGTGCTGAAAACCGTAAGCCAAGCCATTCTGGCAACCGGTGGCGAAGGCATTCTCATCATCGACGATCTGGTGGACACCGGTGCCACCGCGCGCGCCGTGCGCGCCATGCTGCCACGCGCCCACTTCGCCACCGTCTACGCCAAGCCCGAAGGCCGCCCGCTGGTGGATACTTTCGTCACCGAAGTGAGCCAAGATACCTGGATCTATCTACCCTGGGACATGGGCCTCAGCTTTGCCCCGCCGATCAAGGATGGAGCGAAGGTTTAAGCCAGCCTAAAACTTCACCTGCGCCACCACGGCACGATGGTCGGAAGGCCAAGGCGTTACCTTGATATCGCTGCGCGGCCCATCTTCACCCACAATGGCGGCCTTCACCACCGACAAGCCGGGTGCCCGCGCAAATACGAAATCAATGCGATCAGGATGGTCATCCTTGGCCGCCTCATCCGAACCCGGCGACCATGTATAGGCGGGCTTGGCCACTGGGTCGGGGAAAACGGCGCGATAGGCGTCAACAAAGCCCGCATCCGTCAATCGCCGGGTCGTGGGCCAGTTGACTTCAACCGGATGCTGCCCGGCGGCAACCGCGCCAGCCGTCCAGTCTTGGTGTGATGGCTCATTGAAATCACCCGTCACAAAAACCGCCGCCGCACCATCGGTCACCGCCTTCATATCCGCTTCCAGCAAATCCATCGCGGGTCCGCGCGTGGCCTTGGCATATTCAATCGCCTCGGCACCTGTTTTGATGAAAGGGGCAGGCCCATATTCAATGCTGAGCAATTGATAGGGCTGATAAGGCTCATCATCATGGTGAATATTGAACAGCCAAACGCTCTTGCCCGACACATCCAGCGCCACCCCCAAATCATTGGGCGATGCCTTGCCGATGGGATAGCGTGAAATCACCGCATTGGCCCACAGCGCATTGTTCGTTTTGGTTTGATCGTAATAATGCCAACCCAACGCCTTTGCGATTGCCTCGGCAACCGATGGGCCAACAGCAGCACAGGCTTCCGGCAAGCACGGGTCTGGCTCGCGGCGGGTTTCCTGCAAGCCCACAATATCCGCCCCAGCCGCCTTGATGGCCGCTACCGTCTCCTCGACACCCTTGCCCTCATTCACCCCCCCACCCCAGACATTATAGCTCATTACATTGAGTGTGGTTTCCGCTTGGGCAGATGTGCCCAGCATCATGGCAAGGGCAAAGGACAAGACAACAGAGCGCATGGGGCACATTCTCCTGATGAATCGCACAAAGTCTGCCCGATCCAGACGACAAGCGCGAGAACCAAAATGCCCCCGTCACTCCGCCTTCTTCTGATAATCCTTCACCGTATCAAACTTGATCTTCTCCCAGCGTTCTTCTTCATAACGCAGGGAATACTGGCTTTCAGCCAAATACACCGCCGCATGATCCACATCGCGCGCGATGGACGAGCGGTGAGATTCCATGAAGCGGTCGAGTTCCACTTCCGTATCGGATGAAATCCAACGGCAGATATTAAAGCGGCTCTGTTCATATTCGATGGGCAGCCCATATTCGGCCTTCAACCGATCCTGCAAAACGTCAAGCTGAAGTGCGCCCACCACACCCACAATCGGCCCGCCGCCATCCGCTGGCAAAAATAGCTGCACCACACCTTCTTCGGCCATCTGCTGCAAGGCTTCCCGCAGCTTCTTGGCCTTCATCGCATCCTGCAATTTGATGCGCCGCAGATGTTCCGGCGCAAAGCTCGGCACGCCGCGGAACACGAGGTCTTCGCCTTCCGTCAGCGTATCGCCAATGCGTAACGTGCCATGGTTGGGAATGCCCACCACATCGCCCGCATAAGCCTCATCCGCAATGGCGCGATCTTGCGCGAAAAAGAACTGCGGTGCCGAAAGCGTGATCGGCTTGGCAGTACGCACCAGCTTGGCCTTCATGCCGCGTGAAAGCTTGCCCGACACCACACGCAAAAACGCGATGCGATCACGGTGGTTGGGGTCCATATTGGCTTGAATCTTGAACACAAAGCCCGTCATCTTCGGCTCATCCGCCTTCACCAACCGCACATCACATTCTTGCGCGCGCGGGGTTGGCGCATAGGCGGCCATGCCTTCGATCAAATCCAACACCCCGAAATTGCGTAAAGCCGAGCCAAAGAACACCGGCGTCATATGCCCTTCTCGGAAAGCATCCAGATCAAACGGCTTGCAAGCCCCGCGCGCCAATTCCATTTCCTCGTTGAAATGAGCAGCTCCTTCCGCCCCAACCAAGGCTTCCACACTTTCCGGCGAAGCCTCGCCTTCCTCGGCGCCAAATTTGCGGATGGTGCCATTGCGCAGATCATAAGTACCCTTGAAATCGCGCCCCGTGCCGATGGGCCAGGTGAGCGGGGTGACATCCAGCGCCAGCGTTTTCTCGATCTCATCAAGCAATTCAAACGGCTCGCGCGTTTCGCGGTCCATCTTGTTGATGAAAGTGACAATGGGAATATCGCGCATGCGGCACACTTCAAACAGCTAGCGCGTGCGCGCTTCGATGCCCTTGGCCGCGTCAATCACCATGACGGCGGAATCAACCGCCGTTAGCGTGCGATAGGTATCTTCGGAGAAATCCTCATGCCCCGGCGTATCGAGCAGGTTGAAAATGCACCCGCCATGCTCAAAGGTCATGACGGAGGTAACCACCGAAATCCCACGCTCGCGCTCAATTCCCATCCAGTCAGACCGCGTATGCACGCGATTCTTCTTGGCTTTCACCTCACCGGCCAACTGAATGGCCCCACCCATGAGCAAAAGCTTCTCCGTCAACGTGGTTTTGCCCGCGTCCGGATGCGAAATAACCGCAAAAGTGCGGCGGCGGGAAACATGGGCGGTAAGATCGTTCACGGGGTGCGGATTCCGGCTGAAGGGGGCAAGGCTGACGCGATATAGGGCCAAGCGGCGGGCGTGGTCAAATATTGGACAAATCACCCGACTCCGGTGCATAAGCCCCCCGTGGCCCGCGTGGCGGAATTGGTAGACGCACCGGACTTAAAATCCGTTGCCTGGCAACGGGCGTGCCGGTTCGAGTCCGGCCGCGGGCACCATCTACAGCGCGATCATGGGCAAAAAACAAAAAAGCCCCGGTTCCCCGGGGCTTTTTGCATTTAATGGGCTGGATCAGAAGCCGATGGTCATGACCAACTCGACGCTCTGCAGGTCGAAGGAATCGATGGCAACCGGATCGCCAAGGTCATCCGTCATGTCCGTTGCACCGATCATCTGATAACGATAACGCGCGCCAATGGTCACTGCTTCAGTGACGGCCAGATTCACACCGGCAAAAGCTTGCCCAGCGAATGCCCAGTCGCTGTCATGCAATTCATCGTCGCTACCGGGAATATCCGCAGCGATATCTGCACCCACGCGCGCCGCACCCAGCCCCAAACCTACATATGGGCGAAGGGAGCCGTAGTCAGCACCCACCACGAAATTGGCCATAATGGTCTGAGCGCTACCATCGCCTCCTGCATCAAACGTGCTACCATAAATGGACGCATCATCGGCATCGAAGCTGGCGTTGGAATATTCAAGCTCCATCGCAGTGTTGGAATTCATGTTGTAACCCAAGGCTCCGCCCCAGCGCATGCCGCTGTCAAAGCCGAACTCAACCGGAACATCGGCTGGATCACCTACTCCATCTGCGATCTCTGCATCAATGCTGGGATCCATCAGAATGCCGCCATGAAGGCTCACATACATGCTGCTTGCGTCAGAATAGGCCGGCGCGTCAGCGGCAAGCGCAAATGCGGGAAAGGCCAGTGTTGCGGCCGCAGCCAAAATCAATTTATTCATCGAATCTTTCTCCATGTAGAATTAAGTTCATAACTACGTACCGTAATATGAATGTATAATGAATTAATTTAGATCATATCTACCGTCAGGTGAGTTCCGTAAAAACGTGTGATATTGATACCGTGCTCAGCGCGCGCATCACCTCATCTAGCCCCCCTCAATCCCAAACCTTAACCACCCCCGCAGCCTTCACCCCCGCCACTTCCGCCTGTTCCACCTGCGCGCTGAGCGCGAGTGACCTTAGCGGTTGCATTGCGAAGAGATGGGCCTACTTCATCAACTTCTAC
>CAJBCQ010000239.1 GCA_903951595.1 uncultured Hyphomicrobiales bacterium | reverse complement strand
TGGTGCCGGCATAGCGTTCCGGCGGAATGCCGGAGAGGGCTTGTTCCCATGCGGCAAAGGCAAGCGTGCCGTCATCTGTGCTGCTGCTGGGCGCGATGATGATGGTGCGTAATTCGGTAGCAGGCAGCGTGGCGGCGGCGGCTTGGATAGCTTTTTGCGCTTGGCTGGTCAGCGCGGCGCGGTTGCTCAATTGCTGGCTCTGGCTTTGATCGACAAGCAGCACGGCGATATCGGCAAGTGGCTCGCGTTCTTCACTGCGCATGACAGGATTGAGCAGCGCCAGGGTAAAGGCGGCCAGCGCGAGGGCGCGCAAGACGGCACCTCGGCTGCGGGTGAGGAGGGCTGCGAGAACCGGAATGAGTGCAATGGCGACGAGCGTATAAATCAGCCATTGCGGCAGAAGGGGTGCAAAAAGGATGGTGCCTGTCATTGCCCCAGCCTTTCCAGAAGGTCTGGCACATGCACCTGATCGGCTTTGTAATTTCCGGTGAGCGCATACATGACGACATTGATGCCGAAGCGATAGGCCTGTTCGCGTTGGGTTTGCCCACCGGGGGTGACGGGATATAAGGCAAGCCCGCTATCATCCATCGCCCAAGCGGCGGCATAATCATTGGCACCGATGAGAATGGCGCTGACATTGTCGGCACTCGCTGAGGCTTGCGATTGCGCCCATACCATTGCGCCATCGAAACGGCCGGGAAAGTTTTGGAGAAGATAGAAGGATTTGGTCAGCACATGGCCTTCCGGCACGGGTTCCAAAGCCGGCACATTCAGGCGCGCGAGGATGCGGCGCAGGGCTTCGGTGGCTGGCGTTGTTTGGCCGGAAATCGTGATGTTTGCATCGCGCGTATCCAACAGCACCATGCCGCCGTTTTTCATATAGGTATCGAGCTTTTTGGCAGTCTCAGCTGATAGTTCGGGCGCATCGGGCAGGACGGGCCAATAGATGAGCGGATAAAACACCAGCTCATCACGCTCCATATTGATGGCTTGGGGTTCGGCGGGCTCGACCGCGGTGCGTTCACGCAACATGCGCGAAAGGCCCGCAAGGCCGCGTTCGCTTGCCGTGTCGGTTTCACTGTCGCCAGTTGAAACATAAGCGAGTGTGGTTTGCAGGGCGGCTGGTTGCGCTTCAGCATGGGGAATGAAGAAGGCCAAGAGTAGAACTGGCAACAGGCGGGCAAGGCGCGCGCCTGCACCCGTGATCCACAGGCTTGCGATGGTATCGGCCACGAATAATAGCAAAGCCAATGCCAGCACGGAGCCTGCATATTGCGTGCGCTGCGGGGGGCCGTAAGTGGCGCGATGGTCGGCTTGTGGCAGGGGGCCGAGCTTGGTGATGGTTGACGATACATCAAGATTGAGCGCGCGGGTGGCACCATTGCGCGTGTAGAGGCCTGCGGGTGTGGAGGGTGAGGCTTTCACGGTGTCCATCAGGCTTGCCGGAATGGGGGAAGCCTCTGGTGGCATGGCGGAAAGATCACCAAAACCATCCAGTGCGCGAAGGGGTGTGAAGGCGGTGCCATTGGTAAGGGCATCGGCATTTTCGGAGGTGCCAAGGCCTGGGGCGAGATCGAGAACCCGGCGCAGCATCTGAACAAATAGGCCTGACAGCGGCAGGTTCGACCAATCATTATTGGCCGTGACATGGAACAGAATGATCAGTCCTTGCCCGCGCTTTTGGGCTGTTACCAGCGGTGTGCCATCGGCAAGGGAGGCCCAGGTTTTGCCCGTCAACTCGTTATCGGGTTCGGCCAGCACCTGCCTTGTGATGCGGGTTTGCGCATCCGGGGTGAGGCCGGCAAAAGGCGAGCTTTGTGCCAAGGGAGCGAGGCTTTGTGGCTTTTCCCAACCCAAGCTGCTGCCCAGATCCCGTCCGCCATCGCGCAAGGTGACAGGCACGAGATCATCGGCATTCGCGGCCAGGCGCGGGCCTGCGAAACGCACCAGCACGCCGCCTTTTTCGATGAAGTTTTTCAGCTTTTCACGTTCGGTTTCGGAGATATTGCCGACATCAGCCAGCACCAGCATGGAAAGGCCGCCGTCGAGAAGTTTGGAAAGCTCCGGCTCACGCTCGTTGATTTCGGCAAAGGGGGTGAGTGCGCGGCTGACATAGTAAAGCGGTGAGAGCAGGGGTTCGGTATTTTCAAATCCGGCACCCGTTACCAGCCCCACGCGCTTGCGCTTCCAACGGTCATCGAGCAGATGGACGCCTGCGGCGGTGGTTTCGCCTTGAAGGCGGATGAATTGGGCTTCATTTCGCAATTCCAACGGCAGTTCGAGCTTGGCGGGGCTGTCTTGGGTGGCGGTGGCTTCGGCCAGAACGCGGCCATTGCCGGCGGTGGCGATGATGCGGAAATCGGCCGGGGTGTGGGCAGAAAATTTCGCCTCAAATCCACCTTCGGCCAGTTTCACATCACGCAGGATGGCAGGTGTTTGGGGCGTATCCAGAATGGCAAGCCGGGCGCGGGCATTGTTGAGCTGGCCCAGCTTTTCGGCAAAGGCGGCAGCCGTGCCGTCATCCAAGCCATCCGACAGCCAGATGATGTTGAGCGGTTCATCCTTGGTGAAGCTTTGGGCAAGCGCATCAGCCAGCGCCAGGCGCGCAGGGTTCAGCGCCTTGGGCTTTAAGGCTGCGATGCGGTTGCGTATGTTTTGCGCCGGAACGGGCGTGAAATCCTGCAAGCTGGCGGTGGGGCTGGTGAGGGCGAGGCTGACGGGTGCGTTGGTGGCGGCATCCAGAATATCATGGAGCGCGCGGCTGCGGGCGGGCCAATCCTTAGCTGCCGCCCAGCCATCATCCAGAATGATGAGGCGCGGGGCATCACCTTGTGCCAGTTGCGTGCCGCGATCGATAAAAGGGTTGGCCACCGCCACGATGATGGCGCCAGCAAGTGTGAGCCTTATGAGCATGAGCCACCAAGGCGTGTGCTTTGCATCTTCCTGGCGGTTTGCCAGTTCCAGCAAAAAGCGGAATGGTGGAAAGCGCACGGTTTGAGGGCGTGGCGGTGTAAAGCGCAGAAGCCACCAGATGAGCGGCAAGAGCAAGAGCGCCCATAAGGCTTGCGGGAAAGCAAAGGCAATGGCCGAGAATGTGCCCATCATGCCCCCGGTTCGCCGCGCAATAGATCATGCAATGTGAGCATGAGGGTGGCAGCGGGCTGATCGGTTCGGTGCAGCGTGTGGCTCCAGCCTAAGCGGCGGGTAAGATCGCGAAGCTTGGCGCGGTGTTGCGCGCGGCGTTGCGAATAGGCTTGGCGCACGCTTTGCGCTTGGCCAAAGGTGAGGCGGTTGGCACCGCTCATTTCCTGAAACTCGACACGGCCAGACCATGGCAGGGTTTCTTCTGCCGGATCAGCAATTTCCACCACATGCGCGTGGGCAGCGTGGGCTGCCAATTGCGTGAAACGGCTGGTGATGTCTGCGATGGGTTCCAGAAAATCGCCTGCCAGAAGCAGGCTGGAAAAGCGCGGCAGATCAGCTGCGGGCGGCAGGGATTGTGGGGCGCGCGCGGTTTCCAATGCAGATGCGATGCGTGACAAGGTGAGGCGGGAATGGCCCGGTGTGATGGGTGCGCCCAACAGCCCCACGCGCTCACCCGCTTGCGCTGCCAGCACCGCCATCGCCATGGTTACAAGGTCAGCGCGGGCGGATTTCGTGATGGGGCTCAGTTTCGAATGCCAGTCCATGCCAGGGCCGGAGGCGGCCCAGATCCACAGCGTATTGGCGGCGGCCCATTCGCGCTCGCGGATGAGCACGCGGCCGGAACGGGCAGATTTGCGCCAGTCAATGCCGGCTGCATTGTCGCCTTGCGTATAGGGGCGGAATTGCCAAAAATCTTCGCCCGGCCCGGAACGCCTGCGGCCATGCAGTCCTTGCATCAGCGTTGCCGCGACACGCCTTGCTGCCAAAAGCAGGGGCGGCAAGACTTGCGCCAAGTCTTGCGCGGCAGGTTCAAGCGATCTCACGCGATGGACCCCGCAAGCTGCGTGATGACCTGTTCGAGTGTTACCCCTTCGGCGCGGGCGGCGAAAGTGAGCGCCATGCGATGGCGAAGCGCGGGAAGGGCCAAGTCCACCACATCATCCAAGCAAGGTGCCAAGCGGCCCGACAAAAGCGCCTTGGCGCGCACACCCAGCATGAGGGCTTGGGAAGCGCGCGGGCTGGGGCCCCAGGCCACGTGCTCGTCGATGAATGGGTTGCCTTCACCGGGGCGGGCGGAACGTACGAGTTTGAGGATGGCTTCGGTCACGCTTTCGCCCACCGGCACAAGCCGCGCCAAGCGTTGCGCGTGCATGAGTTCGGTTGAGGTGAGGACGGCTTGCGGTTCCCATTCCTCTGGCCCTGTGGTGGCAAATAGGATGCGGCGTTCGGCTTCCAGATTGGGATAGGGCACGGTAATTTCGAGCAGAAAACGATCGAGCTGCGCTTCGGGCAGGGGATAGGTGCCTTCCTGTTCGATGGGGTTTTGTGTGGCTAGCACATGAAAAGGGCGCGGTAGATCATGGCGCATGCCGGCAATGGTCACGTGATGCTCCTGCATGGCTTGCAGCAGGGCAGACTGGGTGCGCGGGCTGGCGCGGTTGATTTCGTCGGCCATCAGCAACTGGCAGAAAACGGGGCCTTTGATGAAGCGGAAATGGCGCTTTCCGGCTTCGGTTTCCTCCAGCACTTCAGAGCCTAGAATATCGGCGGGCATGAGGTCGGGGGTGAATTGCACGCGCTTTTCATCCAGCCCCAAAACGCGGCCCATCGCGGCGGCCAGTTTGGTTTTGGCCAAGCCCGGGGCACCCACTAAAAGTGCGTGGCCGCCGCCCAGAATGGCGGTGAGCGCCAGTTCGACCACGCGGTCCTGGCCGTAG
>CAJBCQ010000238.1 GCA_903951595.1 uncultured Hyphomicrobiales bacterium | reverse complement strand
CTGCATCCCGTCTACGGGCAAGATGAGGTTTTTGGATCCTTGCCGCTCCGGGGCCCGGAAATAGGAAAGCGGTGCCCCTTCGACAAAAACATCCTGCACCACCGCGCCTTGTGGCAATGCAAGCTGAAGCCGCAAGCCTTCTGGTGCAAGGCTTAACCGGGCCGCATCAGGGCCTAGCCTTTGGGGCAAAATCGCCATGGCTGCATCCAAAACAGCCCCGGCATCTGGATCAGCACCGCCAGCATACGCAACAAGCTCGGCCTTGGCGGGAATGCAGATTTCCTTGCACAGGCCATATTCGAGCTGCAATCGCAGCTTGATGGGCTTGGCTTCATCCAAAGGTTCAATGAGAACCGGAAACACAACCTCGCCCGCAAAGCCAATCGTCTCGCCATCCGGGTCCATGAATCGGGTGGGGGCGGGATAAAGCACCTGGGCTTGTTTCACATTTTCCGAGCCCGACCAATCAAACCGGGGGGCAACGCCGGTTTCACCGGGCAAGCGCCAATAGGTTTTCCACCCCGGCTCCAGCTTGATTTGCACCCCCACCCGGCCTTGATCGGCCAAAAGCGAAGGCACCCCACCCGCTTGGGCAGCGGCAAGGCCAGACAACAAAAACAGGGCAATCCAAAAAATCCGCATCACGAAGGATCATGGCTGAGCGACAGCCGCGCGTAAATCACGTTTTCAACATGCCACTTTGCTGAATTGTCACTTGGCGTTATTCTGTAGACTGGAAAAGAGGAGCTGACCCATGATCCAAGCCCACTCGTCCTATCTGAATGGCAAGCTGCTCGTCGCCATGCCCGGCATTGGCGATCCGCGCTTTGAGCGCACCGTCATTTTCATGTGCGCCCATTCACCCGAAGGGGCGATGGGCATCGTTATCAACCGCGCCTCCAAACAGATTACTTTTCCCGAGCTTCTGGAAAAGCTTGAAATTATCTCGCCCGATCACCGCATTGAATTGTCACCGAAGGTGCGCGGCATGACCGTGCAGGCCGGTGGCCCGGTGGAAGCAGGGCGCGGTTTTGTGCTGCACACGACTGACTATTTCTCGCAAGACACCACCTTGCCCGTCAGCACCGGCATCGGGCTTACCACCACACTGGATGTGCTACGCGCTATTGCAGATGGCCGAGGGCCGCGCAAATCTCTGATGGCACTAGGTTATTCCGGCTGGGGTCCGGGCCAGCTAGAGCAGGAAATCCAGTCCAATGGCTGGCTCACCTGCGATGCGGATGAAAGCCTGCTGTTTGATGAGGATTTCAGCCACCGCTATGAAGCCGCCATGCAGCGCATCGGCATTGATCCGCGCATGCTGTCTTCAACCGCAGGCCACGCCTGATCAGTCATCTTCCACTTCCTTGGAACGCTGGGCATTTTTGGCCAAAAGCGTCTTGAATGCGATGAGCAGATCATTGGCGCTTTGGTCGCCATCGCCCTCACGCGGCGTCACGGGCTTAACCCGGGTAGGCGAGCTGGGGCGAATGGGTGCGCGCGCAATGGCAGGCGCGCGCGGTGCCATGGGGCGGGGCGCCAAAAGGGGGGCCGCAGGCATCGGCTTTGCGGCTTCGCGCAGGTTGGCGGGCGCGGGCTTGGGCAAGGGTGTGTTCCGATCCAAGCCGGACGGCGTCTCGCGGCCCATGATCTTGTTCCAAGCAAAAGACGCGATGCGCGAGGAGCGACTGCGGAACTGGCCCACCCCGCTCAGCTTTTCGCCAACCTTGCGGGCCGGCAGCGCCTCGCCGAAATAATAGCCCTGCCCCAGATCGCATTTGAGCTGGACGAGCCGGTTGAGCTGGTCACGGTTCTCAATGCCCTCGGCCACGGAAGCCATGTCGAGGTCATGCGCCAGCTTGACGATATTTTCGAGGATGATGGAGGCCCGTTCATCGCTTTCATCCGCGGCCACAAAACTGCGGTCGATCTTGAGCGTGTCAAACGGCAGCCGCCGCAGCATGCCGAGGGACGAATAGCCCGTGCCGAAATCATCGCAGGCAATCCCAGCACCCAAGGCCTTCAGCCGCGCCAAAAGCTCGGCGGAAAGCTCCGGATTCTGCATCACCACAGCTTCCGTCACTTCGATTCGCAAACTGCCACGCGGCAGGTCTTCGCGCTTGATGAGATGGGCGGTTTCATCCACCAAGTCACTCGAAAGAAGCTGGCTTGAGGATACATTCACCGCCACGAATAGCGGTGGGTCTGACCGATAGCTGCGCTGCCAACTACCCAGCTGCCGACTTGCCTCATTGAGCACAAAATTGCCAAGCTCGCGGATAAGCCCGGTTTCTTCAGCAATCGGCACGAAACGCTCGGGCAAGATTTCGCCCGCTTGCGGATGATGCCAGCGCATCAGCGCTTCAAAGCCCGCAAGCTCCTGCGATTTCAGCCGGTAAATCGGCTGATACAGCACTTCGATTTCCTTGCGCTCCAAGGCCCGGCGCAAATCCTTCTCGATGGTCAGGAACTCGCTCCTGTCATCGCTCATGTCGGCGCGGAAAAACTCGACCTGATCCTTGCCGCGACGCTTGGCTTCATAAAGAGCGATCTCGGCATCCTTGATCACTGAAAGCGCATCACGATCAACATCTACCACCGCCACCGCCCCAACACTGGCGGTCAGGAACACCTCACGCGGGCGCAGATTGACGGGACGCGAAATGGTGCGACGCAGATTTTCGATGAACACATTCACCGAACGCGAAGGGCGGGCGCCTTCAAACAGGATTCCGAACTGATCCCCGAACAGCCGCGCCAGCGTATCTTCTGGCCCCAGAATGTCCTGCAACCGCTTGGCTGTCACGGATAGCAGGCTGTCGCCAATCTCATGGCCGAGCCCCTCATTCACAGTCTTGAAGCGATCCAGATCAATAATGAGGACATGCATACCCCCCGCGCTGCCATGGTTGCGCCCACGGTTCAGTGCGGTTTCCAGCCGGTCAATGAACAGCGCACGATTGGGCAGGCCCGTCACCCGGTCATACACGGCATCATTCAGAATGCGCTCTTCGGCAATCCGCAAATCGGTGATGTCCGATAGCGCGCCGATCAGACGCGCCGCCCGGCCGGTGCTTCCCGGCATGGCGCGCGCACGCAGCATATACCAGCGCAAGCTGCCATCCCGGCGCTTCATGCGGAAACGCTGCGAGAAGGTACCCCGCCCACGCTTTTCGGCCGTTTCCACCGCCGAAAGATACGCGCTGCGATCAGCCGGATGGAGATTTTCCAAAAAGCCATCCACCCCGCGCCGCGACAGGCTTCCCGCCTCAAGCCCCAGTGCCCGGTCAAGCTCGGGGCCGACATGCAGAACCCCGCGTTCGGCTTGCCAATCCCAGGCTGCATGGCCCGCACCCGCCAAGGCCAGAGCGCGCCTGCCACTGTCATCAAAGCGCAGGCTGCCAAGCCCAGAGCCAAGCACGGGCTGCAAAAGCCCCATCACAACAACCATCAGCAAAACAACCAGAAGGACTGACAGCATCGGAGCCAAAATCGAATTCGGACTGCCACTCGCGGCAAGCCCGGCAACAAGGCTCCAGGCCAGCACACTGGCAAATATGATGAGCGGCAAGCGCCCTGCCGCTTCATTCACCTGCCAGCGCAGACCCGCCAGCACAAAGCCACAAATGGCAGCGGCGGCAAACAACAACCGCGCGGCAGCACCCACAATGTCCGGCGCAAAAATTCCATAGATCACCAATGCCGCCGCGATGCACATAGCCACGATCAAGACATGCCGGACATGCTGATAAGACTGGCGCAAATCAATGGCGGTGAGAACGAGCAGGCAAAGCCCACCAGCCATGATCGCCTCACTGATCGCGGCAAGCTGCGGCGCATGGGCAGGATTGCTCAGCATGGCCCCGGCAATGCCCGGCAAATATCCAGCCTGCGCTGCCATGAACAACAGACTGCCAATGGCAAAAACCATGCCTGCCGCAAAGACAAGCTTCAGCCTTGCAATTGCCGCCGTCGCCACGACAAGCGTGATGAGCATCGCAATGCCGATAAGCAGGCCCTGATAGAAAAGATCATTTCCCGTGGCCCCATCAAAGACCATGCGCTGCTGTAGCGTGACCGAATTTAGGCCTGCGGCCGTCATTTCCAGCGCAAAAGATACCGGTTGGTCAGGTTCGACACGGAAGGCATAGGCATCGGCCCCCGCAGTATGCAAAGCGGTTACCGTGGACAACCCACTATGCTGCACGCTGAACAAACGGCTTCCCTGCTGGCGTGGCGGAAAAAAGCCCGATCCAGCGAAATTCTGGTGCGGCACCACAAGCACGAGATCATGCGGCACAGGATCTCGATTCAACATCGACACCACCGCCCAGCGGTACACCGGCCCCGGCCCCTTGGCCTGCAGGGTCATGAGCGTTCCCGGTCCCTTGGACTCCGACACTTTGATGGTGACTTCGGGCTGGTCGGTCTGCATTTTTTCGAGCATCGGCATCAGATCAATGCTGGGCGCCCGGAGAGCGGCATCGACCTGACCGCGCGCCGACGCACCTGTCTCGGCAAACGCCAAAAAGGCGACAGCCAAAAACAGCATGCAGGCGGCACTCAGGCGCTTGAATTCACGCACTCGGTTCAAAAGATCAAATCCCCTCAATGGTTGAACCTTGGTAGCGGTGCCGCAAAGCCAAGGCAAGCACTGGCGCAGATTACGCTGCCGTAACGTCAATCTTCTGCGGATAAGCCAAAAAGCCGATGATCCTGCCAGCGTCCGTGGATTTTGAGATAGCGGCGGGCATAGCCCTCCTCTTCAAAACCGCATTTACGCAAAAGACGCATGGAAGGCTCGTTCACCGGCAGGCAGGCGGCTTCCAGCCGGTGCAGATGCAACTCATTGAAACAAAACGCGGTTACGGCACCAAGGGCATGCGTCATGATGCCCTGTCCCGCAAAGGGTGCGCCCATCCAGTAACCAACAGTTGCGGTTTGCGACACGCCTCGACGCACATTCGAAAGATTGATGCCACCCGCCAATGTGGCACCATTGCCGACAAAGATGAAAAATGGATAGGCATAGTCGGTATCCATATCCCGCTGATAGCGTTTCAGCCGCAGACGGAAGGAAGTGCGCGTCAGCTCATCCACCGGCCACAAAGGCTCCCAGCGTTCCAGAAACGCGCGGCTCTGGCGGCGCAAATCCGACCACGCCTCATAATCGCCCATGCGCGGATGGCGCAAGGATACGGGCCCTGATGTGAGCAGATGGGTGTCAGACAATAAGCCAGAAAGAAACGCCATGTGACCACCGCCTTTTGCCGTGAACGCTATGCATCAAGCAAATTTTGCCCCGATTGTTTCATAAGGCGCAAGCCCAGTGAGATCGCCCACCGCCGACATGGCCGGCTTGACCCCACAAAACAGGCTCTTGGCCAGCCTGCAAACATCATCCGCCTGCACAGCCTCGATACGCGCCATGATGTCGGATAATTCCGGCACGCGGCCAAAAGCCATATATTGGCGCGCAATCTGGTCGGCGCGTGAGGACACGCTTTCAAGATTCATCACCAGCCCCGCCTTGAGCTGCGCCTTGGCGCGCTGTACTTCAGCCTCACTCACCTGGCGCGTCACATCGAGCAGAATATCGGTCGAAACATCTACCAGATCATGCGTATGTTCAGGCGCGGTCGCCGCATAAACCGTCAACATGCCGGTGTCCTGATAGGATGAGGAATAGGCATACACCGAATAGCAAAGCCCGCGCTTTTCACGCACTTCCTGGAACAAGCGCGAAGACATGCCCCCACCCAGCACGCCTGCCAGGATTTGCAGCGTATAAATGTCCGGGTCGCAATAGCTCGGCCCCGGAAAGGTCAGCACCACATGCGCCTGATCCAGCGGTCGGCTGGCGGTCAGACAGCCACCTTGAAATTTGGGTCGCTCCCAATCAGGCGCAGCCCCATCGGCAACACCTGAAAACAGCTTTTCAGCCTCTGCTGCAAAGTGGTCATGATCCACCCGCCCTGCCGCCGCGATCACCATGCGGTTGGCAGTATAGTTCAAATGCCGATAAGCGCTTATCTCCTGCGGCCCATGCGCCCCCACAAGTTCAGCCGTTCCAAGAATGGGCCGGCCCAGCGCATGATCGGGAAAGGCCGCCTGATAGGCCAGATCAAACACAAGATCATCCGGCGTATCATTGGCAGCGGCAATTTCCTGCAAAATCACATCCCGCTCGCGCGCCAGCTCATCGGGATCAAAAACCGGGTCCGTCACAATGTCGGCCAGAATGCCCAGCGCCATTGCCCAGTCATCCTTCAATACCCGCGCATAGTAGCCGGTATTCTCCATGCCGGTGGAAGCGTTGATGTCTCCGCCCGCCGCTTCAATCTCCGCGGCAATATCCATGGCCGAACGCTTCGTCGTGCCTTTGAAGGCCATGTGTTCGAGAAAATGGGCAACCCCCCCTTGGGATGGGGCTTCATCACGCGCACCCGAACGGATCCACGTTCCCAACGCCACGCTTTCCAGATGCGCCATGTCATGCGTCACCGCATGCGCGCCATTGGAAAGCCGTGTGATACGCACGCTCACGAGGCCCGTCCCGTGCGTGCCAGAATATAATTCTGCAACGTCTTCAAATCATTGGGCAACACTTCCATCTTTTCCGGCCGCTGGAGCAAATCAGAAAGCCGATCTGGCAGACCCGGTCTGATACCGGACGCCTTCTCCACCGCATCGGGGAATTTCGCCGGGTGCGCGGTGGCCAGCGTCACCATCGGCTCACTTTCGCGCGCATGCAGCTTGGCCGCCGCATAGCCAACAGCCGTATGCGGATCGAGAAGCTCGCCCGTTTCGGCCAAAGTCATGCGGATGGTTTCAGCCGTTTCCGCCTCACCTGTGCGCGAGGAACCAAACAGCGCGCGCATTTCCTTCAGCGACTTTTCACCAATGGCAAAGGAACCAGATTGCTGCAGGCTCGCCATCATGCCCGCCACCGCAGCAGCATCGCGCCCATGCGTTTCAAACAGCAGGCGTTCGAAATTACTGGAAACCTGAATATCCATCGAAGGGCTTGTGGATGGCTTCACCCCCGTCACCTCATAGCGCCCAGTTTTCAGCGTGCGATCGAGAATATCGTTCACATTGGTGGCAATCACGAGGCGTGCAATGGGAACCCCCATACGCATCGCGGCATAGCCTGCGAAAATGTCGCCGAAATTGCCTGTGGGAACGGTGAAGCTGACAGCTCGGCCCGGCGCACCCAAAGCCAAGGCAGATGTCACATAATAAACCGTCTGCGCCATGATGCGCGCCCAGTTGATCGAGTTTACACCCGAAAGCGCCACACGTTCACGGAAGGCCATGTCATTGAACATGGCTTTCACATGCGCCTGCGCGTCATCGAAAGTGCCTTCGAGTGCTATATTGTGGACATGCGGTGCGATCACCGTGGTCATCTGTCGCCGCTGCACTTCACTCACGCGCCCATGCGGATGCAGGATGAAAATGGAAGCGCGTTTGGAATTGGCAAAAGCCTCAATCGCAGCCCCACCCGTATCACCAGAAGTGGCCCCCACAATGGTGGCGGTGGAATTGGAACGGGTGAGCGACCAATCCATGAGACGGGCCAGAAGCTGCATCGCCACATCCTTGAACGCCAAGGTCGGCCCGTGAAACAGCTCCAAAAGCCAATGATTAGCATCCAGCTGCTTTAAGGGGGCAACCGCCTTATGCCCGAAAGTGGCATAGGCCGCGTCGATCATCTCCATCAGCTCAACTTCGGGAATCGCATCGCCCACAAAGGGCTTCAACACCGCCAGTGCGACTTCCGGATAGGATTTGCCGCTGAGCGCACGCAATTCGTCGGCCGAAAAGCGGGGCCAGACTTCCGGCACATAAAGCCCGCCATCACGCGCCAAGCCGGATAGCAGCACATCTTCAAAACCAAGCACCGGCGCGGTGCCGCGGGTGGATATATATCGCAAGACGAAAGAACTCCGATTGTTGCCCAAGGGCATGAGAAACCTAAGCTTTCAGCATCCTAGCATCAAGCATCAT
>CAJBCQ010000237.1 GCA_903951595.1 uncultured Hyphomicrobiales bacterium | reverse complement strand
GTGCCATGTCCTGATGGCAGTCTCAAATCATGCACGTCGTGCTTGTGAATCGTAATCGTGAACCGCTCACCAGTGGGAGTATGCAACGCTGCCTGCGGCGCTCCAAGAACGTGTGGGTCTAACTCGATGACATCTCCGACGTGAAGCAGGCCCGATGTCGGAGGACTGAATACAAAAAGAATGTCGTGCTCCGTCTTGGCATCGCAATACGGCAAACTCATGTTCAGCTTCTGGATGGTCGCACGCATGGGATGACGCCTAGACCTTATGGCTGCGGGGCATTAGCGGGCAAGAAGCGCAGCCTTGAAAAGAGTTGGTGTGTTTGCCGCTCATAGGGTCGCGGGTTGCCCGTGAGGGCCTGTCCGCACGAACGGCTCCGTGTTGTGCGGAGCAGTGTTCGGATTCAGCAACTGAACTTAGCGAACGAACAAACACACCATGGAAAAAATAATCTGGGTCGGACTCGATGTCCACAAAGACACCATCGCCGTCGCGGTGGCCGAACCCGGGCGCCGCGGCGAAGTGCGGGGCCTGGGCGTGATCAGCGGGGATCTGCAAGCGGTGGAAAAGCTCACCGCCCGGCTGCGCCGGCAATACGAAGCCAAGCTGAGCTTCTGTTACGAGGCCGGTCCGTGCGGCTTTGTCTTGGCGCGGCGTCTGCGGCAACTCGGCCACGAGTGCATCGTGGCCGCTCCGTCGAAGATCGCGCGGGCCGCCGGCGACCGCATCAAGACCGACCGGCGCGACGCGGCCAAACTGGCCCGGGCGCACCGGGCCGGGGACCTCGAGGGCATTTACATTCCCGAGGCCACCGACGAAGCCATCCGCGACTTGTGCCGTGCGCGCACCGATGCCGTCGACGATCTGCGCCGCTCCCGGCAAAGGCTCAAGTCCTTCCTGCTCCACCACGGCTACCATTATCAGGGCAAAGGCCACTGGGGCGCGGCCCACATGCGTTACCTGCGCGAACTGGTCCTGCCGCATCCGGCCATGAAGGCCATTCTCGAGGAATGCCTCATGGCCATCAACGATGCCGCGTCCCGGGTCGAACGTTGCGAAAAAGCCATGGGCGATCTCTTGGTCGACTGGCGGTTGCGTCCGGCGGTCGAAGCTCTCATGGCCTTCAAAGGCTTCCAGATCGTGGCCGCCATGATCACGGTGAGCGAACTCGGCGCGCTGGCCCGCTTCGAGCACCCGCGCAAACTCATGGCCTACCTCGGCCTGGTTCCCTCGGAGTCCACCAGCAGCGACAAACGCCGCCAAGGCTCCATCACCAAGTGCGGCAACCCGCACGCGCGCTGGTTGCTCATCGAGTGCTCGCAGCACTACGCCATGCCGCCCAAGGTCAGCAAGGAACTCTCGCGACGCCAGGACAACGTGGCCCCGGAGATCATCAAGGTGAGCTGGGCCGCGCAGAACCGCCTGCACCGGCGCTTCATGTCCCTCATGGCGCGCCGCATCCATCGCAACAAGGTCCTTGTTGCCGTGGCGCGCGAACTCACCGGCTTCATCTGGCATGCCTTGCGCAACCTGCCCTGCTACGAGCAAAGCACCCAACCGGCTTGAAACAGACCAACCAACACGCACCAGACAAGGAGGTGAACCAACTCCAAACCACAACCCACCCGAGAGCAGCAGCCAGGCCCGGATCCCGGTGACCAACCCGCGAGGACGTTACGCGCCCCTCCCTGCCAAGCAGGGAACCACGCGCGAGCCTAGAAGGCGGAAAGGGTCGCGGTGAACAAAAACCTGGTCGGATAGGCCCGCCACCGCGGGCAACCCACGAATATCAGCAGACAAACCGCCGGGAAAATAACTCACCCCGAAGGATCCGGGTCTGCCTCCTGCCCTCGGCCACTCAACGCCGCGACGAAGAAATTATCTTCGCCTCGCCACCGCTTTGCCTGTTGACAAACAAGCAGCCATATCAACGTCGCCAGTCACCTATCCCGCTTGCTTCTGGCATAGCTCCTGCCCGCGAAGTGGAATTAGCGGGAGCTATGCCAGAAGTCCCGTAGGGACGGGATTGGGTGAACTGGTCTGTTCGCATTGCTATTTTACCGTTAATAAGACCGCAGACGATTTCCCAAGCTGTGACGGAATGTGTGCTAGGTCAATGTATCGACCCTCGATTGCAGCAAGATCCTCTATTCCAACCGCCCAGATCATTTCCTCGATTTTCACCATTTTCTTGTTTCTTGTCTGATCCCATATCGTGCCTTCCCCACAAATCATCATGTGTGGGCCGACAAAGGTGGTTACCTCACCACTCTCGGGATCCTCTGTCTCGTAAAAATGGGCGAGCCGAAGAAGAAGTGGTTTATCTCCTTTCCTTGCATAGGAGCGAAGATGCTCAACTCCCGCTGAAGAGATATGAAGCTGACCTTCCATGTAGTTTGCTGCGGCTGATGGTTAGGCGACTTTTGAAGGTCCTCTGTTCCGGCCGGCGCTACCGCTCCTGCTACTTTCTGGCTTTGGATTCCAGAAAGGCTTTCGCTTCCATAATAAGGGCCTCATCGACGTCTCGTCGTGGAATGGGGTAGCCGGAAAGACCGACCAAAAAAATATGCAGGTGTGAATCTGTAAGGAGCACGCGTTCGACAGCGTCCAGTTTAAACTTGGATTCGCCAGTGGGTGACCGGGACCAAAGACCATCTTCACTGAGCGTAACGGTGTAGGGACCGAGCGATTTTTCGTGAGATCCTTCGTTAAGCAGCTTGTCCGTCATTTTTTCTACGTGCCGGCGGAAGTAGGCCGGATAAAGAACGGCCCAGAGGGCAGCCGCCACCAAAAATACCGCCGGGGCATATCCGCCATGTCTGAAGAAAGCATAAGCGGCCATGACTGCCATGATAACAGGAAACCCCCATTGAGCTCGCTTTAGCGCTGACTGCATCGTCT
>CAJBCQ010000236.1 GCA_903951595.1 uncultured Hyphomicrobiales bacterium | reverse complement strand
ATTCTGGCGCAGGAAGCCGCCATTGATGGGCGCGGCGTAGCCATGACGATTGGTCCCTTCGCGCAGGATGAGATCAAATCAGGCCGGCTTGTGCAGCCTTTCAGCCTGATGGTGCCGCATCGACATTCCTGGCAGTTCTGCTGCGAGGCCGCGCATCGGCTGAAGCCGAAAATTAAACGCTTTGAATCCTGGCTTGCCGAACAGGTGGCAGCCGACCCCACACTCAGCCAATACCGTTAAGGAGACGAACTCATGAGCGATGACGCCATTGCAGCGCCCGAAGGCCGCCGCCGCCGCGGTGAAGGCAGCCGTGCGGGCCGCACAGGCGGGGGTGCAGGTTCGCGCCCCATTCCGCAATTGCCACGCCGCAAGCTGGCGCGCGCCTTTGCGCCGATGGAGATTGTTTCGAAGGATGAGATTGAGGCGATCCATCAGACATCGCTCAAAGTGCTGTCTGAAATCGGCATGGAGTTCAATCTGCCGCAGGCGCGCGACATGCTGAAGGCAGCGGGTGCGGATGTGCAGGGCGAGCGGGTGCGCTTTGACCCCGCCATGATTGAGCAGCTGATCTCGACCGCGCCATCCAGCTTCACCTTCCACGCGCGAAACCCAGCCAATAACATGCATATTGGCGGGGCCAGCATTTGCTTTGGTACAGTGGCAAGCCCGCCCAATGCTTCCTGCATGGACAAGGGCCGTCGCAGCGGGAATTACGAGGATTTCCAGAATTTCGTGAAGCTGGCGCAATATTTCAGCGCGATTGATTTCGTGGCGGGCTATCCGGTGGAGCCGATTGATATTCATTCCTCCGTCCGGCATCTGGACGCGCTGCATGCGATGGCAACGCTGACGGACAAGCCGTTCCATGCCTATTCCACAAGCCGCCAGCGGATTCTGGACGGCATTGAGATTGCACGCCTTGCGCGCGGCATCAGCCAAGAGCAGTTGGAGCGCGAACCTTCGCTGTTCACGATCATCAATACGAACTCGCCCTTGAAGCTCGATGAGCCGATGTTGCAGGGCATTATCGAGATGAGTTCGCGCAACCAGATCGTCTGCATCACTCCCTTCACGCTGGCAGGCGCGATGGCACCGGTGACGGTGGCAGGGGCACTTGTGGAGCAGAATGCCGAAGCCCTTGCCGGCATGGCTTTCACGCAGCTTGTTCGCAAAGGTGCGCCGGTGATCTATGGCGGGTTCACATCCAATGTGGACATGAAATCAGGGGCACCGGCTTTTGGTACGCCTGAATATATGAAAAGCACGATTGTGGGCGGGCAGTTGGCGCGGCGTTATGGCGTGCCGTTCCGCACTTCCAACACGTGTGCGGCCAATACGGTGGATGCGCAGGCGGCTTATGAGAGCGTGTTCTCGCTCTGGGGGCTTACCATGGGCGGCGGCAATCTCATCATGCATGGCGCAGGCTGGCTTGAGGGTGGTTTGGTCGCTTCGTTCGAGAAATTTGTGCTGGATGTGGATTTGATCCAGATGGTGAGCGAGTTCTTGCAGCCCTTGGAAACGACACCGGATGCGCTGGGTCTTGAGGCCATTCGCGAGGTTGGCCCCGGTGGGCATTTCTTCGGTGCCGCGCATACGTTGGCGCGTTATGAAACGGCGTTTTACACGCCCATCGTTTCGGATTGGCGCAACAATCAGCAATGGCTGGCGGCAGGTAAGCCGGAAGCCTGGCAGCGGGCCAATGCGGTGTTCAAGCAGGCGCTGGCTGAATATCAGGAACCGTTCATGGAGCCGGAACGGCGCGCGGCGCTTGATGAATTTGTGGCGCGGCGCAAGGCAGAAGGCGGAAGCCCGACGGATTTCTGATGGCAAATATCGAACTCGCACCCGATGACAGCTTCGCCTTCACAAAGCAGGCGGGGGGTGTGTTGTTGATTGCCTGCGGGGCGTTGGGGCGCGAGATCGTTGCGCTGATTGAGGCTAATCGCTGGCAGGCTTTTGATGTGACATGCCTGCCTGCGATTTTGCACAATTACCCTGATAAAATTCCGCAAGCCGTGCGCGGCAAAATCCAAGAAGCGCGCGGGAAATATCGCTCGATCTATGTGCTTTATGGTGATTGTGGCACGGGTGGGCTGCTCGACCGGGTGTTGGAAGAAGAACAGGTGGAGCGCATTGGCGGCCCGCATTGCTATGCGTTCTTCAGCGGGCAGGAAACTTTCGCCAAGACGGCGGATGAAGACATCACCGCGTTCTTTTTGACCGATTATCTGGCGCGGCATTTCGACAAGCTCGTGTGGGAAGGGCTGGGGCTGGACAAGCACCCGCAGCTGTTGCCGATGTATTTTGGCAACTACACCAAGATCGTTTATCTGGCACAAACGCAAGATGCAGGCTTGGTGGAAAAGGCCAAGGCCGCAGCGGCGAAGCTGGGGCTTGCCTATGAGTTCCGCTTCACGGGCTATGGGGAACTGGAAAGCGAAATGCGTTCGCGGGCGTGAGCTTTCAATCTTCCCATTGTTGCTTGCGATAGCCTTCGTGGGTGGGGATCTCGTAATAATCGCCCTTGTCGGCGCAATAAATGTGGCCTTCTGCCTTTAGACCTGTCGGCCCATCGAACACGCCGGGGGTGATGGAGATGGCCTCGGCTGGCGGTTCTGGTTGCCAGAACATCGTAGAGCCGCACAGATTGCAGAAGCCGCGTTTGGCGGCGGGGCTGGCTTTGTACCAAGCAAGGCTATCTGCCCGGATAAGGCGGAAATCTTTCAAGGCGCAGGATGTGGCGGCCAGATAATGGCCGGTTTGTTTGCGGCATTGGGTGCAATGGCAAAAGATGACGGGGCGCAAATCGCCATGCACCTCAAAAGCCACGCCACCGCATAGGCAAGAACCCTTATGTATCATTGGAAAGCCCTCGAAAGCGCGCGGATGTGATCCGGGCCAATGCCACAGCAGCCACCCAGCAGGCTGACACCTTGGGCTTGCCATTGCCGCGATTGGTCCACCAATTCATCTGGCGGAATGATGCCGACAAAGTTCCAATCCGGGGCCGCGTAATAGCCGCTTTCGGGATAAACGCCGAGCGGGCCAGCCCAATGGGCTTTCACGAAGGGCAGCGCGTGGGTGATGTCGTTGGGTGATGAATGCATGATGGACAGCACTTGCGGGCCGGTGGCGACAAGGCGCGGCAGAAAATCTTCCAGCAACTGATCCTCACGGCCAAAGCCCGTGAGGCGGCCTTGCTGATCGCGCTCGATGCTGAAGCCGACCCAGACGGGAAGCCCAGTTTCCAGCGCCATTTCGGTGGCCCAGACGGAGTAATCCGTATCGCGCATCATCTCCATCATGATGAGATCAACACCGGCGTCTTTCAGACCCTTGGCTTTGGATGCGAATAGCTTTCGGGCCTCCGCCTGCGTCCAGTTGAAATCCAGTACCGTGCGATCCGTGCCCGGGTGGACGGGGCGCATGGTGGAGAAGGAACCGGCCACCGGCACGCGGCCTTGGGCTGCCCGCTTGGCGGCTTCGACTGCGGCGGTGTCGATGAGGCGGACATCGGCATCGCGCTTGTAATAATTGAAGCTCAACACGCTGGAGGCAAAGGTGTTGGCGGTGATGACTTGCGCGCCTGCGGCGATGTAATCCTCATGCACGGCCTGCACGATATTCGCATGTGTGAGGTTGACTTCCGCGCACCAAGTATCGCCATTCATGGGCGCACCACGGGCCTGAATATCGGTTCCGGTGCCGCCATCGAGGATGATGAGTTGGCGGGCCTTCAGCTTTTCGGCGAGTTTCTGGTACATGCGGTTCTCAAGGCTTAAGGTTCACGCGCCTTGAGAAAGGCACGCTGGTGGAAATGGGCTTGGGGCTCAGAATAGGCAAAGCCCTGGCCTACGGGACAGGCATGGCGGGCCAGACAGCCTTTCGTCAAGCAGCTTGCCCCTTGGGGGGCGCGCAGATGTGTGGCGCAGGATTGCACATCATAAGACTTGCCCGAAAAAGCCCCAACGGGACAGGCGGTGAGGCAGGGTTTTGCCGGGCATGCTTCGCAAGGGTGTTGCGATTTCAACGGCGGAATATCGAAGGCCACGGGAAATATGAAGGCGGCGCGATAGGCGTGCCACAGGCCGAAGGTGGGGTGGATATTCAGGCCCAGCGGTGAGACATGCCCCGCCCCTGCTTTGCGCGCCCAAGTGAGGATGGGCCAATAAGGCGGCGGGCCGAAAGGGAACAAAGCGCGCGCGCCCAGATCATCGGCCAGCGGTTCCAGCGTGTGCCGCGTCCAGTCATCCAAGGCGTGGCGTTCAGGATCGCGCTCGCTGCGGAAGCGTCGGAACATGGCGGGGCCAGCATTGCCCAGTAGCACCACAAAACGGGCTGGGCTTGCAGGGCCAGCATCTGGCACGCCATCGGAGGCTTCCGGTGCGAACCAGCCCAAGGGCATGAAACCGGCATTGCGGATGGTGGTGAGGACGGGGTGTTCCATGAAAGCCACGCTAGAAAACAAAAAGGCCGGACACAATGGCCCGGCCTTGGATTTGGATGCCTGCCAAAAATCAGGCGTTGAGCTGGTTGTGCTTGCGGGCCATGTAGCTCTTGGCGGTTTCGACCGCCACGGCGGCGTCGCGGCAATAGCTGTCAGCACCGATGGCCTTGGCGAATTCTTCGTTGAGCGGCGCGCCGCCGACGAGAACCACGTAATCATCACGAACGCCCTTTTCCTTCAGCGTGTCGATGACGACTTTCATGTAGGGCATGGTGGTGGTCAGAAGGGCCGACATGCCCAGAATGTCTGGCTGGTGTTCCTCAATGGCGGCGAGATAGTTTTCGACCGGGTTGTTGATGCCAAGGTCGATCACTTCAAAGCCAGCGCCTTCCATCATCATGCCGACGAGGTTCTTGCCGATGTCGTGAATGTCGCCCTTGACGGTGCCGATCACCATTTTGCCGACGCGCGGGGCGCCGGTTTCGGCCAGAAGGGGCTTCAGGATGAGCATGCCAGCCTTCATGGAATTGGCGGCCAGCAGCACTTCCGGCACGAACAGGATGCCATCACGGAAATCAATGCCGACGATCCGCATGCCTTCGACGAGGGCTTCGGTTAGCACCTTATAGGGGGTCCAGCCGCGGCCGAGCAGAATGTGGACTGCCGCCTCAACCTCTTCTTTCAGGCCGTCATACAGGTCGTCATGGACCTGCTGGGTCAGTTCCTCGTCATTGAGGGTGTTCAGATCGAGATCGCCGGCGTCACTCATCGTGTTCTCCTGGAACTTGGAAAGCGTGGTCTGCTGTTTACGCGAAGCCTAAGCGGGTGCAAGAGCAAAACGCGGTTTACCAGCGACACCACCTCGCCGGAATGCGACCCACCCGTCAGCTTTAGGCTATCCGGTTGACAGGCTTAGATTAAAAGGGTGTGAAGGAAGCGCCTTTTTTGGAGCCGAAGCCCATGTCACAAGCCGAATTTTCTATCGCGGCCATCCGCGCCGAATTCCCCGCCCTGAGCCTGTCGGACGGGGGAAAACCGCGTGTTTACTTCGACAATCCGGCCGGAACGCAGGTTCCCGTGCAGGTTCTGCGGCGCACCGAGGAGGCGTTTATCCACAAGAATGCCAATCTGGGCGGGTATTTCCGCACCACAATCGATGCCGGCGACATGGTGGAGGCGGCGCATCAATCGGTGGCGGATTTCTACAATGCGGGTTCGGCAAATGAGATCATTTTCGGCCAGAACATGACGCAGATCACCTTCATGTTCTCGCGCGCACTTGCGCGGCGATTCGAGAAGGGTGACGAAATTGTGCTGTCGCGCATGGACCATGACGCCAATGTGTCGCCTTGGCTGTATCTGGCCGAGGAGCGGGGGCTTGTTGTTCGGTGGATGGATTTTGATACTGAGACTTATGAATTCCCCGAGGACGCGCTGACCAAGGTGCTTTCACCGCGCACGCGCTTGCTTGCCATGGGCATGGCCAGCAATTGCACGGGCACCATTCATGATGTGAAGCGGTTTGCCGCTGAGGCCAAGCGGGCGGGGGCTTTGGTGTATCTGGATGGCGTGCAATTTGCCCCGCATTGCCCGGTGGATGTGCAGGAAATTGGTGCCGATTTCGTGGTGTCGTCGGCATATAAATGGTTCGGGCCGCATCAGGGGATTTTGTGGGGCCGGGAGGAACTTCTGGCCGAGACGGTGGCTTATAAAGTGCGGCCTGCGGGAAATGAATTGCCCTATAAGTTTGAGCCGGGAACCATGAGCCATGAGGGCATGGCGGGCACGATGGGCGCGGTGGAATATCTGGCGGAGATTGGTGGCAAAGTGGCTTCTCCCCGGCATATGGCAGCGCATGCGGGCAAGCGGCCGGCGGTGCAGGCCATTCATGCGGCTATGGATGCGCTGACCGATTATGAACACACCATCACCGCGCGCCTCATTGCGGGGCTGCAACAGGTGAAGGGGCTGACCATTCGCGGCATCACATCGGATAATGCCATGCATCGGCGCGTGCCCACGGTTTCCTTCACGCTCGAAGGCCATCACCCAGAAGCCTTAGCCAAGGGCTTTGCGGCTGAGAATATCTATGTGTGGTCTGGGCATAATTACGCCATTGAGCCTGTGGGCCGCATGGGGCTGATGGACAAGGGTGGCGTGCTGCGCGTGGGCTTGGCCCATTACAACACGGCGGGCGAAGTGGACCAGTTTTTAGCAGCACTTCATGGGCAGTTGAAATAAGGCGCAAGCGTTCACGAAGTACTGTCCCGTTGACAAGTGGGCAGCCTTGGCGGAACTGGTCAGCATGATACTGCATTCTGAACGCCTGCCGATTGATGATGTTCTGGCGCAAATCGCGGCGGGGCTGGCAGGCAATCCGTCGCTCATTCTGGTGGCTGAGCCGGGGGCGGGCAAGACGACGCGGGTGCCTTTGGCGCTTCTGGATGCGCCTTGGCTTCAGGGCCGCAAGATTGTGATGCTGGAACCGCGTCGGGTGGCGGCACGGGCGGCGGCGCGGCGGATGGCGGAGAGTCTGGGCGAGGAACCGGGCGGGGTGGTGGGCTATTCCGTCCGGCTGGATTCCAAGGTTTCGGCGCGCACGCGCATTGAAGTTGTCACCGAAGGCATTCTGACACGGCGCTTGCAGCGCGATCCTTCGCTTGCCGATACGGGCCTGGTGATTTTCGACGAGTTCCATGAGCGCAGTCTGGATGGCGATTTGGGGCTGGCCTTGTGCCGCGAGGCGCAGGAGGCTTTGCGGCCAGATTTGAAACTCTTGGTCATGTCGGCAACGCTGGATGTGGCGGGGCTGGCGCGGGTGTTGGGGCAAGCGCCTTTGATCGAGGCGGCGGGGCGCGTTTTCCCTGTGGAAACATTGCATCTGGGGCGCACCTCTCGGCGCACGGTTTCGGATGATGTGGCCGCTGCCATTCGGCTTGTGATGCGTGAACAAGAGGGCAGTATTCTGGCGTTTCTGCCCGGTGAGGCGGAGATCAAGCGCACGGCTGAACAGGTGCAGGATTTGGGAGCGATTGTGGCACCGCTTTATGGCGCGCTGTCGCCTGCCGAGCAGGATGCTGCCATCCGCCCTGCCCCATCCGGCAGCCGCAAGATTGTGCTTGCCACCACCATTGCGGAAACCAGCTTGACGATTGAGGGTGTTCGCATTGTCATCGATTGCGGCTTGAAGCGGGCACCGGTGTTTGATCCGGCTTCCGGCATGACGCGACTGGATACGGTGCGCGTTTCACTTGCTTCTGCCACGCAGCGCAAAGGCCGCGCGGGGCGCACGGGTCCGGGGATATGTTATCGGCTGTGGCCGGAAGCCGAAACGCGCGCCTTGGCGGCGCATGATGTGCCGGAAATTCTGGCGGCGGATTTGACGGGGCTGGTGCTGGAATTGGCGCAGTGGGGGGTTTCTGATCCCGCCTCGCTCGGTTTTCTCGACCCGCCACCGGCTGCCGCTTTCGCGCAGGCGCGGGATTTGCTCATTGCGCTGGAGGCTTTGGATGATGGCGGGTTGACGCAAATGGGGCGCGACATGCTGGCTTTGCCGCTGCATCCGCGTTTGGCGCATATGGTGGTGAAGGGCAAAGCCTTGGGGATGGGGGCTTTGGCTTGCGATATTGCAGCCGTGCTTTCAGAACGGGCATCGGGGCGTGATCCGCATATCGCTTCGCATTTGGAAAGGCTGAATGGTGCAGCGCGCGCGGCTTCGCAGCAAATTCGGCGCATTGCGGGGGTGAGTGGTGAGGCGCGCGGCAGCGCTGGTTTGCTGGTGGCGCTGGCTTATCCAGATCGCATCGCGCAAGCGCGTGGGGCACCGGGGCAGTTCCGGTTTTCCGGTGGTGGCGGGGCCAGTTTGGCGGAAACGGAATTGTTGGCGCGCGAGCCATTTTTGGCGGTGGCCAGTACGGATGGCAATGCGACGGCGGCGAAGATTTTTCTCGCAGCGCCCATTTTATTGAGTGAAATCGAAGAAGCCTTTGAAACCAAGCCCGTTCAGTTTGTGAGTTGGGATGCACGCGAAGACGTGGTGAAGGCGCGGTTGCAGAAGCGGCTGGGGGCTTTGATCCTCGAAGATAAGGCACTGAAAGAGCCGGACGGGCAAGCCTTGGCTGCGGCGATGACGGAAGGTGTGCGCGTGATGGGGCTTGCCTGCTTGCCGTGGGGTGATGGGGCGAAAAACTTCCTCCACCGCGCGCGGTTTTTGGCGCGGGTGATGCCGGAATTGGGCTTGCCGGATTTATCGGATGCCGCATTGCTTGCGCGGTTGGATGAGTGGCTCACGCCCTATCTTCTCGGCATCACGCGCCGCGCCCATCTCGACCGGTTGGATATGCGGGCCATATTGGAAGCGATGCTGCCTTATGAAGCGGTGCGGAAGTTTGGCGAATTGGCCCCGGCGCGCTTGGGCGTTCCTTCGGGGGCGGAGGTTGCCATTGATTATGAAACTGATGGCGATCCGGTTTTGCGTGTGCGCTTGCAAGAGATGTTCGGGCTGGCCGCAACGCCGCGCATTGCAGGCGGGCGACAGGCTTTGCGGATCGAGCTTTTGTCACCCGCGCAACGGCCCTTGGCGGTAACGCAGGATTTGGCGAGCTTTTGGGTGAATGCTTATCCGTCGGTACGATCTGAAATGCGTGGGCGATATCCGAAGCATTCCTGGCCGGATAATCCGCTGGAAGCGGAACCGGTGAAGCCGAGGAAGCTGCGGTAGCGAGTTTCCCGCTTGCGCGGGAACTCAGCTTATTTCACCGCCTTCGATCGCGGTCGCGGTCGCGGGGTTTAGGTGCGTTGCCCTTGGCCAGATCCGACACCGTGCCGAGCCGTGCTTCCACTTCTGCAATCTGGGGTCTTGCACCCTTGGTGTGGGCTTCCAGTGCCACGCGCATGGCGGCCAGATGGTCGGGGCTGGTGCCGCAGCAGCCGCCGATGATGCGCGCACCTGAGTCAATGGCGATGCGGGCATAGTCGGCCATCAGTTCCGGGGTGCCGGAATAATGGATGTGACCATCCTGATATTGCGGAATGCCGCAGTTTCCTTTGGCCACCACAACGGCATCCGGGCGGGCTTCGGTAATGCCCAGCACGGTGGCGATGAGTTCAGCTGCACCCGTGCCGCAATTGGCACCGATGGCGGCGGGGATGACAGCCAGATGCGTTGCCATTTCGCCGAATTTGGCCGGTGTGATGCCCATCATGGTGCAGCCATTGGTGTCGAAGCTCATGGTGGTGACAATGGGCAGGCCGCATTTGGATGCGCCCTCGACGGCGGCTTCCAGTTCTTCCTTGCCGGACATGGTTTCGATCCAGATGACATCCGCGCCACCTTGCTTCAACGCATGGGCCTGTTCTTCGAATGCGGCCACGCCATCGGCATGGGAGAACGCGCCTACGGGCTGGAAGATTTCGCCCGTGGGGCCAACGGAACCGGCCACGATGACGGGGCGATCCACAGCATCAGCTTCCGCACGGGCGTTTTTGGCGGCGGCGATGTTCACATCGGCCACGCGGTCCTGCAAATCATGCAGCTTCAGGCGATAGCGGTTGCCGCCGAAGGAATTGGTGAGAATAATGTCGGCACCTGCCGCGATGAAACGCTTGTGCAGATCGCGCACGCGCTCTGGGTGGTCGAAATTCCACATTTCCGGGGCGTCGCCCGAGGTTAGCCCCATCATGAAATAATTAGTGCCCGTTGCACCATCCGCCAGCAGCCAGGGGCGGGCCTTGAGCAGTTCTGGAAAAGCGATACGGGACATGGGGGGAATCCTTCGAACGTTGTGACGACCATTTTGGGGATAATCACATAAAGAAATCTTTATGTCTACAAAAGATTAGGCCGCATCTGCCCCGTAATAAAGAGTGACCGCATGCTGGGCTTCAGCAAAAAACAGCCAGCGTTCGGTGACAACCGCCAAGCCACCGCTGAGCAATGCGACGGCCGAGAATAGGAGGCTGAGAAGCGGCAACAGGCCTGCAAGAATCAGGCACAGGGCGGCCAGAACAAAGCCCGCCAGCACGATGCGGCGCAATTTGGCGGCGTGTTTGCGGGCCACCGTGTAGCCCATTTCTTTCATGATGTAGTTGGCAGAAGTATGCGGCACTTCCCATTGGCGCACTTTGCCTTTCAGGCCTGTAGCATCAGCGGGGGTGAGGGTTTTGGGTGTCGTATCCGCCATGCGCCACCAAGCGAGTTTGAAGGCAATCGACAAGGCAATGAGAATGGCCGTGAAGCCATAAAGAAACATCTGCCCGCGCCCGAATAGATCGGTGAGAAAGCTCAACAGAATACCGCCGGTGGCGAGGCAGAGTGCCAAATAATTCGCAATCGTGAGCCAGTGGTTCCAGATGCGGATGGTTTTGAGGCTCGCATAGATCATGGCCGTGGTGAAGACGGTGACAAGGCACATCACAGCGGTTGCCGCAGCAGCCGGTGCGATGAATTGCGGCCAAGGTAGCAAGCCCGACCAGGTGGCGGCAAAGACCACGGCGGGGCCGTAGGTGATGATGGCAGCCACACCTTCACGCGAAAGCCAGCTTGTGCGCCATTGGCTGAAAGCGCGCCAGGCGCGTTCGGGGTGGCCCAGATGGAAGGTGGAGGAGAGCAAGCCTGATGTGATGAGGCCCAGCGCAATGATGGTGGTGGTCAAACCATAGGCCAGGCTGGAGGCAGGCCCATGAGCAAAGGCCACCATCGCCAGCAAGGCGAGCAACCCATAGCCCGCGCCGGAAGCGGTGGTGAACAGGATGACGGAATAAGCGGGATGCATTCTAGCTCACCGTGACAAAAGCCGGTCGGCCCAGCGGAATAGCCGGTCGGCGGTGGTTTTGGCTTCCGGCATGACATCGAGCAGCGATGCGCCAGCCTTCGGCGTCGGCTTGTCCTTGCGGGTGCGCGGGGGCAGATATTTGTTGACGGGCTTGTAGTCAAATTGCGGCATGAGATCATAGCCTTCACGCTCGGCCACGAGTTTGGAAACGGCACTCTCGCTATCGCCCAAATCACCAAAGGCGCGCGCACCCGTGGGGCAGGCTTTTACGCAAGCCGGTTGGCGATCTTCCGGTTCGAGATTTTCGTTGTAGATGCGGTCCACGCACAAAGTGCATTTGCGCATGACGCCTTCCTGATAATCATATTCACGCGCGCCATAGGGGCAGGCCCAAGAGCAGAGCTTGCAGCCGATGCAGGTATCCGGGTTCACCAGCACAATGCCATCTTCGGCGCGCTTGTATGATGCACCGGTGGGGCAGACGGTGACACAGGCCGGCGTTTCGCAATGCAGGCACGAGCGGGGAAAATGCACCACATTGGTGCTGGTGCCATCATCGACTTCATAAGCATGAACGCGGTTGAGCCACACGCCCACAGGATCGGCACCATAGGGGTTTTCATCGGTGAGCGGGGCGGAATAGCCTTGTGTGTTCCACTCTTTGCAGGAGGTAGCGCAAGCCTGACAGCCGACGCAAATGTCGAGATCAATGACGAGGCCGAGTTTCTTCTGGCCGGGCTTTGTGGTGTCAGGAAGGCTTGTCATGATTTCTTCTTTCCGCCCATAAAGCGCAGAATGTTGGGGCGCTTGAAGCCCGGTATCTTCTTGATCGTGTCGAATTGCGGCTCGCTTACCCCTGCCCCGATCTCGGCTTTTTCGATGCGGACTTTCAGATCATACCAAGCTGCTTGGCCTGTTACCGGATCGGAGTTGGAATAGCGGTATCCGCCTTCGCGTTCGGGCAATAATTCTGAGATGATATGATTGAGCAGAAAGCCTTTTTTGCTTTCGGCCGCATTGGCATCCAGCCCCCAAGTGCCTTTGCGCTTGCCGATGGCGTTCCAAGTCCACACGGTGTCATCATTCACGCCGTCCATGCGTTTTACCTGCACCTTGATGCGGCCATGGTGGCTGATAACGTAAACCCAATCGCCATCCGTGACACCCAAAGCGGCGGCGCGGAAATGGCTCATATAGAGCCAGTTGCGGCCAAGGATTTGCCGCAGCCAAGCGTTCTGCGAACCCCATGAATGATACATCGCCATAGGCCGCTGGGTGATGGCATGGAGGGGATATTCAACCTCTCCCACCATGTCGCCCTCGAAAGGCGCGTACCAGCAGGGGATGGGATCGAAATGGGTGAGAATACGCTGGCGGTGTTCTGGCGGCGGCAGGATGGCACCGTGGCCTTCAGCGGCCAGCCTGAATTTTTGCAAGACTTCGGAATAGAGCTGGAACACGATGGGCTCGGCCTTGCCGAGCAGGCCAAAGCTCACGGCCCATTCCAGATATTCCTTGTTGGCGTGGCGGAAATATTTCTGCGAGTCTGGCAGCTCGTGGAACCAGTAGCTGCCATTTTCCTCATAGCGTTTGAGCTGGTCCGGGTTGACGGCACCTTTGCCTTGCGCTTTGCCATCAGCCCCGCGCCAGCCTGCCAAGGGACCGATGCCGGGGGCGCGTTCGTGGTTGACGATATAATCGGGATAGCCGCCGGGATATTTGGGCGAAAAATCCGCATTGACCATGCCGGGAAGGCCAAGCCGCGCGCCCAGATCCAGCAGCACGGTTTGGAAGGGGCGCACATCGCGGTCGGGTTCAACGACCGGAATACGGATGGAATCGGCAGGGCCATCGGCTTCGGAGATGGGGCGGTCGAGAAGCGAGATGCAATCATGGCGTTCGAGATAGGTGGTATCGGGCAAGATCAGATCAGCATAGGCGACCGTTTCGGAGGCGTAGGCATCTGAATAGATGATACGCGGAATGACATATTCGCCGTCTTCGCGTTTGGCGGTGAGGTATTTGATTGTATCGGGCACATTCATGGCGGAGTTCCACGCCATGTTGGCCATATACATGAACAGCACATCAATGCCGTAGGGGTCTTGCTTGGCCGCATTGGTGATGACCATGTGCATCAAGCCATGTGCGGAAAGCGGGGCTTCCCAGCTATAGGCTTTGTCAATGCGCTGCGGTGTGCCCTTGGCGTCCACCAGCAAATCTTCCGGCCCCATGACAAAGCCGAGCGGCGGGCCGGCGAGTGGGGTGAGTGGCTTTACTTGGCCTTGCTTGCCTGCCGGTTTGACCGCAGGCGGCACGGGCTTGGGGAACGGGGCTTTGTAGCGGAAGCCGCCGGGGGCATCGATGGTGCCGAGCAAGATTTGCAAAAGGTGAATGGTGCGGCAGGTTTGGAACCCGTTGGAATGGGCCGAGATGCCGCGCATGGCGTGCATGGAAACGGGCCGTCCCGTCATCTTATCGTGTTTGCGGCCAGCCCAATCGGTCCAGGCCACATCAAGGGTAACTTCCTGCTCGAAAGCCACATGCGCCAGTTCAGCCGCGATGCGGCGGATGGTGGCGGCGGGAATAGCGCATTGGCTGGCTACCGTATCGGGCGAGAATTCATCTGAAAGAAAGCGGCGCGCGATGAGATCGAAGGACGGCACGGCTTTGCGGCCATCCTTCAACGTCACTTCACCGACCAAGCGGGGTGTGAGTTCCGCAGCCAGCGCATCGGTCAATCGGCCGGTTTGGTCCACCGCCTGCGGGCGGCCTTCGGCATCGCGCAGGAACAGGCCGTTTTCGGGGTGACCGGGGGCTTGGATAACGAGCCAATGTGCGTTGGTGTAGCGAACCAGATAGGGCAGATCGATTTTGTCGGCTTTCAGCAACTCATGGATGATGGCACCGGCGAACAGGCCGTCCGTTCCGGGCTTTACGCCCACCCATTCATCGGCAATGGCCGAGTAGCCCGTTTTGACCGGATTGACGGAGACGAATTTCGCACCCCGTTTTTTCAGTTTGCCCAGCCCCATTTTGATGGGGTTGGAGGCATGGTCTTCGGCAACGCCGAAAAGCATGAAATATTTCGTGTGCTTCCAGTCGGGTTCACCAAATTCCCAGAAAGAACCGCCGAAAGTGTAAAGCCCCGCTGCTGCCATGTTCACCGAGCAGAAGCCACCATGGGCGGCATAATTGGGGGTGCCGAATTGGCTGGCCCACCAGCCGGTGAGGCCTTGCGACTGATCGCGACCGGTGAAGAAGGCGAGTTTCTTGGGGTCTTTGGCGCGCACTTCGGAAAGCCACAGCGTTGCGGTACGCAGGGCTTCTTCCCATTCCACTTCGCGGAACTCGCCTGAACCGCGCTCGCCCACCCGCATCAGGGGCTTTGTCAGGCGGGCGGGGGAATAATGCTGCATGATGCCCGAAGCACCCTTGCCGCAGATGACGCCCTTGTTGACCGGGTGTTTGGAATTGCCGTCGATATAGGTGACGGTGCCGTCCTTCAAATACACCCGGATGCCGCAGCGGCAGGCGCACATGTAACAAGTGGTGGTTTTTACCTCGTCCCATGTTTTGGGGGAGGTTTCCACTTGGGGTTCAGCGGGCTTGGACCAGAAGGCTTTCATGGAATCAGTCTATAGGATTACGAGGCATCTGGCTCTAGGTCCAGCAAGCTGGGGAAGCTTAGGCCAAATGATTGATCCCCAAGTCTGTCCCGTCTAGAACGGGGTTTCGTGAATCTGTGGAGAATTTGCCGGGAATGAAGGCGCTGAAGGAGTTTGTGGCGGGCGCTGGGTTCCTGCTTGCCTTTGGCGCCCTGCGGCTGCTGCCGCCACGGCATGCGCTTTGGCTGCTTGGCTATCTTTTTGGCCTGTTTGGCCCGCGCATGGGCAGCACACGGCGCATGCGCCGCTCGTTGCAGGTTGCGTTTCCTGAACTGACCGAAGCGGAACGGGAAGTGCGGGTACGCAAGGTTTGGCAGACTTTTGGGCGCACGGTTGCCACCATTCCGCATTTGGCCAATTTCTCGGCTGGGCGCCGGGGGGCCTTGGTGACGGCCCGGAATTTCGAGAATTATCAGAGGCTTGAGGGAAAACCCGCCATCATCATCGGGGCCCATGTGGGCAATTGGGAAGTGGCCTCTGCCATGCCCAAGACGCATACGCGAAATGTGACGGTGAGCTATAAGCCCGCGCAAAACCCCTATGTGGAAAATATCATCCAATGGTTCCGCGCGGCCACGGGCACGGAATTTGTCCGCAAGGAAAACATACCCCGCGTGAGCGCGCAGACCCTGCGTGCGGGTCAGGTCATGTATTTCACCATCGACCAGCGGGTGTTTCCGGGTGATGAAATCAGCTTTCTGGGGGTTCCGGCCATGTCCTCGCGCCTGCCGGCGCGCCTGGCGGTGAAGTATAATTGCCCCATCCTGCCCGTGGAGGCGGTGTGGGTGAAAGATGCCCATTATGAAAGCGTTTTCCACGAGCCGCTCTACCCCGACCTTGCCATCGCTGACGAGGATGCGCGGGTGCATGATCTGATGAACCGCATGTTCCGGCAGATTGAAGCGATGATTCTGCGGCGGCCCGATGAATGGTTCTGCCTCAAAGCCCGCTGGAGCGAGAAGGAAAGCGAAATCATCCTGAAAGACCGCCCGGCGGCGAAAGCGCGCGCGGCCAAGCTTCGGGGCTGATTTTCGCCACCCACTGGACCCTGTTGGTGCCAGCATGGTACCAATTATGCCAAGCAGGGGAAAAACATGCGGGACTGGCTCGTTCATATCAAGCGCAGCGATCATGCAAGCCTTCAGGCGCAGATTCGCGAGGCGTTGGTATCGGCCATTTTGGATGGGCAACTGGCGCGGGATGAGCCTATTCCTTCCACCCGCAAAATGGCCAAATCCCTTGCCGTTTCGCGCAATACTGTCGTGCTGGCCTATCAGGGGCTGCTGGATGATGGCTATTTGGCCGCGCGTGAGCGTTCGGGCTATTATGTGAGCGACAAGGCGCTGGAAGGTACCGCCAACCCGCGACGCAGTGAGTCCAAGGCTGCTTCTGGCAGCGGCAAGGGGGCCACAGCATGGGCGCACCGATTGCGGATGGACCCGGCATCCCAGGAAAACATCACCAAGCCGCTCGATTGGCAAATCAACGAATTTCCCTTCATTTATGGGCAGGTGGACCACACGCTGTTTCCGCTGGCCGAATGGCGCGATTGTGCGCGCCAAGCCTTGGGCAAGAAATGGCTCGGCAACTGGACCAATGACACCTGGGCGCATGATGACCCGTTGCTGGTGGAGCAAATTCGGCGGCGCATTCTGCCCCGGCGCGGCATTATGGCGGCGGATGACGAAATCCTCGTCACGCTGGGGGCGCAAAACGCGCTGTATCTGATCGTGAGTCTTTTATGCGGGCCGGGAACGCGGGCGGGCATGGAAGACCCTGGATTTCCAGATATGCGTAACCTGTTCGCGCTACACAGCCAGCAAGTGGAGCTTCTGCCGGTGGACGGGCAAGGCTTGAAGGTGGATGATTTGCCCGATGGGCTTGATCTTGTGTTCACGACACCTTCGCACCAATTCCCCACTACCGCCACCATGCCGCTGGAACGGCGCATGGCACTTTTGAAGGCGGCGAGTGAGCGGGACTTCCTGATTGTGGAAGATGATTATGAGTTCGAGACAAATTATGTGAACGAGCCCTGCCCCGCGCTTAAATCGCTCGATGATGAGGGGCGCGTGATTTATGTCGGCTCGCTTTCCAAAACGCTGTTCCCCGGATTGCGGCTTGGCTTCATGGTGGGGCCGCGCGAGTTCATAGCCCAGGCACGCGCGCTGCGGCGTTTGATGGTTCGCCATGCACCCAATAATAATCAGCGCACGGCGGCGTTGTTTCTGTCGATGGGCCATCATGATGCGCTGATCCGCAAGCTGCACCGGGCTTATCGCACGCGCTGGGAAATTATGGGCGAGGCGTTGCAGCAGAACATGCCAGATGCGGCGCGATCGCCCAGTTTTGGCGGCACGGCCTTCTGGGTGCAGGGGCCGAAAGACCTCGATAGCGAGCATCTGGCGGATGTTGCCTTGAAACGCGGGCTTATTCTGGAACCGGGGCGGATTTATTTCGGCGGGCGCGACAAGCCGCGCAATTATTTGCGGCTTGCCTTTTCGTCGATTGCGGAAAACAAGATTGAGCCGGGTATTCGCCTGTTGGCAGAATTGATCGGGAAAGAAAGAGCATAATGTCCTCGACCCAAGCCCCCCGCCTCGACAACCGGCTTGCCGGCGGCCTTACTATTTGCGCCACCGTGGGGGTTGCTTCTTCCACGGATGCGCTGGTGAAGCTTCTGTCGGGGGGTTATCCGATCCATCAGGTCAACACGGTGCGTTGCGCGGTAGCACTGGTTTTGACGCTTGGCTTTTTGATGTATCAGCGGGCGTGGGGGGAACTGATCGGCGAGAAAACCGGTTTCATGCT
>CAJBCQ010000235.1 GCA_903951595.1 uncultured Hyphomicrobiales bacterium | reverse complement strand
CGGTCACGCGCGAGCCTTTCAAGAACCGGGGGCGCATTACGGAACTTCTGGGCACGGAAAATTTCGCCAAGGAAATCGGCCTTCCCGTGCTCAACCCCGAACATGACCGCGTGATGCTGTGCGGCAGCCCGGAAATGATCCGCGATCTGGCGATCCTGCTTAAAGATCGCGGCTTCAAGGAAGGAAGCTCGGCGACACCGGCCCATTTTGTGATCGAAAAGGCGTTTGTGGAAAAGTGACGGACGCCGCCGCACTGCTCATCATTGATTGCCAGCGCGACTTTTGCCCCGGCGGCGCGCTGGCGGTGACAGGCGGGCATGAGATCATGCCGCTCATCCATGATCTGCAATCGCGCTTTGCTCATGTGATCCTCACACAGGATTGGCACCCGGCGGATCATTCTTCCTTCGCCTCACAGCATAAAGGGCTTGCAGCTTTCCAGACGGTTGCGATGGATTACGGCCTTCAGGTTTTGTGGCCGGACCATTGCGTGCAAGGTTCACGCGGCGCTGAATTTCACGAAGGGTTAGACACAACCCGCGCCGAATTGATTTTGCGTAAAGGATACGCGCGGGGTGTGGACAGCTATTCAGCCTTTTTCGAAAACGACAAGCGCACGCGCACGGGCCTTGAGGGATATTTGCGCGAACGCGGTATCGGCACACTATATCTATGCGGGCTTGCTACGGATTATTGCGTGGCCTTCTCGGCACTGGATGCAAGAAAACTCGGTTTCGAAACGCATGTGGTGATGGACGCCTGCCGTGCCATCGATTTGAACGGTTCGCTGGCCGCCCAGATGCAAGCCATGCGGCAGGCCGGTGTCGGGCTCATCAACTGTGGTGAAATCCTCCGGCGGTAAGGCCGGAGGTTGTTTTTTCTTGGCGGCAAGTTCCGCATCAAGTGCGTGACGATCAATAACCGGCTTTGATACGCTCAAATTCCTCGTTCATGCGCGCCTGTAGCTGAGGCGGAATGGGCGATTGGAACAGGGTTTTGTTGACGAAGCGATCCAGATTATCATAGCCGCCTGCTTTCAACGCTTCCGGATCAACGGCCTTCATGCCCACCTCATTGGAATGGCCGTAATTCCAATCATTGACCAGCACGGAGCTGACGCGCGTATCCAGAATGGCGTTGAGAAAATCATAGGCGCGATCTTGGTCGCCCTTGGCATTCTTCAACAGCACATAGCCGCAGACCCAGCTTGTTTGACCTTCCTTCACATCGCGGTTGACGGCAACGGGCTTATTATCAGCCTTCAGCGTGGCGGGTGTTTCATTCCAAGACCAGGCCAGCGTGATTTCACCGCTCGACATGCCTTGTGAAAGCTGGGTGTTGTCCGTCCAGTAGAATTTCACATTCTTGTGGACAGCGCGCAGGAACTCAGACGCCTTGGCAAATTCCGCATCGGTCATCTTCTGCCAGTCTTTCACACCGATGACGAGAGAGGCCAGCGCATAGGCATCCGACACATTATCGCCGATGGAAACCTTGCCTTCGAATTTTGGGTCCGCAAAAGCGGTGAGCGACTGAACATCTTCGGCTTTCACCTGCTCATTATTGTAAACGAGCATGGTGTTGCCCCATTCAAAGGGCACCACCCAGTTTTTGCCATCATCGGTGACGGAGAAATCCTTCATATTGGCAAGGCCGGGCATGATGTCTTTCCAAGCGGTGATCCTTGAGACATCAATGGGTTCGATCACGCCGGCATCACGCCATTTGAGAATGCTTTGCGAGCAAGGATGGGCGACATCAGCGCGGAAGCCCGCTTTCAGCTTTTGCAGGGCTTCTTCTTCATCGCCAAAATAAGTGAATTTGGGGCTGTCGGCGTGCTTTTCCACATAAGCGGGATGGAAATCTGGGGTTTCATAGCCGGACCAGTCAAACACGGTCAGGCTCTTGTCGGCAGCCTGCAAGCCCGTCACGGCTGATGCGGCGATGATGGCTGCACAGCTTGCGCGCATGAGCCTAGTAATCCAGCGGTTGCGTTTCATTTTTTGGTCTCCTCCTCAGCTGCCTTTTTCTTTTTCACCGGGGCAGCGGAATGGCCGGTTGGGAAATGAGTGGGGAAGAAGGCTTCCAGGCTCTTCAGCGCAATGATCTCGCCTTCTTGGCGTGAGATGGAATTCATCATAATGCGCATCCACAGGCCTTCGGTCATGGAACCGATGGCGTGCGCGGTGGCTTTCGCATTAAAGCCGCGCTTGCCGCCGAGGGCTTGGCATAAATCCACCAGCGCGCGGTGATAGGTTTCATCGCGTGCGCCGCACATTTTCTGATAGGTGGGGCGTGATTTGGCTTCACCCCAGAAGGCACACCAAGCGGCGAGCTTTTTCGGGCTGCAAATAATGCGGTTGAAATCAGCCCGGATGATAGCAGCAAGGCGCGATGCAGGATCTTGCCCTGCCTTTTCCTGCTCGGCCTGCCAATTGTCGCGATATTCATCGGAAAGAAAACGTAGCGTTTCGACAAGCAATTCATCCTTGCTGTCGAAGTGGAAATTCACGATGCCATGCGAAAGGCCTGCCCCTTCGGCCACATCCGCCATGGTGATGCTGGCATAGCCCTTGCGGGCAAGGGCGGCGATGGTGGCCATGATGAGCTGGCTGCGGCGCAGGGGCTTGGGGGCCTTGCGCCCGCGGGAACCGGGTTCAGGCTTTTTGGGCTTGGCAGTGGCGGACACGCGCTCGAGCATAAGCGAAAGGCTACGCCGCTTGCTGCATCCAGCGCAAGGATTCTGTTGAACCGACAGCCAATATGCGACAGGCTTGGCGCATGCGTGAAATATGGCAAGCATTGGCGACACCCTTGGGCGAACCGTGGTCGGGGCGGGTGCGCTATGCTGCGGCCATGGAGCTTTATGGGCGAGGGCATCTTCGCCATGAGGTGCTGGAAGTCTATCGCATGCTATCGCGTCTTGATCATGCCGACCCTCACCTTTTATTGCAGGATTTCGGCCTGCCCCAGCCTGCACCTCAGGATTGACCCGGCCTGCCACTTCGTGTTCTATTGAATGTTCATTCAACAGAAAAACGGGATACTGGCCCCATGAACATTCCGGTGCGTGACATTGCCATTCCGCCAGATTGGGACCGCAATGGGCTTCCCGGCTGGGCCTATGCCAGTGCTGAATTGCTGGAATTAGAGAAGGAGCTGCTGTTCCGGCAACATTGGCAGCTTATTTGCCATGTGAATGATGTTCCCAAGGCTGGTGATTTCCTGACCCTCGACATTGCCGGGGAACGCGCCCTGATTGTGCGCGGCAAGGATGATGTGGTGCGCGCTTTCCACAATCTGTGCCGCCATCGCGGTTCGCGCGTGGCCGCTGAGGCGCAAGGCAATTGTAAGGGCGCGCTGGTGTGCCCCTTCCATGGCTGGGTCTATAATCTGGATGGCACCTTGCGCGGGCCTGCGCGGCCTGAAGGCCTGCCGAAGCTTGACCGTGATGAATATGGCTTGAAGCGGCTGGAGCAAGAAATCTGGAATGGCTTTGTGTTTGTGCGCTTCAAGCCGGGGCCGCAGCCTGCGGTGGCGGATATTCTTGCACCCTTCGCGGCTGAAGCTGCCCATTACCGCATGGATGAGGCCGTGCCCACGACCGGTTTTTGGGAACAGCGGTCTGAAGTGAATTGGAAATCGGTGCGGGATGTGGACAATGAAGGCTATCACGTCGCCATGGCGCATCCGGCCTTGCAGGATCTTTATGGGATCGATTATCGCGATGAGCCTTTCATCAACGGACTTTCACGCAGTTTTGCCAATTTCAATGCCGGGCCGGGCCGACGCTGGTCGGTGAGGCATTACAAGAACATTCTGCCGGAGATTCCGCATCTGCCGGAAAGCCATCGGCGGGCATGGATGTATTACGGCCTGTTTCCCAACACGGTGTTGGGCTTTACCCCAGAAGGCATCAGCTTCTATCAGGAATTTCCGCTGGCGACCGGCCAGACGCAGTTGCGGGGCGGGGTTTATGGATTCAAGAGCGACGATCGCCGCATGAAGCTTGCGCGGTATCTGGCGCGCCGGATTGATCGGGATACGGGGGCCGAGGACGTGATGCTGACCGTATGGTCTTGCGAGGCGGTGAAATCATCGGCCTTTGATGGCGTGATCCTGTCGGATTACGAATATGGCGTGAAGACCTATCACGACATGCTGCGAAAGACGCTGCCTGTGCTGCGCGAAAAAAGGGAACCTCAAGCAGGATCACTCGCAAGCCTCAATCGCGAGCTTTCAGCCCTTCCATAGGCCTTCGCGCACCAGATCATCCATCGTGCGGGTGATGCCTTGGCGCAGGATGGACACCATTTCATCCACCTGCGCGCGGCTGATCATCAAGGGGGGTGACATAACGCACATGTGAATGATGGGGCGCACCATCAGGCCCAGTGCTTGGCAATGGGCATCAATGCGTTGGCCCACACTGACATCCAGCGCGAGGGGATTGTTGGATTGGCGATCTGCCACACATTCCACACAGGCCATAAGGCCAAGCCCACGCACCTCACCCACCAGTGGCAGATCAGTGAGAGTTTGCAGCTGGGCTTGGAAATAGGGGGCCACGGCATGCACATTTTGCAACAAGCCACCTTCGAGCAGTTCGAGATTTTTCAGTGCCACGGCGCAGCCGATGGGGTGGCTTGAATAGGTATAGCCATTGGCAAACATGGCATCATCCTTACCACTTTCACGCACCTGCTCTAAGAGCTGGTCGGAAATGGCAAGGCCACCCAGCGGGAAATAGCCCGATGTGACACCCTTGGCGAAGGTGATGATATCCGGCTCAATGCCAAACACATCTTTGGAGGCAAAGATGCTACCAAGGCGGCCGAATGCGGTTACGACCTCATCGGATATATACAGAATATCATGCTCGCGGGTGAGCGCATGCATGCGCTGGAGATAGCCGGGCGGGGGTATAATTACGCCACCGGAAGCCTGAATCGGCTCAGCCACAAAAGCCCCGATACGTTCAGCGCCATGAGTGGCGATGGCCGTGCGGAACTCATCGACGAGGTGATCGGTAAAGGCCTCTAGGCTCATGCCCTTGGGCCTGCGGAAGGGATCGGGGGCGGAAAGCTTGATGACCAGATCGGTTGCCTGATCCATCCAATCGCGATCACGCGGTTTGCCATTGAGCGAGCCTGTGAGATAGGTGCTGCCGTGATAGGCCGCCCCCCGGCTGACGATCCGCTTCTTTTCCGGCTTGCCGCGCACATTGTTGTAAAACTGCATGAAGCGCAGGGCGGTATCGACCGCGGCAGAACCACCCGTGGTGAAAAAGGAGTGATTGAGATCGCCCGGTGTGCGTTTGGCGATTTCAGAAGCAAGCCGGGCTGCGGGGTCCGCCACGGAATACCAGGGCGAGGCATAGCCCAATTGCAGGGCCTGTTCGTGCATCACACGGGCCAAATCGGCATTGCGGTGGCCCACATTCACGCACCACATGCCGGCGGGGCCGTCCATCAGGGCTTTGCCGTTTTCATCATAGACATAAAGCCCATCACCGGCCCCAATAAAAGCGCGGGTTTCGGCACCCATGGCGCCAGCGGTGGGCCAAGGCTGGACAAGATGCTGGCGGGCCAAGTTTGAGATGAGATCGGCGTCGGTATGATTATTCTGAATGCTCATCCAACAAGACTAGCTGAGAAACCGCTTGCCCTCAATCCCCGGATCGTTTTCCATGGGGGTCATTGAAGGGGAAGGCGGGAGCGCGTTGGCCAAGCTGGGCAACATCAAGCTGAGCGAGGCGGCAAGGGGACTGGCCCTTGCCATGCCGCCACTTGCCTATACGCTTTTGCTGCTGGCTGTGCCCATTCTGGCTGTCATTTATCTTAGCTTTACGGCGCGCGAGCCGGATGCTGATGGCAATATGGTGATGAGTTTCGCCAATTATGTGCGGGTTTGGACAGATCCGCTTTATCTGCATCTGCTGGCCCGGTCGGTGGGCATATCGGTCATCGTGGCTGTCATCACCGTGGTGCTAGCCTATCCCATTGCCTATTTCATCGCTTTTGAGAGTGGCAAATGGCGACATTTATGGATTTTGCTCATCACGGTGCCCTTCTGGACGAGTTATCTGTTGCGCGTGCTTTCGTGGAAAATTGCCCTCGGCCAGTCCGGTGCCATCAATTCGATATTGCTGTGGACGGGCCTCATCGCCACACCCTTTGAAGGTTTGCTTTACAATATCGGGGCCGTGGTCACGGTTCTGGCGCATAGCTATGCGGTGTTTGCGATCCTTCCGATTTATGTTTCGCTGGTGCGGTTGGACCGTTCGCTTTTGGAGGCGGCAACGGATCTGGGGGATGGTGCGGTAAGGCGTTTCGTCAGAATTACCCTGCCCCTTACCCAGCGCGGGGTTGTGGGCGCGCTGATGGTTGTGATGATTCCCACAGCGGGTGATTATGTGACGCCCGTTCTGATCGGCGGCAAGGATGGCATCATGATCGCCAATCAGATACAAGCGCAATTCGGCAAGGCGAATAATTGGCCGCTGGGGGCGGCCCTTTCGGTCTCCACCATGCTGACGATCGGCTTTGCAGCCCTTGCGATCCTTGTGCTGGCGCGAAAAGCTGGGCGGCTTGCAAGATGATGGCTGGTGCCAAAAACCGCAGCGTACTTGCCGCCTATGCGGTGGCTTATATCGTTTTTCTGTATCTGCCGGTGGTGCTGCTGCCACTGTTTTCCTTCAATCAGTCAATCACTCCATCTTTCCCGCTTACCGGTTTCACAACAGATTGGTATTTGGCGCTGGCAGATGAGCCGGAAATGCATAACGCGCTCATCAACAGCCTGAAGGTGGCGGCAACGACAAGTGTGTTTGCAACCCTGCTCGGTGCGTGTGCGGCGCGGGCCTTCACGCGCTATAAGTTCCGCGCCAAGCCAGCTGCCGAAGGCATCATCATGACGCCGCTGTTCTTGCCGGAAATCCTGATCGGGCTTTCCATGCTGGTGGTCATTCTATGGCTGGGCTTCGAGCTTTCGCTTGTCACAGTGGTGATGGGGCATGTGCTGGTGTGTCTGCCCTATTGTGTGACCGTGCTCATCTCCAGCTTCGACGGCTTTGATGTCACGCTTGAAGAAGCCTCCACGGATCTGGGCGAAGGCGCGCTGGGTACGCTGTGGCGTGTCATTTTGCCCATTGTGATGCCGGGGTTGATTTCGAGCCTGATCGTGAGCTTCACCATATCGCTGGATGAATTCGTGCTTGCCTTTTTCCTTTCCGGTGATGAGGCGACATTGCCGGTCTATATTTGGGGCCAGCTTCGCTTTGCCGCCAAGCTGCCCATCGTGATGGCGCTGGGCAGCTTGATGCTGGTGGCATCAATCGGCCTTCTCATTATTTCTGAAATTGTGCGTCGGCGCGGTGAGCGTCGGCTGAAACCGAGCGGAATGGACACGCCATGAACACGCCCATCATTTCCATTCGCGGGGTAAGCCGCCATTTCGGTGCTTTTACGGCTCTCGACAATATCGACCTGGATGTAAAGCAGGGCGAGTTCTTCTCGCTTTTGGGGCCATCCGGCTGCGGCAAGACCACACTTTTGCGGATGATTGGCGGCTTCATGGAGCCCAGTTCCGGCAAGATCATGATTGACCAAAAGCCGATGGATGGATTGGCGCCCAATCAGCGGCCCACCAATATGGTGTTCCAGAATTATGCGATTTTCCCGCATCTGAATGTGGCGGATAATGTGGGCTATGGCTTGCGTAAATTGCGGCTCGACAAGGCGCAATTCACTGCGCGTGTGCAGGAGGCGCTGGAGCGGGTGGGGCTTTCAGGCCTGGGGCACCGGGGTGGGCATGAATTATCCGGCGGCCAACGCCAGCGCGTGGCTCTGGCGCGGGCGCTGATCATGCAGCCCAAAGTGCTGTTGCTGGATGAACCGCTGTCGGCGCTGGACAAGAAGCTGCGTGAACAGATGCAGCTTGAACTGCGCCGGCTACAACGCGCGGTGGGCATCACCTTCATTCTGGTGACGCATGATCAATATGAAGCCCTTTCGATGTCGGATCGCGTGGCGGTGATGTTCAAAGGGCGCATCGCCCAAGTGGCACCACCCCAAGACATTTACCAACGCCCGGCCAGCCGAGATGTTGCGGATTTTCTGGGGGGCATGAATTTCATTGAGGCGCAGATCGAAGCCGAAGATGCTTTGGAATTGAAACTCGCAAGCCCACTTACGGGGCCCATCACTCTTGCCCGCCGGGACGGTTTTGCCCAAGGGCTGGGCAAGGCCACTCTGGGCATCCGGCCAGAGCGCCTTCGCATTTTGGGGCCGAAGGAGACTGCCCCCATCGAGATTACCGGCACGCTTTACGACAAGGTTTATTATGGTGAGGTGACGCATTACTCCGTCGCGGTGCGTGGCAACACCCAGCCGCTGCAAGTTGCCGTCACCAATTCAAGCGGTGGACCGGAACTTGCGGCGGGTTCTGAGGTGAAAGTGGGGCTAGACAGGTCAGCTCTGGTGCTGCTCGCGCCCTGAGCCTGCGGGCTTTAGTCTACCGCAATCTCTGTATCAGCGATGTGAACCGCCAGAAGGCAGCCATTTGGCGTGTGCGAGCAATGTTCGGTTCCATCGCGGAACCAGACCAAATCGCCTTTGCGGAAAACCGTGCCGTCATTCTCGATGAGTTCGCCTTCCAAAATCAGGAATTGCTCATCGCCATTGTGCCGGTGCGGCCTTGTGGTGAGGCCGGGGGGCATGCGGTAGACATGGAACCCCACACCGAGCGGATGACCGGGGTTGACCTGTAGAACACTATCGCCCAGCGCCTCGCCATCTGGATAAACATAGGGCTTGAAATCGGCCGAGTAGATATTGGCAACCCGGCGGTCCTTGGAATCAATCGGTTTCATCTTTGAGCTCTCCACGCATGCAGGTAGCGTTATTCTGCGTGTCTAGCTTAGGGTACGTCAAGTTGTCATCCGAACAGGCCATGGAAAGGCCAGTGGACCCTTATTTTCTTTTATTCTATACAACCAAAATGTCTTATGACCTCGCCAGACTGCCCGAAGCCACAGCCAAAGCGGCAGGCGGATTTTCCGAAGAATGTTTCTTTGGGAGTCCGTCCAAGCCCGGCGCGCTTCAAGCCCTTTTGGCGCAAGCTATCGACAGGGTGCCCGCCGGTGGTGAGATTTTGTGGGCCACCTATTATCTGGCCAATGTCGCGTTGATGGAACGGCTTCGATTGGCGGCACTGCGGGGTGTAAAACTGATGGTGGCGCTGGAAGCGCGTCCGCGCAGGCCTGCTGTCAATGCTGAGGCCTTCAAGCGGCTGGGTGCCTTGACCGGTCTTTCGCTGGTGCCGGTGCGAAGCCAGATTTACGCCCATCTACATGAGAAGCTCTATTATTTCAGCCACCCACAGCCCTTCTTCTTGGTTGGGTCCTACAACCCTTCCATGGATGCCAGCCTTGATGCGGATGCTGTTCTTGATATTGGCGATCAGGATCAGGGGCATAATGTTCTGGTGCAAGTGGATAGCGCGCAGGCTGTCGAGCGTGTGCGGCAACATTTGCGAGCCTATCTGGGCGAGGCCGCGCCCGTGCCTTACGCTTTGACCGATGAGCTGGCTGTGACCTTTCTGCCAGAAGATGGCCGGGCGCCGCATTTGCAATGGCTTCAACGTGATTGGCAGGAGATCCACATTGCCATGTCCCATCTGCGGGATGGCACTGTTGTGAATAGGCTGGGCCGGCAAGCCCGTAAGGGCTGCAAGGTGCGTATCATTTGCCATGAGAGCCACCGTCGTTTTCCCGCTCGCCACGAGCATGCGCTGCGCGACGCTGGGGTGGAGGTGTTTCGATATTGTCATCCGCGCCAGTTTCCGATGCATTCTAAATATACGCTGCTGGCGAATGGGACAGAGCGCATCAGCCTTTATGGCAGCTTGAATTTCACCAAGACATCGCGCTGGCTGAACCGTGAAGTTCTGGTGCGATCTGATGCTGCGCGCACTTATGATAGCCTGCTTGCCAATTGGCACGACATTCGCCAGGAGATTGAGCGTGGCTATGGCTGATCCGAGTGTCAGGCCGGAACTTGCCGTTCTGGTCTATAATCTGGCGGCAACCGGTGTGACACGCAATGCCATCCGCATCGCGGCGGCGGCTGCAAACCGAGGCATCCACACTGAATTATGGCTGTGGCAACGCACGGGGCCGTTTGGCAAGCTGGTGCCTGAAAATGTGAAGATTGTTGAGTTCGGCAATCGCTCAGCGTTGTTGCGTTTTGGTCATTTGCGGCGGGCTGGCATATTTCTGAAGATACCCGCACTTGCAAAATTGATCACAGACAGGCAACCGCACATTCTGCTATCTGCTGGAAACCGCTGCCATCTTGCAGCGTCTCTGGCTTGGCGGCTTGCGGGCAAGCCGCAACAGACCATCACTGTCGCGCGGGCCAGCAATGCCAATCCGATGTTCTCGAAGAAGGGTTTTGTTGCGCGGCTGTTGAACCGGCTTGATACATTAAAGTTCAAATCCTTCCAGCACATCATTTCGGTCTCGCACGAGCTTGAATCGGCCTTGAGCGCGGTACGACCTGAACTTTCTGCCCGCATGCGCGTCATTCCCAATGGGGTGGACATAGCCAAGCTCGCAAGCACCAAGCCTCAGCTACCCGAGCATGCCTATTTCATGCCGAAAGTCGGTCCGGTTCTGGTGACGGCCGGCACCCTTACACGGCAGAAAAACTTTCCGCTTTTGGTGGATGCCTTGGCCATCCTGCGCCAGAGCTTGCCTTCGGCGCGGCTGATTATTTTGGGGGAATCCAACCAGACCGAACGGGCTCACCTTGAAGCCAAAATCGCACAGCTCAGAATCTCTGATGCTGTTGATCTTGCCGGATATGCAACCGAACCCACGCGCTTTTTTCATCACGCAGATGTCTATGTTCTGTCTTCCTTGTGGGAAGGAGCCAGTAATTCACTGCTAGAGGCGATGGCCTGTGGGGCACGCATTGTGGCAACCGATTGTCCGACGGGGATAGGCGAATTGCTCGATGATGGCCGCCAAGGAACCATTGTACCACTTGGCGATCCTGCGGCTCTCGCGCGTGCCATTGTCTTGGCTTTGCAGAGCCCAAAGCCCGCGCAGGCACGACAGCAATGGATGACACAGTTTGAACTTGAGAAGTGCCTTGCGGCCTACACAACTTTCTTCGAGGATCTTCTCAACGTCACCTAGCTGCCGGTTGTTTGGTCATACAGTGTCGTTTGGCCATGGCCGAAAGCACCTTCCATGTACCCAGCCATGCGGCCCATGTTGCGCGTGATCTGCACGAGGCTCGCTGAAAATTGCAGCGGGCTGATCAGCAGCAAAGCGAGACTGTTCAAAAGCTTCACGAGCGTGTGCCAGAAAACCAGCAGCCCCAGATAAGCCATGCCATATCCTGCATGACGTGATAATAGCACAGAGGATTTTGCCTGTGCCCGTCCGCGTTCAAAATAATAGCCCAGTGAGAGGCGCTCATTCGGCCAAAGTTCTGAGACGATGGCCCGCGAGGCCCAGCCATGCTTCAAACCCTTGGCGCGAGCATCCAGATGGAAGCGATGATCAGAACTGGTTTTGAAACGCTCATCAAACATGATTCCATGATGCGTCATGACATCAGCGCGGATGAGGCAATTATTTGTACAAATGGATGCGCGCCAGGGCATCAGCCATTTCTTCCATTCGCGCCAGCGATATTTCCTCGCTATGCCCCGCGCGATGATGTGTGAAAGTGCCCCTTCATGTCTCTCAAACTCCACCCGAACCGGACCACCCACCAGATGCAAGCCTTGAGCGGTCATGGCCTGGGTAAGTTCGACAATCCAGTTGGCATCCACGGTCTCATCATCATCAAAGAATGCAATGGCATCCGCACCCTTGGCCAAGGCAAGCCGCATGGCAGTATTGCGCGCAATGGCAATGCCCGGTCTCGGTTCCAAGGCATATTCATGCGCGCGGTCTGCAAATATCCGCTCGACGATGTGGCGTGAGCGGTCTTGGGTGTCATTTTCCACGCAAACGAAAAGCAGGCGGAAGCCTTCAGGGGCTATCAACTTGACGGCAGACTCCAAGGCTGCCACGAGCATCAAAGGTCGATTGCGCGTCAGGCAGCATACAGCGATGCATTTCATGGAAAATCCGGTCAAATCATACGTTCTGCCAAAGGCAGAAGCACCATCGGCGTATTGTGCGTACAAACTAGTAGAAAAATAAAATAGCTTCAAGTAACAATTCACCCGCTGTTGTCTTACCAACGATCAGATTGGCTTGCTTCAACCTCTTGGATGATATGCCCCACATTTCCGCTGTGTCCGCACTCGTTGCTATTGCCACCCTCATGTTCTGGCTGCCGGTAAGTTTCATTGGCATCTGGCATGTTATTATTTGGATTGTGTCGGCGGGGCTGGTTGTCTTTGTGATTGAGGAACATGGCGACCTCGATACTGGATTTGTGGCACTTGGCGTTTTTGTCTTGATGCTTTCAGGCTTCGCGCTGTGTTTTTTTGTGGGGCTCGGTTGGGCTCTTGGCCTCGCGCTCGCGCTTCCCATGCTCAGCACAATCGGCTTGCTGATGAGCCCACGCCACCAGCATTGATCCAAATAGGAGCCTTCGCATTGCCTAATTCCAGTGACACCCGGTTCGCAAAGATCGCCAAGCTATTTTCCTATTTTGCGCTACGCCATCTGGTGCCACATAATGCCAGCTTTGACGCGGTCTATTCCTATCTTCGATTTGTCGTCAGCCATCGGCGGCTGCCCTCGCGCAAGATGCTTTTCAATGACGTTTTGTTTCGTATCAAGCTCAGAGAGTTGACGGACCCTCTGCGAGTCTTTGTCAGCGACAAGGAGCACCTGAAGCTCTATGTGAAGGCGACAATTGGGGATGCGTTCAATGTTCCAACCTTAGCGGTATTGCATTCTCCGGCCGAGGTTCAAAATCATAATTTCCCATCCGCCTGCTGCATCAAGTCAACCCATGCCAGCGGCCATGTGATCATCCGCAAGGCCGGCGAACCTATCGACAAGGCTAGAATCATTTCGTGGTTCAGGATAAATTTTTACAAAAAAAAGCGAGAAGCAAATTACAAATATCTGAAGCCGAAAATCATCGTGGAACCTCTCATATTTGATGGCAACCCCATCGACTACAAGTTCTTCTGCGTGAACGGTGAGCCGCGCATGATCCAAATGGATACGGAACGCCATACTGATCATCAGAGACTTTTGTTCGATCCTAACTGGAATCCGCAAAGCTATGGTCTGAAGATCAAAAATACGCGGTCAACGCCTACTCCTAGACCAGATAATCTTGGCGAGATGTTGCGGATAGCAGGCCTATTGAGCAAGCCTTTCTCGTTTGTACGGATTGATCTTTACAGCAATGGTCGTGATGTATTCGTTGGCGAGATCACGCATTGTCATGGCAGCGCTAACGAGCGGTTCATTCCAGCTTCTGCCGAACGGATTGCCTCGGCAATCTGTTTCGGAAAAGACTTCAGTTCTGCCCAGCGAACTGCCAATCCATAACGAATTCCTCGCGGTTATCCATAAACTGCTTCAGGCGATTGTAAAAAACATCAAGGCTCAGATAATCTTGGTGATATTGTGCCGCCCTTGCTGATTGTGAACGCCAAACGCCTTCTTCAGTCTTGGCGAGATTTGCAGTGAGGTCTTGAAGCTCATTCGGGTTTGAAAACGCGATACAGGTCTTGTTGTGCTCCAGCCTTGGAACATAGAATTCGGAAAACTGCAAAACAGGAACGGCTCCGCAAGCCATGGCCTCATTCAGATTGTGGCAATAGGGATAGGCGACACCGGGCGCGCACAGGAAATACCGGGTCTTGGAAAGCAGGTCGAGCCAGCGGCTTTGTTCTACTTTCAGGACATTGGTGTCGATCCAGACGAGGCGTTCGTCGGATTGGACTGACGAGAGCAAGACATCTAGTTCTTCATGCGACTTGGGAAACACAATCGACATCGGTTTGAGCTTGTTGGCAGCCAACAACAATTCATGGCGATTGCTGATCGCGCTCGGTTGCTTGCGTGAGTAGGATTCAGCGTCACAATTTCCCGCAAACAGGAAATGGATCGGACGATTGACATTTTTTGCAAGCCTAGCCGCCTTGGCATAATCCGAAGGGGTCAGAATGAGTGGGTGAAAAAAAATGGGCAGGAAAAACGGTTGAGGGAACCGGCTCTTGCCGGGCGGGGCTGCACCCAGCAGACTCACCAGAACCGTTTTCAGCCCGCGTGCCCTGCGCCAATCGACGAGTGCTGCATCATCGGTGAACACCAATTCGGCTTCCTTGCGGTTGAACAGAGTGACGCTTGCGGGAGCAAGACGCAGTGCGTGTCTTTGAACCGGGTTCCTATGGAAATAGTGAATCGGCCCGAGCCTGATTTGATGCTGAACGCCAGCCACACTCAACGCGATGGAGATGGTGAAAAGCCTGCGCCGGTTACGCTGCGGATCAATCTGTATGACAATTTCTGGCGTGCGGTGATTGCGCAAAGGCATTATCGATCACTCACGAATATTGCGTTTTGCCAAAGTGAGCGAGATAGATCACGATTGCTCTTCTCAACACCCTTACGGGTAGCCGATAAATGAAACGGATTGCTTTTTCGACAGATGACCGCTTGTGCTCGGGATGGATGTCAGAAGTGCTGCCGCTTGGCTCAAACATGACGGGGTAGAGAAGGGCCGTTTGTATTCCGTAGAGCGCACTCCAAATGTCAACGTGATCAACCGGAAACCAAACCAGCTTGACCGCAAGACACTTTCTTGCCCCGGCTTGACTGATGATGTAGGCACCCGTCCCGGCAGTTGGCTCAGCCGATAGAAAGCGGTCCAGAAAGCGGGTGCGTGTTGGTTTCAATGGCCTGCGGGTGACCAGATTTTCCATGTGATTGCCGCCAATCCGCAGTATATCAAGATCAAGATCGCTCAGCTGGATGTCGAGGATGCGCGGATCCCACTCAACCAATGAAGCGTCATCTTCGAAGATGAGGGCTTGGGGAATATTCTTGTCTTGCATCTCTTGCCAGATCTTGCGGTGACTGAGAAAGCAGCCCACCGCACCGGCAACCAAACGCCTGCCGATATACCATTTCGCCAGCCACGGCCTAGCCACCGCTGATAGGTCAATGGCTTTGCCATCCACTGCCGAGACGCGCTGGAATTTCAGACCGATCTTTTCCATCAACTCTGAAATCTCACCCAAGCGATCGGCTCGCCTATCCAAGTTGATCACGAAAACATTCATACTGGCCCTATCTTCACACTTTCACGATTGAAATTTTTATATCTTACAACCGGAAAAAACTACCGTTGTCTATGTAAGATAACTTCATTCACTCCGGGCTGTATATGCCCCACTCCTTCCAGAGTGAAGAATTCCCTTAGTATCAGGCGACTGGCCTATTGTTCAGATACCAGTCTACGGTGAGTGCAAGGCCTTCCTCGAATGCGATAGAGGGCTGCCAGCCTAATTGTGTGCGGATGCGCGTGTAATCAACCGCGTAGCGCGCATCATGGCCTGGTCGGTCGGCAACAAATGCGATCTGATCCGCATAGGAGCGTTGCGCCTTAGGATGCTTCTGGTCGAGGATGGCGCGCAGCATCAGCACCATAAGGCGTGCATCATCATGGTCAACTGGAGTGGCACCTATGCTCTCTATTTCAAGCCAGCCCGGGCACCATCTGCCATTTGATGCGAGGCAAAAGCCACCTAGCCGAGCTTTAGGCCCAAGAGCGGCGTGCTACAGGCAGCGCAAGGCTATTTGGAATCATGGTTTTGAAATCAAAATGCCGAGACAATAATTGG
>CAJBCQ010000234.1 GCA_903951595.1 uncultured Hyphomicrobiales bacterium | reverse complement strand
GGGGTGCAGACCTATGCGGTGGGTTCTTTCCCGTGGCTCGGCCTTTCGTTGGCTGTCACTTTCTGCGCCTATGGCTTCATCCGCAAACAAGTGGCGGTGAGTGCGGTGCCCGGGTTCTTCACGGAAGTTCTGGTGATTTCGGTTCCGGCGGGCGCGTTCATCCTGTGGGGCATTGAAACGGGCAAGGGCGCGTTCCTCAGCAATGTGAGTGATACCGCGTTGCTGTTCGGCCTTGGCGCGTTCACGGCCACGCCGCTTCTGCTTTATGCAGCATCTGTGCGGCGGTTGCGTTATTCGACCGCGGGGATTTTGCAGTATCTGTCGCCTTCGCTCGTGTTCCTTACGGCTGTATTCATTTTCCACGAACCGATGAGCGCGCTCCGGCTGTTCTCGTTCTCACTTCTGTGGCTGGCGCTGGGTATTTACACCGTGTCGGCACTTCGGGAAGATAAGGCTCGGCGCTTGGCCGAGCCTCAGGACATCACATCGTCTGGCGCACAGGCTTGACGGGCACCGTCTGGCGCATATTGGCGATGCGGTCGAGGAATGCGGGCACAGCTTGTGCGGCCTGGTTGACCACATCGAATTTGAAATCGAGGCCGGGGCGGATGAATTGTTCTTCGCGCATATGGGAAAACAAGGTGAGCAGCGGTTCCCAATAGCCATCAATATTGCAGATGATGATGGGCTTTGTGTGCTGATCGAGCTGCGCCCAGGTGGAGACTTCGGAAAGCTCCTCCAGCGTGCCAAGCCCGCCGGGCAGCACGATGAAGCCATCGGATTTTTCAAACATGGTCAGCTTGCGCTCATGCATGGTTGTCGTAACGATGAGTTCCTGCACATCCGTCAGCATGCGTTCCTTCTGGGTCAGGAATTCGGGGATGATGCCGGTGACATGGCCGCCATTTTCCAGAACCGTCCGGGCAGTCTCGCCCATTAGGCCCATGCTCCCGCCGCCATAGACAAGGCCGATGCCATTGTCGGCCAGGGCTTTGCCCAGCGTGCGGGCGGCGGCCATATAAGCGGGTTGTTTGCCGGGGCCGGAGCCACAATAAACGCACAGGTTGCGGGTCGGTTTCATGTTTTCCCTTCGGGCTATCAATTCAATCTTCAAGTTTTCGGCTGTCGTTGAGCAAGATTATGGCCGCTGAAGGCTGTTGAAAGCGTAAACATATCAGGAAAATGCCCAGTTCCGGGCCTGATCTATTCTCTTGTGGCGTGAACGCGGCTATGAGAGGCATCAAACGGCCCCCCGAATCCCGGGGATGGCCGGTCGTGTTTATCGTCATAGGGGACCGCCCATGCGTCGTAATCCTTTGGTTTTGTTTCTTGGTGCCGCCATTGTGGCGATCCTTGCTGTTCTGGGCTTTACCTATCCCAAATGGGCTCCCACCAGCCTGACGCAGGAAGTATCGGCCCCTGCTGCCGAAACGGCTGCGGCCACGCCGGAAACCCCGGCGGAACCTGCCGCTGCCGAAACCGCACCGGCTGCTGAAGCTGCTGCGACGGAACCTGTGAAGCCCACATTCGACGTGGTGCGGGTGGAGCCGGATGGCTCGGCGGTGATTGCTGGCCGTGCCAGCCCCGCGGCAGATGTTGTGGTGACCCTTTCCGGCAATGAATTAGGGGCGGCCAAGGCCACCGAGAATGGGGAATGGGTGGTCGTGACCACCACGCCCATCGCGCCGGGTAGTTATGAGTTGAAAGCCGTAGCCAAGGTCGGCGACACGGAAGTGGTTTCGGATCAGTCCGTCGCCCTTGTGGTGCCGGCTGCTGGCACGGACGAAAAGGTGCTGGCCGTGGTGAGCGAGCCCAACAAGCCTTCGCAGGTCTTGTCGCAGGAGGCTCCTGCCGCCGAGACGACAACGGCTGCGGCTGAACCGGCTGCTGCTGAAACCGCTGCCGCTGAACCGGCTGCGGCTGAACCGGCTGCGGCTGAAACCGCTGCGGCTGAAACCGCTGCGGCTGAACCGGCTGCGGCTGAACCGGCTGCTGCTGCGCCTGCCGCTGCCGAAGTGGTGCTTACAGGCACGGTTTCAATCGATACGGTTGATTATAATGAGACAGGCGACGTGATCTTCTCCGGCAAGGGTCCGGTGGACACGGATGTGCGCCTTTATGCCAACAACAACTCGCTCGGCTTTGCCGCTGTTTCGCCGGAAGGTTCGTGGAACTTTACCAGCCGTGGCCTGATTGAGCCGGGTGATTACACGCTGCGTGCGGATGCGGTGGATGATACGGGCAAGGTCATTGCGCGTATCGAGCTGCCCTTCACCCGAGCAACGCCGGAAGCCGTGGCCGAAGCTGAGGCCGTGCCCAAGGATGGCAAGATCACCATTCAGCCCGGCAACAATCTGTGGCGCATTTCGCGCGTGATTTATGGTGACGGCGATCGCTATACCGTGATCTATGAGGCCAACAAGGATCAGATTCGTGATCCGAATATCATCTATCCGGGCCAGATCCTGATGACGCCGGGTGTTGTGCCGCCGGAAACCATTGATCCGGACAGCCGCGAGCCGCTGCCGTCCGTTCAGTAGGAGCTCTATGAGACGAATAAGCCTTGAGGCAGCCGGGAAAACGGATACTTCCCGGAATGACGGAAGCTTTGCCACGCTGGGTGCTGTGCTTCCCTATCTGTGGCCGCAGGGCCGGGGTGACCTGAAACGCCGTGTTGTGGCGGCTCTGGTCATGCTGGTTCTATCCAAGGTGATTACCGTCTGGGCGCCTTTTGCGTTCAAGCACGCAACCGATCTGCTGACGGCGGGGGCCAAAGACCCCGCCGCAGTGCTTGCCATCACCGCCCTTGCCGGACCTGCCGCCCTCATCACCGCTTATGGGCTTGGGCGCATCGGCATGGTGGTGTTTGCCCAGCTTCGCGATGCGCTGTTTGCCAAGGTGGGCCAGCATGCGGTGCGCGAGCTTGCCATTCTGACCTTCCGTCATTTGCATGCCCTGTCGCTGCGGTTCCATCTGGAACGGCGCACGGGTGGCCTTTCGCGCGTTATTGAGCGTGGCACCAAAGGCATTGACACGATCCTGCGCTATTCGCTGTTCAACACCATTCCCACGGTGCTGGAAATTGCGTTTGTGGCGGGGGTTTTGTGGTGGAATTTCGGCTGGATCTACGCCGCTGTCATCGTGGCGACGGTCATTCTCTATGTCGCCTTCACCTATTGGGCGACCGAATGGCGCATCAATATCCGGCGCGTGATGAATGATGCTGACACCGATGCCAACACCAAGGCCATCGACAGCCTGCTCAATTTCGAAACCGTCAAATATTTCGGCAATGAGGAGCATGAAGCCCAGCGTTTCGATCGCTCCATGGCCAAATATGAAGATGCGGCGGTAAAGACCTGGACCTCGCTGGCCGTGCTGAACGCGGGCCAGGCCATTGTGTTCACCATCGGGCTTACCATTGTGATGGTGATGTCGGCTGTGGATGTGGGGCAGGCGCGCGCCACTGTTGGCGATTTCGTGATGATCAATGCCCTGATGATCCAGCTCTATATGCCGCTCAATTTCATTGGCAGCGTGTATCGCGACATCAAGCAGGGGCTTATCGACATTGAAGCCATGTTCCAGCTGCTTGGGGTTCCGGCGGAGATTGCTGACAAGCCGGGGGCGGGTGAGCTTGCGGTGGCGAAGGGCGAGATCGTGTTCGATCAGGTGAGCTTCGCCTATGACGCGGCCCGCCCGATCCTGAAAGACCTGTCGCTCACGGTGAAGCCGGGCCAAACGGTGGCTATTGTTGGGCCGTCGGGTGCTGGCAAGTCCACCATTTCGCGGCTGCTCTATCGCTTTTACGACGTGAAAGGCGGAACGATCCGCATTGATGGGCAGGATATTGCCGAGGTTACGCAAAAGTCGCTGCGTGCGGCTGTTGGCATGGTGCCGCAAGATACGGTGCTGTTCAACGATACGATCCGCTACAATATCCGCTATGGCCGCCCGGGTGCGAGTGATGCGGAAGTGGAAGAAGCCGCCAAGCTCGCCCAGATCCATCATTTCGTGATGAGCCTGCCCAAGGGTTATGATGCCATGGTGGGTGAACGTGGATTGAAGCTTTCGGGTGGTGAAAAGCAGCGCGTTTCGATTGCGCGTACCATTCTGAAGGGTCCGCCGATCCTCATTCTTGACGAGGCGACTTCGGCTCTGGACACCATGACCGAGCAGGAAATCCAGCAGGCTTTGCGCGTTGTTTCCAAAAACCGCACGACGCTGGTGATCGCGCATCGTCTTTCAACTGTCGTGGATGCCGACGAAATTGTGGTGCTGGATCAGGGCCGTATTTCCGAACGTGGGCGGCATGCGGAATTGTTGGAGAAAAACGGGCTTTATGCCGCCATGTGGAACCGCCAGCGCGAAGCTGACGAGGCGCGCCGGAAGTTGGCCGAGAATTCGGACGAAAGCGGGCTTGAAGCGAAGGCCGTGGCTGGGGAATAATTGTCAGCTTTCGACGCAGAGTTGCGCTGGCCCACCGAAAAAGCTAGAAAGATGCCATGATCATTGACAGTGTCCGCGCGGCCCTCGTGCCCGTTCATCGTGAAGGCTATAAGTTCATCGCCCTGTTTGCGGGCATGACGCTGCTTGCGTTCTCGGTTGGTTTGGAAATAACCGGCTGGGTTGGCGTGGTTTTCACCCTGTGGTGCGCTTATTTCTTCCGCGATCCGGAGCGGGTGACGCCGGTGCGCGAAGGCTTGCTGATTTCGCCTGCCGATGGCCGCATCAGCATGATTGAAGATGTGGTGCCGCCTGCCGAGCTTGATCTGGGACCGGATGCCCGCACGCGGATTTCCGTGTTTATGAATGTGTTCGATGTGCATGTGAACCGCGCGCCGTGCGATGCGCGCATCACGCGGATTGCCTATGTGCCGGGTAAGTTCATCAATGCTGAACTCGATAAGGCCAGCCTGCATAATGAGCGCCAAGCCTTCACGCTGGAGATGGATGGCGGGGAGCGCATTGGCGTTGTTCAGATTGCGGGCCTCATCGCGCGGCGTATTGTCAAATTTGTGCGCGAGAATGAGCGGATTTTGGGTGGCCAGCGTTTTGGCCTCATCCGCTTTGGCAGCCGGGTTGATCTTTACTTGCCGCATGGTGCCAAGCCGCTGGTGGCGGTGGGGCAGCGCGCCATTGCTGGGGAAACCGTGATGGCAGACCTGAAACAGTCTGAGGGTGAACGCTTCACCCGTAAGGCGTAAGGGTAGGGCCGGAACATGGTTGAGAGTCTTCCTCCCAAGCGCTTTCAGGTCATTCCGGTGCGGTTTCTGCTGCCCAATCTCGTCACCCTTCTGGCGCTGTGTTCTGGTGTCACCTCCATCAAGCTGGCCATTGAGAACCGCTATGAGCTGGCGGTCGGGGCCATCATCGTCGCCATTATCCTCGATGCTGTGGATGGGCGGTTGGCGCGCATGTTGAAGGGGTCGTCGCGCTTTGGCGCGGAGCTTGATTCACTGGCGGATTTCGTGAATTTCGGGGTGGCACCCGCCTTGCTCCTATATTTCTGGAGCCTGCATGAATTGGGCAATTTGGGCTGGATTGCGGCCTTGAGTCTGGCGGTTTGCGGTGCGCTGCGTTTGGCGCGGTTCAATGTGGCGGTGGATGATCCCGACAAGCCTGCTTTCACCAAGAACTTCTTCACGGGTGCGCCTGCACCAGCGGGGGCTGGCATTGCGATGCTGCCCATGTATTTGGGATTTCTCGGTGTTCTGAGTGACGCCGCCGCGGCGGCTCCTTTCATCGCGCCGTATGTTTTTGGCGTTGCCATCTTGATGGTGAGCCATGTGCCGACATGGTCTGGCAAAAACATGGGCGGGCGGGTGAGCCGCGAACATGCGTTGATGATTTTGAGTTTCACCGTGTTTTTCATCGCTATGCTGGCCGCCTTCACCTGGCATGTGCTGGCGCTTTGTGCGGTAGCGTATCTCGCCATGCTGCCTTTCGGCATTCGCAGCTATCGGCGGCAGGCAGCGGCGTGGAAGGGTTCGAACGGCGCGGAGCCTTAACCCCACGCCGTCTTTCGTTTAGGCTGAAGCTGCCCTAGCGGCAGTTGTGAGCTTTCGCCCGCAAGCGGTAACCAAGCCTTCGGCACCGTGAAGTGCGCCCGGTTCCAGCTCCAGCCCTAGAAAGCGCGCGCGCTCCACAGGGCCGGGCAGAGTGAGCCGCGCCACCGCTTGCGTGCAAAAGCCGAAGCGGCGGTAATAGGGTTCATCACCCACGAGGATCACGGCCTTGTGGCCGAGCCATTGCGCTTGCGCCAAGCCACGGCGCATCATCATGGCCCCTAGGCCTTCGTTGCGGCGGTGTTCGGCAATGGCGATGGGGCCGAGCAGCAGCGCATCCCCGGCGGTTCCTGCCGTGATGTTCCAAAAGCGCAGCGTGCCGATGAGGTGTCCTGCCTCATCCAGCGTGGTGAAGGCGAGGCCTTCGGCTGGCATAAAGCCACGGCGCAGCTTTTCGGCCGTTTTGCGAAAGCGGCCTTGTCCGAATGCGGCGTGCAGCAGGCGCTCGCGCAGCACTGCGTCAGCCAGAGTTTCCAGCTTGAAGTCAACCATCTTAAAGCCCCCTTTCTATCGGGTCGGCGTGGACAGGATATTGTTCAGATGACGTAGGATTGCAGCGGCGCGAAGCCGTTGAAGGCTACCGCCGAGTAGGTGGTGGTATAGGCACCCGTGCAGTCGATCAGCACCTCATCGCCCACCGTCAAACAGAGCGGCATGGGATAGGGGGTCTTTTCGTACATCACATCCGCACTGTCGCAAGTGGGGCCAGCGATGATGCAGGGGCCGGTTTGCGTTCCGTCATGCTGGGTCAGAAGCGGATAGCGGATGGCTTCCTCCATCGTTTCGGCCAGCCCACCGAATTTGCCAATGTCGAGATAGACCCAGCGTGCTTCATCGGTTGCGCTCTTCTTGGAGACGAGCACAACTTCAGCCTTGATGGCGCCTGCATTGCCCACCATGCCGCGGCCCGGCTCGATGATGGTTTCGGGGATCGCGTTGCCGAAATGCTTCTGCACCGAATCCATGATGGCGCGGCCATAGGCGGAAGCCGCTGGCACGTCCTTCAGGTAACGGGTGGGAAAGCC
>CAJBCQ010000233.1 GCA_903951595.1 uncultured Hyphomicrobiales bacterium | reverse complement strand
GTGACCAGCGCCACATTGGTGGCCCCGGCTGAGCGCAAGATGCGGAAATATAACAGATAGGCAAAGGCCGTGCAGAGGGCGGCAAGGCCCGCGACCGAAAGCATGACTTCCGTGCGCGGTATGGGCAAGGTCCACACCTGATCAGTGATGATGGCGATGGGCGTGATGATGAGGGCGGCACTGGTGATCTGGCCTGTCGCCACGATGAGCGGTGGTAGCCCACGGAAACGGCGGGCGAAGGTGGTGCCGAAAGCATAACCAATGGAAGCGGCGATGAGGGCCAGTTCAGCCAGCACATCGGCGGCGGCTTCCTCAAAAGCGGAAACGCCGATCATGGCGGCAACACCTGCGATGCCGATGATGACGCCGGAGAATTTTTGCCAGGTGAGGCGTTCATCCGCGAGGAAGGCATTGGCGACTATGATGGTGAAGAAGGGCGTTGTGGCGTTGAGAATGGAAGCGGGGCCGGAACCGATGCGCGTCTGGCCCCAGACGATGAGGCAAAAAGGGATGACGCTGTTGACCAAGCCCAGAATGAACAACTGGCCGTAAGTGCGCCGATCATTCGGCAAGGGCGTGCGGGTTGCCGCCACGATGAGCCAGAGAATACAGGCGGCGAAGGCCACCCGGCAGGCCACGATGGTGAGCACGGGCAATTCGGAAACCGCGATGCGGTTGAAGAAAAATGATCCGCCCCAGATCATGCTGAGGGTGATGAGCATGGCCCATTCGGCCAGCCCCATGGATTGTTTGATGGCGGATGCGTTCATGGGGTGGGTTGTAACGGGTGGCCGAAGGGCTGGCCACCCGAAACTTGTGGTGCCAGATCAGGCAGCGCCCGCTTCCTTCCACCGCTTGGGCAGCAGGAAATCAATGAGCGCGAAGGCGAGGATGGCAACGCCCGTCACGGGGAAGGCGGCACTCAACAGGAGGGCCGCAATGCCCAGAATGACGGGTAGGCGGAAGGATTGCGGATAAAGCGGCACCCCCACCCGGCCTGCCGGGCGGCGCAACCACCACATCACCACACTGGTTGCACCCAGCATGAAGATGCCGAGGCATAAGAGGGCGTTCAGCGCGATGTTCCACCAACCCATCTGGCCTTCATGCAGGGCAATGCCCACCGCCATTGCCTTGCCGGGCAGGGAATAATCGGCAAAGCCCACGGAGGCGAGGATTTGGCCGGTATATTGATCCACATGCACGGTGCGGTCGGCGGTCGGATCGGGGCTGTCATAGCTCATGGAATCCTGGCTCAAGGTCCACACGCCCTTTTCATCCGCCGGGGCCGCCACCTGGAAGCGGCCTTCAAAGCCGATGGCGCGGCCGAGTGCCACAACCGTTTCCAGCACCACGGGTGTGCCATCCGGCAATCCCTTGGACTCTGGCATGAGGGTTTGTTCCAGGGCCCAGGGCACCTGCTTTTCCGCGCCATGGTTCATGCTGGCGTGGGTGGCGTCTGAAAGGGGCACATTGTCCCATTTCTCGGCCGGGAAAGTGCTCCACGCCTGCACCATCTTGCCGCCCCAAATGCCGGCCCATGCAAGGCCGGAGATAAAGAAGAACACCAGCACCAGCGACATCCAGAAGCCGCCCGCCGAATGCAGCGATTTCCAGAAGGCGCGGCCTTTGGCGGCGAAATCCGGCAGGAAAGCCTTTTGCGGCCACCAGAGGAAAAGCCCGGTGATGACCATGAGAATGCCAAGGCCAGCGGCAGCTTCGATCAGCCTGTCGCCGATGTCGCCCACCAGCAGCGTGCCGTGGATGTCGGTGGCAAATTCATTCCAGGTGCCGTCTTTGGGCACATCACGCAGGATCTCGCCCGTATAGGGGTTGAGCGCCAACATGCGCGAACCGGATTGTGCATCCAGTTGGAACAGGGCCGGATTTTGCGGGCTTAAAGGTGCGATATATTTGCCGATCTTTGCTTCTGGATATGCCTTTTGCACGGCATTTGTTTGTTCGGTGATGGTGAGGGTTTTATCGCCTGCCGTGAGGTTCAGCCGATCACCATATTCGGGTGCGATGGCCGTGAACCACAGGATGATGAGGCCGGTTGCGGCCAGCATCATCAGGAAGGGGATTACATAGAGACCGGCATAGAAATGCCAACGCCACATGGCGCGGTGAAGGATAGGGCTTGTCATGTTGATTGCCTCTTGAAGGAACGGAAAGGTTTGTTCGTTCAGGCAGGCATTGGGGGCGCGCGGGGTGTATGGGCGCGGGTGCGCCAGCTTTGTGTGATGGGCAGATCGGTGAAGTGTGTGAAGGGCGCAGCGGCCAGCTTCACGCGGGCGGGAAGGGTTGCGGTTTCGGGATCGAGGGTGGTGCCGCAGACGGGGCAACCCGTGGCGCAGAGGATGCAATCGGCGGCATGCTGCTTGGGTGCCTCATGGCCGGACGTTCCCAGAGGCGCGCAGAGGGATTGCGCGAGGCTTTGGGCAAAAGCGGCTTCGGCGCTGGGGGTGGCCGCAGGAAGAATGCCCAGCAGCACGGGCAACAACAGCGCAAACATCACCCATGGGATGATGGCGGCGTTGAGCTGGCGCAAATATGCAAACGTGACCTTGGGCATGAATCGGATTTTTAGCGCAACTCAACCATTTAAGGAAGCCCCGTTACACCGTCACCACCAACCGCATGGCGTCATAGATCGCGGCGTGGATGTTGCGGGCGGCCACTGCGTCGCCGATGCGGAAAAGCTGGAAGCCATCCGATTTGGCAATTTCCTGCGGGCGGCCATCGATCAGGGCGATCTGGTCCACTTCGCCCAGATTGCGAGAATGGGGCTTGAGTTCGAAATAGAGTTCATCCAGCGGCAATGTGCCGTGGTTGATGACGACCTGATCGACCAAGCGTTGCTTGGTGATTTGGCCGTAATCGGAACCCAGCGTGCAAAGGAGTTGGTTGCCTTGGCGTTCCACCTTGTCCAGCCGGAAGGTGACGGTGAAGGTGGTGTCCTTGTCCTGCATCGCGCGCATATAGGGCACAAGGTTCATGGCCATGACTTCGGGCGCGAAGCTTCTGTCCGGCGTCATGATTTCCAGTTTAGCACCCGAATTGGCGATCACTTCGCCAGCCTGCATGGCGGCGTGGTCGCCGGCATCGTCAAATAACAGCACATTGGTGCCGGGCTTCACATCGCCGGAGATGATGTCCCAGGTGGAAACGACATGCTCATTGCCGGATTTCAGAACCTCCGTATGTGCCAAGCCGCCGGTGGCGATGATGACGACATCGGGTTTCAGTTCCGCGATGGTGGCGCTATCGGCCCAGGTGTTGAAGCGGAACTCCACATCACGCGCGGCGCATTGGGCCATGCGCCAGTCGATGATGCCGATCATTTCGCGCCGCCGCTTATCTTGCGACAGGAGCCGCACTTGGCCGCCTGCGTCGGGCTGGGCTTCGAATACGATGACCTGATGGCCGCGCGTTGCCGCCACACGGGCCGCTTCAAGGCCAGCGGGGCCAGCGCCCACCACGACGACTTTTTTCTTCTGCTTGGCCGCTGGAATATCATGCGGCAGTTTCAGTTCGCGGCCTGTGGAGGGGTTGTGGATGCACAGCGCGTCACCGGCCTGATAGATGCGGTCCAGGCAATAGGTGGCACCGACACATGGCCGGATGTCATGCTCGCGACCTTCCATGATTTTCTTCACGATATGCGGATCGGCCATATGCGCGCGGGTCATGCCGACCATGTCGATCTTGCCGGATTGGATGGCATGGCGGGCGGTGGCGACATCGGCGATGCGGGCGGCGTGGAAGGTGGGGAATTGGGTTGCCTCTTTCAGCTCACCTGCAAAATCCAAGTGAGGGGCACTTTTCATGCCGTGGATGGGGATGACATCGGTGAGGCCGGGATCGGTGTCGATATGGCCGCGGATGATGTTGAGGAAATCCACATATCCACTATCACGGAAGTGGCGGGCGATTTGTTTGCCATCTGTCGCGGTGATGCCGCCTTCGGCCTGTTCATCGCACACAAGGCGCAAGCCGAGGATGAGCTTTTCACCCACACGCGCGCGCACGGCGGCCAGCACATCCATGGTGAAGCGGATGCGGTTTTCCAGATTGCCGCCATAGGGCGCATCGAGCGTGTTGGTGCGGGGCGACCAGAATTGGTCCATCAGATGGCCGTAGCACTCGAACTCCACACCATCCACACCTGCCGCTGCCATGCGCTCGGCAGCGTCGGCGTAATCGCGGATGATGCGGGCGATGTCCCATTCTTCCATCTTTTTGGGGAAGGCGCGGTGAGAGGTTTCGCGTTCATGCGAGGGGGAGACGGCGGGAAGCCAATCGCCCTTGTTCCAGCCCGTGCGGCGGCCCAAATGCGTGAGCTGGATCATCACGGCTGCGCCATGTTCATGGCAAGAGTCGGTTACGTCCTTCATCCATTTTACGACTTCATCCTTATAGGCGAGGATGTTGTTGAAAACGGGTGGGCTGTCGCGCGAGACGGCGGCGGAACCGGCGGTCATGGTGAGCGCGATGCCGGCCTTGGCGCGTTCTTCGTGATAGGCGCGGTAACGCTCTTTCGGCATGCCGTTTTCGGGATAGGCCGGCTCATGCGCGGTTGTCATGATGCGGTTTTTGAGGGTGAGGTGCTTCAGCTTGTAGGGCTGGAGAAGCGGGTCGTTGGATTGGATGATGGTGGTCATGGTTTTATCCAGAAAGCTGGGTTCCCGCTTTCGCGGGAATGACGAATTGGGGGTTAGTACCAAGCATCTGCCATGCTGTCTTTGCGCGCTCTTATGAAGGCCAGCAATTGCTCATCCACAGCCGCATCGAGCGGCGGGGCGACATATTCATCCAGCGTGCGCTTCCAAGCGCGGTTGGCGCGGGTGGCGGTATCGACTGAGCCGTTGAGTTCCCATTTCTCGAAGGGGTCATTGTCGGAAATGGTTGTATCCCAGAAGGCAGTTTCATAATTCGCCATGGTATGCGCGCAGCCGAAGAAATGGTTGCCGGGGCCAACTTCCTTGAAGGCATCCAGTGCCAGCGCATTGTCGTCCACCGTCACGCCTGCGAGATAGGAATGCAGAGCGCCGCAATAATCGGCGTCGATCATGAATTTCTCATAGGACATGGACAGCAGACCATCGAGGAAGCCTGCCGAATGGAGGATGTAATTAGCCCCGCAATGCACGGCGGCGAGCATGGAGGTGACGCTTTCGGCCATTGCCTGCGCGTCGGGCAATTTGGAAGTGGTGAAGCTGCCGGAGCAGCGCAGGGGAAGGTTCAGGCGGCGGGCAAGCTGGCCCACAATTTGCGATCCGACAGCAGGTTCTGGCGTGCCGAAGGTGGGAGAGCCGGAACGCAGCGACATGGAGGACAAGAAGTTTCCAAAAATGACGGGTGCGCCGGGGCGTTCCAACTGGGAAAGCGCACAGCCTGCCATGGTTTCAGCTAGTGATTGGGCGATGGCACCGGCATTGGTAACTGGACCCATTGCACCGCCCAAGATGAACGGCACGATGATGGCGGCCTGATTGGCACGTGCATAGGCACGCACGGCTTTTGTCATGGTGCCATCCCAGACGAGGGGCGAGTTGACGTTGACATTGCCCATGATGACGCAGTGCTTTTCCATGAAATCACGCCCGAAAAGGATGCGCGCCATTTCGATGGAGTCCTCGGCGCGGTCTTCGGCGGTGATGGAGCCCAGAAACGCTTTGTCGGAATATTTGATGTGCGAATAGACCATATCGAGATGACGCTTGTTCACCGGCACATCGGTCGGCTCGCAAATGGTGCCGCCGGAATGGTGCAGCCAGGGGCTGGCATAAGCGAGCTTGATGAAATTGCGGAAGTCCTCGATCGTGCCGTAGCGGCGGCCCTTGTCTAAATCCATCACGAAGGGCGAGCCATAGGCGGGGGCCAGCACCACATTCTTGCCGCCGATTTCCACATTACGGAGTGGATTGCGCGCATATTGGGTGAATTGGCGCGGGGCGGTTTTGAGGATTTCGCGCAGCATTCCGGGCGGGAATTTGACCAGCACGCCCTGCACATCGGCACCGGCACGCTTCCAGTGTTCCAAGCTTGCCGGATCATCGCGGAATTCGATGCCGATTTCGGCCAGAATACGGTCTGCCGTGGTTTCGATCTTTAGGAGGGCTTCCTCGCCTAGCACATCATAGGTGGGAATATTGCGCTTGATATAGGCCGGACCTGCCATCACGCCGGGGTGCTGGCGCTGGGCGCGGCGTTCGGTGCGGCCACGGGCGGCGGCGCGGCGGGATTGGCTGCTTTCGGCGACAACTTCCATAGGGTGTGCTCCTCTTATGCGTGATGACGAGCTTAGCCCTTCAGGAGGCATTGTAACGCTGGATTTTTCTTGTTCTTCAGATAGACTGTACTTATGGAAACCCTGCGCCAGCTTTTACCCTCCCCCTCCAGCCTCATTGTGTTTGAAGCCGCTGCCCGTTGCGGTTCCTTCACCGGGGCGGGGTTGGAATTGGGGATGAGCCAGGCGGCGGTGTCTTTTGCCATCCGCAAGCTTGAAGAAGATTTGGGCGCGCAATTGTTCTTGCGTGAGCATCGGCGGGTGACGCTGACGGATGCCGGAAGCCGGTTTTTCAATGATGTTTCGAGTGGGCTGGGGCAAATCCGCCGTTCCATCACGCAGATTAAATCGCGCGCGCGGGATCGGCATGTGACGATTTCAGCCTCCACCGCCTTTGCCAGCTATTGGATGCTGCCGCGATTGGATCGCTTTCGGGCAGAGCTTCCCGGCATTGATTTGCGCTTTGAGACTTCGGACCGGGATACCGACATCATTGCTGAGAATATTCCGCTGGCCATCAGGCGCGGCAATGCGCCCTTTCGGGGGTATGAGTCTGCGCTTCTTGCGGATGAAATTTTGGTGGCGCTGGCTTCACCGCGTTATCTCGACCGGGCAGGTCGACCCGGCAATGCGGCCGAATTGGCCCAGCACAAGTTGATCCATCTGGAAGAACCGTATCGGCCTTGTCCGGCTTGGCCGGATTGGTTTGCTGCGGCCGGGGTGGCTTATCCTGCGCGCGCGCCGGGGCTTCGCATGAATGATTATGCGCTGGTTGTGCAGGCGATGGTGGAGGGGCAGGGAATTGCGCTGGGATGGCGGCACCTCACCGATCGGCTTGTGGCCTCCGGCACGCTGGTGAAGGCGGATCCATGTGAGCTGGTGGCGGATGCGGGCTATCATGTTTTGTGGCCGCGCGATTTGCCGCTGTCGGAAGAAGCCGCGAAGGTGCGCGATTGGCTGCTTGCCGAGCGCGGGCCCTTCGCGGCGTGATTTCGGTTAGGGGTTGGTGGTTTCACCGTCCTCATCATCCATCATGCCATAGCCCATGCCATGGCCCTGCATCCAGTCGCGCATGCCTTGGCCCCAGCGACGGTGTTTCCGGTTGTGCTGAAGGTCGTCCTGGCTCAGCACACCATCCTTGTTCTGGTCCATGGCGGTGACCAGATGGTTCAGTGGACTGCGATATTCATCCAGCGTTACGGCAGCATCGCCATCGCGGTCGAATTGCTGGAACTCGCGCACCATGCTTTCGCGCTGGGTGCTGAGCCATAGGGTTTGGAACTCATCCAAGCCGAGCTTGCCGTCCTTGTTGGTATCGGCCTCATTCATGGATTGCGTGCGATTTGTGTTGATTTCTTCCTGTGTGATATTGCCGTCCTTGTTGGTGTCGTAACGGTCGGCAAATTTTTCAGCCATGCCCATCATGCCGTGACCCATGCCTTCATGGCGCGAATGCGCCACGGCAAAGCCGCCCAGTGCTAGGGCGACAAGACCCACGGCGGAAGCTCCGGCAATGAGCAGTTTGGTTTTGCGTTGCATTTTGGTTTTCCTTTTGGGTTCGTGGGGAACACATAGGAAAAACGCTTCAGCACCTTGCGTTCCGTCGCAGGGGGCACATTAAATAAAATTCAGCTATTGGGCCGCTTCAAGAACGCCGGGGCTTTTGTGTTCCGGCAGCAGCAAATCGCGCAAGGCTTTATCAAGGCCAGGCTCATCAGGGGTGATGTAGCCGCAACGCTTGAGAAGCTGGCGCGGGTTTACCGCCTCGCCAATATATTCCAGTGCTGCACGCTTGGCGTGCTTTTGTTGGAACACCATTCCAGCGCGCATATGGTTGATGCCGGTGGCATTGCCGAAAATCGCAAAGCTCATTTCTTCGGTAGCAGGCAGGTGGATCTCGAAGAAATAGTTGTAGCTGGAAATTTTCAGGATCGTTCCCGTCAGACGCTGACGGTTTGCACTTGTGGCCTTGGCACCAGGTTCCGCCATGCGCCGGACGCCGCGGAAGCGGACGTTGCCTTCATTTTCATACACGCAATAAAGCGAGCGCAATAGGCGTGGGTCATTGGCATCACTGGCCGGTTCATAGCGGAAATAATAGCCAAGCTTCAGCTTGTCGGGCTTGCGCGCGCCAATGGCACCGAGAAGGCGGATGAGGTCGTCTGCCGAATGGTCAAGGCCCACGAGCTGCTTGAGTTCCTCATTCGGCAGGAACATCGACGCTTCGGCCACGCCGAATTTCACGCAGATGACGCGCATCACTTGTGCGGAGGGAACAGCCGTTCCAGCGAGGTAACGGTTGAATTGCTGGCGATTTATGCCTGTGTCGCGGCACACGCTCGCAATTGATGGTTGCCCATCACACAACCATTTCAAGTTCTTGGCGAATGCTGAGCGCAATAGAGCTGGGTACTTCACAACACTGACCTCGAATCAATTGACTAGAAGACAATGCAAGCCCGCTGAACATTGTAAAATTTCGCGATTCAGCGAAGTTACTTGGCATTGGTGCTGTATTTGAAGATCTCACACTCGTGTGAAGAAGTATTTGAAAGTAATATAGCATTGCAAACTAAAATTTAGATTATTATTCTGCTCCACCAAAGGTTACAGGGGCGAAAAAATGCCAGTAAAAACAACGAATACTACTTCCCGACGGATTCGGGCTCATATTGAGGATGCCAATGAGCGTTCCCAGGCCCTTTGCCGCCTGTTGGCATGGGCAGCCGAGGAAGCGCAATTATTGGGCCATGTTGGGGAGGCGCAGGAATTGCGCGCGCTCAATCAGCGGCTGGCTTCAAAGGTAATTGGCTGAATTTCGGCAGGCGCAGGCCGCAAACAATGGCAACGCCGGAGAGGATCACCGCGCCGCCGGCCACATTGGCGAAGGTGACAGGTTCACCCAGAATGACCGCCGCGGAAAACACGCCGACAATGGGCATGAGCAGCATGAAAGGCATCACCTCGTCGATGCGATTGCGCGAAAGCAGCGTATACCAAAGCCAATAGGCCACGAAGAAGCCGATAAAGGCGAACACGCCGAAGGCCAGCCATTGGAACAGGCTGGCGGTCTGAATGGCGGCCATCTGGCCGGTTTCGAGAAAATAGCCCGCGATCAGCAATTGCGGCAGCGCGTGGATGGAAATGGCGCGCAGGATGACGAGCCCGCTATCCTGGCTCAGTTTCCGCAACAGCACTTGCCCGAAAGCCCAGGCGGAAGCGCCCAGGATGATCATGGCGAGGGGCACGAGCGGCGGGCTTTGTGTGGGCAGGCCCACCACGATGATCACCCCGCCAATCGCCAGCGTAATGCCGAGCATTTTTCGCAGGCTCAATTCTTCCTTCAGCAGCAGCCAGCCGAACAAAACGCCCGCTGGAACCTGAACTTGAATCACCAACGTGCAAACGCTGGCTGATACATGCTGATAGCCATAGAAAATCAGCACACCCTGAATGGTCACCACAAAGGCGGCGATGAGTGCCACTTGCAGATGCGGTGTCTTTTGCGGGCTGCGCCAAAAGGTGCTGATAAGGGCGGCATTGATGCCATAGGCCACCAGCATGGTGAAAAGGGGCGGGAAATGGTCGATCGCAGGCTTGGCCATGGTGAAACCAACGCCAAAACAAATGGGCACCAGAACGGCCAGCACAATGTCACGGTATGTCATGGCCGTCAGGTTTATTCACTTTCACCTGATTTGACGAGACCTGCCAGGAAATGGCCCAAAGCTGGTTTTGGCGCCGCAAGATAGGGAAGCGGGCGACAGACTTCGCAGGCCGCCAAGCCGATGCGGGCGGTGAGGATGCCGTTGACCGCCCCTTCGCCGAAACGGGCCGACAAGCGCCCTGCAAGCCCTTTTCCCAGCACATGCTGCAAGACTTGATCCGAAAGGGCCAAGCCACCGGCCATCGCCAGATTGCCAAGTGCCACACGGGCAAGGCGGAAAGCGGCAAGGGTGCCGGGTCTGCCGCCATAAAGGGTGGCAAGCTGGCGCAGCATGGAGAGGGTTTGCGCGCCCACGAATAGCATGTCGAGCACAGGTGAAGGGGCAACAGCGGTGAGCAGGGTGACGCTTTTCACCGCCCGCGCGATGATCCGGTTGGCGGTGGCATCCAGCGGCAGCATCAATTCGCGCTCGGCAAGCCTGATGCGGTCGGCAGGGTCGATGATGTCGGCGGCGTGGGCGGCAAGGCGCGCACGCGGGCCGTTCATGTCGGCGCGGCCTGCATAAAGCGCGCCCAAGGCCGTGGTGACGGCGGCGGCACTTTCACGCGAATGGAAACTCAGGGCCGCTGCGGCATCGGCCTGCAATGTCTCCAGCCGTTGCAAGCGATAAAGGGCCAAGCCTTCACGCAGGATCACCGCCAGTGCTGCAAAACCGCCGAGGGCGGCCAAGGCTGCACCAAGCCAACCCCAAACATCGCCCAGCGCGAACAGGCTGGTGATGAGTGAGGTTATCCAGACAATGATCGAAAGCGTGACAAGACCTGCCAGCGCACTCAAGAACAGCTTGCCGAAATGGAAGCCGCGCTTGGGTGGCAAAGCGCGGGTGGTTTCTGGCATGGGGTCGGGCACAGTTTCGGGAAGGCTTTCCACCTCTGGCTCAACGCTGGCGATATCAAGGGCGCGCGGTTTGCGGATGGTTGTCACAGCAGGCGATCTCCGATGAGGAATTCCAGCGCCTTATCGAGGCGGATATGGGGCAGGCCATGGGTGGGCGGGCGGAAGCGGATGAAGGAGACGGCTTCTTGCAAGCTGCCATCAAAAGCGCGGGCCGCTTCGATAGGCAGATCGCCGGGGAAGATGGCGGCTTGGCTTAT
>CAJBCQ010000232.1 GCA_903951595.1 uncultured Hyphomicrobiales bacterium | reverse complement strand
GTCATTCAGGCTTGCGAGCAGGTGGGCGCGGAAGTGCCGCGTTTCTGCTATCATGAGCGCCTGTCGATTGCGGGCAACTGCCGCATGTGTCTTGTTGAAGTGAAGGGCATGCCCAAGCCGCAAGCCTCTTGCGCGCTGGGTGTGAATGATCTGCGCCCCGGCCCGAATGGTGAGCCGCCGGAAGTTTTCACCCGCACGCCAATCGTGAAAAAGGCGCGCGAAGGGGTGATGGAATTCCTGCTCATCAACCACCCGCTCGATTGCCCGATCTGCGATCAGGGTGGTGAATGCGATTTGCAGGATCAGTCCATGGCCTATGGCGTGGACAAGAACCGCTTCATCGAAAACAAGCGCGCGGTGGAAGATAAGTATTTAGGCCCGCTCGTCAAAACCTCCATGAACCGCTGCATCCACTGCACGCGCTGCGTCCGTTTTACCACCGAAGTGGCGGGTGTGGAGGAAATGGGTGCCATTGGCCGGGGTGAAGACACCGAAATCACCACCTATCTCGAAAAATCCATGTCGAGCGAATTGCAGGGCAATGTGATCGACCTGTGCCCGGTGGGTGCGCTCACATCGAAGCCCTATGAGTTCAAGGCCCGCCCGTGGGAACTACGTAATAATGAAAGCATCGACGTGATGGATGCGGTAGGTTCCGCCATCCGCATTGATGTGCGCGGGCGTGAAGTGATGCGTATTTTGCCGCGCCAGAATGATGATGTGAACGAGGAATGGATTTCCGACAAGACCCGCTTCGTGTGGGATGGCCTGAAATCCCAGCGTCTCGACCAACCCTATATCCGCGAAAACGGCAAGCTGCGCCCCGCCGCTTGGAATGAAGCACTGGCGCTGGTTGCTTCCAAGCTCAAGGCGGCTGGCCCGGAAAAATCCGCCGCCCTGATCGGTGATCTCAACGCGGTCGAAGAAATTTTCGCGCTAAAGGAATTGATGAGCGCGCTGGGCGTGAAGAACGTCGATTGCCGCGAAGCCCATTCAGCTTTGGGCGTTTTGGGTGGCCGCGCGGGCTATCTTTTCAATGCCTCTATCGCGGCTATTGATGACGCCGATTCCATTTTGATCGTGGGTTCGAACCCCCGCACCGAAGCCGCTGTCCTCAACGCTCGCATCCGCAAGGCTTGGAAGCGCGGCGCGCATGTGGGCGTTATCGGCGAGAAGGCCGATCTCAGCTATGAATATATCCATCTGGGCAATGGCCCTGAAACCCTCGCCAAGCTCGGCAATTTCGCGGAAGTACTGAAAAGCGCCAAAAAGCCGTTGATTATTGTGGGGCAGGGTGCCATTGCGCGCGCCGATGGCGTGGCCGTGTTGAGCCTTGCGGCCAAGACGGCGCAGGATTTGGGCGTGGTGAAGGATGGCTGGAACGGTTTCTGCGTTCTCCACACCGCCGCTGCCCGCGCAGGTGCTTTGGAAGTTTGCGCGCTTCCCACCGTTCCCGGCGGTAAATCCACCGCTGAAATTCTCGATGGCAGCATGGAAGCCATTTGGCTTTTGGGCGCGGATGAGCATGATCTTTCCAAGATCGGCAACGCCTTCGTCATCTATCAAGGCACCCATGGCGATGCCGGTGCCCATCGTGCCGATGTCATTCTGCCCGGTGCGGCCTATTCCGAAAAATCCGGCACCTATGTGAACACCGAAGGCCGCGTGCAAAT
>CAJBCQ010000231.1 GCA_903951595.1 uncultured Hyphomicrobiales bacterium | reverse complement strand
CTGGCCAACTGGGGCCAGTTGGGCGACGGCGGTGGGTTCAAAAAAGAGAAGCGCGGGGACGTCGAGGTCAGCGTGCCCAAAGACCCGCAGGCCCAGTTGGCCGTGGAAACCAAGCGTCTGGAGATCACCAACGACATCCGCAGGATGGTGCGGGAAAATCCCGAACTCACCGAGGAGCAGGCGATGGAACGCTTCAAGGGCATCTTGGAGAACCGGCTCGACGGCGGGGCACTCTTCATGCAGCAACCCGACGAGGAATCGTGGTGGGACACTTTGATCGACGTCGCCACCTTTGGCGGAATCGTGATGAACCCAACGGCCAACAACCCGAACATCACCACCGCCGGTCTGGGTTTCCGCGGATTCGGCGGATCACTCATGGACGGTCTGCGCCGTGCCGACGACGAAGAAACGCTTCCTCCCGTGCAAAGCATGCCGCCGCAGGGCATGACCGCGTCCGTCTCGCTGCCGCCCGACAAGCAGCCCTACGCCGACCAAATCGCCAACATGGCCGCGCAGGAGGGTCTGGGCGATTTCACACCGCACCTCATGCTGCTCGTCGCGCAGGAGAGCAACTTTAACCCCGACCAGACAATCGGCACCTCATCGGCCCGCGGACTCTTCCAACTTCTTAACGCCGACCGCAAGAAATTCGGGGCCGACTCCAGCGTGGACGGCCAGATTCGTGCGGGTTTAGCCAAAACAAAGGAGAACATTGCCGCAGCCCGCCGCGTGCTTGGCCGCGACCCAGACCCCTTTGAACTCTATGTCGTCCACTACCAAGGAATCGGAGCCGGTCCTGCTATTCTCAAGAATCCCGACGGCAACTTCCGCCAGACGCTGGACGCCACCGGAGGCAAGGGCCACGCGGCAAATGTGATGAAATCCAACCCGTGGCTTGTCCGCGACAATATCCAAACCAACCAAGACTTTATTGACTGGGTGCGTCAGCGCCTGTCCAAGAAGGCCGCGGACCTTGGCATGGCATGAGTATTTCTTTTGCCGCCACCCCGCAGGCCAAGGAAGGCCAGCAGACCCGCGCCTACACGGACGACGTCAGCGCCGGAGCGCCACCCAGCCGACGCACCGGCTATGATCGGCCCTATGTAAACCGCGACCACTGGAACAAGGTCTTCACTCAACCGGAATACTTCGACTCCATCGCCAAGCAGAAGGGCATGGTCGAGGGGGCCAAGGTCAGCCTGCACGGCGACGACTACGTTTACCGGCAGGCGATGATGGGCTATCTGTCTGCGACCCGCAACGTGCCGCTCGACGACATGCGTTCCGTCTTCGACGCCGAGAAGGATGGATTCGCCCAAAAGGTTCTGGGCAAAAAGACGGCCACCGCCCGCGAACTCTTCGACTGGCACAAAACCAAGTTTGAGCGGGAGAACGAAAAGAGTGATGCCGCCCGCACGGTAATCGAGGACGTCACGCGGAACAGCTTGCAGGACGCCATGATGGGCGGCGATACACCCTTTGTCCAAAGCGTGGCCAAGTCCATCGAAGCGACCGGCGACCTCTTCACCGAGGAGGAGAAGTCCCGCCTCTGGGAAAAAGCCGAGGAGCAGGACAAGCAGATCCGCGCCACACAAGCGGCAGTTGCGCCGGAGGCCCGCTTTCTTTTTTCTGCCTTGGGCCAGATCACTGGACAACAGGCCGGTATGGGAGCGCCCGACATGCGCGAAGTGGCAGGCAAGTTTGCCCAACTGCCGGACAACCAGCGCAAGGCCATCTACGAACTGGCCGGAGGCTTTGCCCAGTTGCAGAAGACCGACAAAGGTTTTTGGTATCAGATGGCCGAGTCCCTTGGCCGCGGCACCAGCGACATCATCGAGCGCGTGCCTCGCAACTTCCGCGAGCAGACCCTCCGTGGGCAGCTTCGCCTCTTGGAGAGCGAGCAACCGGTCTTCCGCGCCACAGGAGTGGCCGGTGCCGAGTTCAGTGCCGCGGGCACCACACCGGCCACGCCGGAGGAGCGTGAGCAGGCCAAGGCCAAGATCCAGTCCGACCTTGGCATCCTTAAGGTTGAGCGCGAAATCCGCGACTTGGCCGAGCGGGTTGTCGATCCCATCAAGACGGTCACCTTCCTGCCCGAAATCGTCGAGGAGGGACTCTACGGAGCAGCGCAAAGTATTCCCTATACCGTTGCCGCCGCCATTCCCTATGTCGGCATGCCCGCCGTGGCCAGCGCCCTTTTTAGCG
>CAJBCQ010000230.1 GCA_903951595.1 uncultured Hyphomicrobiales bacterium | reverse complement strand
GAAGCCGAAGCGCAAGGAAGCCTTGAGCCATCCTCGCAATATCCGGTGCCCATTTATCGCAAACCCGATGATCCCATCCTGAAAAAACGAACAAGGTTTGAGATTGAAGCCCAAGGTGCCTTGGCGGGAAAGGGGCTGGAGTTGATCTGGCTATCGAGCTGGATTGACGCCTTTTTTATCCATATTCAAGGATCAGGCCGGGTGCATTTGCCTGATGGCCAAGTGCTTCGCCTCGCCTTTGCGGGAAAAAATGGCGCGCCTTATGTTTCCATCGGCAAGCTTCTGATCGAAGCTGGAACCCTCAGCCGCGACAATATGAGCATGCAGGCCTTGCGTGTGTGGCTTGCTGAAAATCCGGTGGAAGGCCTCAACCTGCTGCGCCAAAATCCCTCTTTCATTTACTTTCGGCAAGCTCCCATCCACGACCCTGAACTTGGGCCCCCCGGTGCCCAACAGGTGCAGCTTACCCCGTGGGCGAGCCTTGCCATAGACCGCGCCTTCTGGGCCTTCGGCACGCCGATGTGGATTGAAGCCGAATTGCCAGGGGCAAAAGCCTTTGGCGATCTTCTCATCGCCCAAGACACAGGCTCGGCCATCAAAGGCCCAGCCCGGGGCGACATATTCTGCGGCGCAGGCCAAGAAGCCGCTTACATGGCAGGCCATCTGAATGTGCAAGGCAGGCTCATCGCCTTCCTGCCCCAGAACTTAGCCTCTCGCTTGCAGGGGCTATCATGAGCCGCAAAACCGGAGAGAAGAATTTACCCCTCGTGCCCGACCCCGAACTTTGGGACATTGTGCGCGCAGCCGTAACACCCTTGTCGCGTCGTCGAAAACCAAAAGCCCTATTGGTGCCGGCTGAAGAAGCGCCAAAGCCAAAGCCCTTGCTGAAAAAAGCAAAGCCGCAACCCGCTCCCATCGCACCTGCGCTGAAACTGCCTGCCAAGCCGTCCACACCGCCACCCCTCACCGGGCTTGATCGACGCACAACGCAAAAGCTATCGCGCGGCAAAGCCGAGATTGAAGCTCGTCTCGACTTGCATGGATTCTCTGTAGAGCTGGCGCGCGTTGAATTGCGCCGGTTCCTCATGGAAGCGCGCCGCGAAGGCCTACGCACGATCCTCGTCATCACGGGCAAAGGTGAATCGCCCTTTGCCCGCCATACGCTGCACGGCAAAGATACCTGGCATGCGCCCGAGCGCATGGGCCGCCTGCGCCGTGCTGTTACCGACTGGTTCGAAGAGCCTGAATTCCGCGCGCATATTTCCGGTTTCCAGCCTGCCCATCCGCGCCATGGTGGCGGTGGTGCTTATTATGTGCGTCTGCGCCGCCATGACAGGGGGCCGCAATGACACCTTTTGGCGAACGCCTGCGAAATTTAAGAAGCGAGCGCGACATCACGCTGAAACAAATGTCACAAGCGGTGGGCGTCTCGGCCGCCTATCTGTCAGCCCTTGAACATGGCCGCAAAGGCAGGCCAAGCTGGTATCTCATCCAGCGCATCATCGCCTTTTTTAATATCATCTGGGATGATGCAGAAGAATTGGTCAAACTCGCCAATATTTCCCATCCGCGTATTGCCATTGACACCGCAGGGCTGTCTCCACAGGCCACGGCCTTGGCCAATCAGCTAGCTGAAAATGTGCGCGAACTAAAGCCTGCCGAATTGGCGCGCATTGCCGACATCCTTGCTGAAGCCCAAACCCGCGCCAAGGCGCGACGTGTGAAAAAACCTAGAGGATAAAGCGGCT
>CAJBCQ010000229.1 GCA_903951595.1 uncultured Hyphomicrobiales bacterium | reverse complement strand
CGTCCGCTGAACGGTGTTTGGGCTACCGGTCCGTTCCTGCATAATGGCTCGGTTGCCACGCTGCGCGATTTGCTGGAACCGCCGGAAAAGCGCAAGAAGCAGTTCGTGGTCGGCAATAGTGACTTTGATCCCGTCAATCTGGGCTTTGTGGAACCGGCAGATGGGGATGGCCATGTGTTTGACACGACGCTTCCTGGCAATTTCAATTCGGGCCATGTTTTTGGTACGCATTTGCCGGAAGACAGTAAACGGGCCATTATCGAATATCTGAAGACGCTTTAAGCCTATTGCGTTTCCAGCACTTCGGACTCGGTGCGGCGGGTTTCATGCCAAGAGATGAAAACGCCGCTCGCGATGAGAATGGCGGCACCGGCGAATGTCCAGCTATCGGGCATGTCGCCAAACCAATAATAGCCGACGATGGTGCCGGAGATGATCTCGCTATACGCAAAGGGCGCGAGCAGGGATGCTGGCGCCCTTTCGAATGACAGGATGAGCATGTAATGGGCGCAGACGGAAATAACGCCGATGCAGGCAAGCAATAGCCATTGTTCCGGGGTTGGCCATTGCCAGAAGAGAGGTGCCGCCAAGGTTACGGCGATGGCACCGGGCAATGCATTATAGAGTGTTGTCACCAGCACCGGCAGCCCGCGAATGCGGCGGGTCAGCAGCACGAAAACTGCGTAAAGCACGCCCGACAAGAGGCCCAGTGCCGTTCCTGCATTCAATTCGGCAAAGCCGGGGCGGATGATGACGAGCACGCCCGCAAATCCGCCCAGCACCGCAAGCCAGCGTTTGGCATCCACCTTTTCACCCAGCACGAAGGGCGAAAGGGCGGTAACGAGGATGGGGGAAATGAAAAACAGGGCCAACATGTCGGCCAGTGGCAGATAGCGCAGGCCTAAGAAGAAGGCGCCATTGGCGCATACCAGACACAGGCTGCGGCTGATCTGAAAGCTCGCATCCTTGGGCCAGAGGATGCCTGGCCCATATTGACGGATGACGACGGGGGCCACGAAAGCCGACTGAAAGAAGAACCGCGCCCATACGCACATGGCGACAGGCATGAACATGCCCAGATGTTTTGCCGCTGAGTCCATGATCGGCAGGATAGCCATGGCCCCCAGCATCAAGGTAACGGCAGAAGCTACCCTTGTGGGGGCGTGGGGGGCGGTGTTTGTCATGATACGCTTCGGGTTAGAGCTATGTGTTGAGTGGCAGTTAAGCGCATTGCTCGCCAAAGTCACGCCTGCGTCGTTATGCTCTTGGCTTGGGCTGGATTCATAAAGTCTTCCACGGTTAGCTTTGATCGAAGCCATCTGCTCAGCAATTTGAACGAGGGGGAGAGCTTGGGCTGCATCAGCGGGTGCAGATCCGATTTGCAATCGGCCAGAAAGCGTTCACGCCATTCATCCTTGGCGGGATCAGATTGTCGCTCCATTTTGTTTTGGGCTTTCCAGTCCTTGGCAGGCACAACATTTGCCTTTTGGGCCAAATGTCCGATCACCTGTTCTAGGCCGCCATGCGGCAGATCCTCGAACCAGACCTCCATCGGCGTAATGCACCTTGCCGCAAAGTAATGGTTCCAGCGCGCATCGGATACGCTCACGATCACAAGCCTCCGGCTGATTTCGTTAAAATCATACACCGGCTGCTGGTTGGCCTTCTCGATATGGGTCCAAGCTTGGGACTGGCTAGCAAATTCCCAGGAAATAGCTTGGCCCAATATGTCGCGCCGCCGCAGCCACACCCAAGTCATGTTCGGAAACCATTCGGGTAAATTCACATGCTGGGCGGCCCAGTCGAATTGTCGGGGAAAGAGCTTCATGCCGCAAACCCCGCCCGGCTCGGTGGCTGAGTTGCGGATCAACTGGCACTGTTTTTCAACCGTACCGTCGGCACCCTCAAAACTGCCATGCTCGATCATGTATCGGTTGAAGTATTCAGTCGGCCTGCCCAGCACTTTTGTTTCTTTGAGCGCGCTGCTCAGAAGATTGCTGCCGGAGCGGGCATGGCTTGCGATTGCATAAGTCATTTTGGGGGGTAACCAGCCCGCTGGCGGCGCGGCCTGCCGCTTTGCCCAAAAGATCCCCATTTGTTTTATCCTCTCGCCAATACAGGGGTTTCTATTACCAAGATTCAAATAAAAACGTCACTTTATATCGGGCTTTCTTTGGGTTGTTTTTATTCATACTTGCAACCCAGATGCGAATACATAAGCCTTGGGGCCGAAATTGTTCCAATGCGAATCAAAAAGGTTCACCGAGTAAGCAGTTGTTAACCATTTCTTCAGAAGTTGGACGCGAAATAGGGTTCAAAGCAAATCACCCCGGATTCAAATCATGACGATCAATCTGACCGTTCCCCATATCGCCGAACTCAAGCCACGCATTACCGTGTTTGGGGTTGGGGGTGCTGGCGGCAATGCCGTGAACAACATGATCGAGTCCGGGCTTGAGGGGGTCGAGTTCGTCATCGCGAATACCGACGCTCAGGCCATGACCCACAATGCAGCCCAGCGGCGCATCCAGATGGGCAACGCGCTGACGCAGGGGCTTGGGGCCGGTTCCCAGCCCCAGATCGGTGCGGCAGCGGCTGAAGAAGCCTTGGCTGAAATCTTGGATCATCTGTCGGGCGCGCATATGGCGTTCATCACCGCCGGCATGGGTGGTGGCACCGGCACCGGGGCTGCCCCCGTGATCGCACGCGCGGCCAAGGAGCAGGGTATTCTGACGGTGGGCGTTGTGACCAAGCCCTTCCAGTTTGAAGGCGTGCGCCGTATGCAGACGGCTGAGCGCGGCATTGAGCAGCTGGCCAAGCATGTCGATACGCTGATTGTCATTCCGAACCAGAATCTGTTCCGCATTGCCAATGAAAAGACCACCTTTGCCGCTGCCTTCGCGATGGCGGATCAGGTGCTTTATTCGGGTGTGGCCTCCATCACCGAACTTATGACCAAGGAAGGCCTCATCAACCTCGATTTCGCCGACGTGCGCGCGATTATGAGCGAGATGGGCAAGGCCATGATGGGTACAGGCGAAGCCACAGGCGAACGCCGCGCCATTGAAGCTGCCGAAGCTGCCATTTCCAACCCGCTGCTGGATGATGTTTCCATGCGCGGCGCGCGCGGCCTGCTGATTTCCATCACCGGTGGCCCGGACCTGACCCTTTATGAAGTTGACGAAGCGGCAACCCGCATCCGTGAGGAAGTGGACCCGGAAGCCAATATCATCCTTGGTGCCACCTTTGATGATAGCCTGGAAGGCACGATGCGGGTTTCCGTGGTGGCCACGGGCCTTGCCAAGGAACACCAGACCCAGAGCTATAATGAAGAGCAGGAAGATTTGGTCGGCCGCACCACCAGCGGTTTCGGCATGCGCGCGCCTCTGCCGCCGATGAAGCGTCCGCAGCCGGTGCAGGCAGAGCCTGAGCCTGAATATGCGGCCGAAGAAGCCGAGGATGAGTTCACCTCGCT